>NZ_JBVJPE010000027.1:52697-85259 GCF_055582805.1 Streptomyces sp. NPDC107498 | reverse complement strand
AGGTGCGGACGCTTCCTTCGGTCCCGATCTCCGGGCCCTCCGGGCGCTTCCTTCGTTTCCGACTCTATCAGATCTTTCCGACCCGATTTCCTCGGCGCTTTCCGGTCCCGTTCTCTTTCGCTCCGGGCCCTTCCGGCGATTCCGACTCTATCAGATCCTTTCGGCGTCCGATTCCCAGTCGGCGGGATTTGTCTTTCCGGCCGTTGGGCCGTTCCGACGTCTCAAACTCTAGCGGTTCTTCCCGGCGACTCATAATCGAGTCTTTCGAAATGAATTTCGGCACGCCGAAATTCATCCCGGTGGGGAGTTCGTGCTGAGTAGAGGTGCCGCATCAGCGGCGTGAGTGGTTGTCGAAGAACCGTTCCGGCTCCGTGACAACTCGGAGAACACTACGCATCCGGGAGGGGCGTGTCAACCCTCCCTCATGCCCCGCTCGTCCCCCGTTCAATCCCTGTCCGGTGGGTCAGTCGAGGTCCGTCAGGCGGCCGCCGGCGTCGGGCTGGGTGAGCTCCACGCGGCGGAGGAGACGGATGAGGACATCACCGAGGACGCCCTTCTCCTCCGTCGTGAGGTCCTGGAGCAGGTCCTCCTCGAAGTCGGTGGCCATGTGCATGGCCTCCAGCCACTTCGAGCGGCCCTCGTCGGTGAGCTCGACGATCACGCGGACGCGGTTGTTCTCGTCGCGGTCGCGGGTGACCAGGCCCTCGCCGGCCATGCGGTCGATGCGGTGGGTCATCGCGGCCGGGGTGAGGCCCAGGCGCTTGGCGAGCTCGCCGGGGCCCAGGCGGTAGGGCTCCCCGGAGAGGACCAGGGTCTTGAGGACCTCCCACTCGGCGTTGCTGATGCCGAGGTCGGCGAGCTGGCGACCGTACGCCACGTTCATCCGGCGGTTCAGCCGGCCGAGGGCGGAGACGACCTTCTCCACCTGCGGGTCGAGGTCGCGGTACTCGCGCTGGTACGCGGCGATCTGCTCGTCGAGGCTCGGCTCCTGGGGAGCGGTGTCGGACATGCGGGGAGTATCCCACGGCCTCGTTGGCATTGAAGTCCTTCAGTGTGTACTGTTAAGACCTCAACTTTAGTATTGAAGTCTTGAGGGTTCAGGCCTACAGCTCTGAACCCGCGACCGAAGTGGGTGAGTGTGACCAAGGCGAGGGGCGCGGCGATGCGCCGGATTCAGGCAGGTAGCGCGCTGAGCGCGTTCGGACTCGGTTTCACCGTGCCGTACCTCTATGTGTACGTCGCACAGGTGCGGGATCTGGGCGCGGCCACGGCGGGCATCGTGCTGGCCGTCTTCGCCATGGCCGCACTGGTGGTGCTGCCCTTCAGCGGACGGGCCATCGACCGGCGCGGGCCCGTGCCCGTCCTGCTGGTGGCCTCGGTCCTGGCGGCGGCGGGCGCGGTGGCGATGGGCTTCGCCTCCAGCGTGCCGGCGGCCGTGGGGGCTGCGGCGCTGCTCGGTGCCGGTACGGCCGTGCTCCAGCCGGCCCTCGCCACGATGATCGTCTGGTGCTCGGAGCCGGTCCGGCGCACGCGGGCCTTCGCGATGCAGTTCTTCCTGCAGAACCTCGGGCTCGGCATCGGCGGCCTGATCGGCGGCCTGCTGGTCGACACGAGCCGGCCGGGCAGCTTCATCCTGCTGTTCTCGATCGAGGCGGCGATGTTCCTCGTGCTCGCCGCGGTCGTGGGGACCGTTCGGATGCCGGGCTCCCCCGCGTTCCAGGACACCCGTCCGTCCGAGGGCGGGAAGGCCGGTGGCGTCCGCGCGCTGCTCGGGCACAAGGCCATGGTGCAGCTGTGCGTCCTCGGCTTCGTGCTGTTCTTCGCCTGCTACGGGCAGTTCGAGTCGGGTCTCGCCGCGTACGGCACGGAGGCCGCCGGCATCGAGCCGTCGACGCTCGGGATGGCCCTCGCCGCCAACACGGCGGTGATCGTGGTCGCCCAGTTCCTGGTGCTGCGGTTCGTCGAGCGCCGGAAGCGGACCAGGGTGATCGCGGCCGTGGGTCTGATCTGGGCCGTGGCCTGGCTCATCGCCGGGTACGCGGGCCTCGGGCACGGCAGCCAGGCCATGGCGACGGCGGCCTTCGTCTCCACGTACGCCCTCTTCGGGCTCGGTGAGGCGATGCTGTCGCCGACCGTGGCGCCGCTGGTGGCCGATCTGGCACCGGAGTCGATGGTCGGGTCGTACAACTCGGCCTTCGCCCTGGTGAAGCAGCTGGCGCTGGCCGTCGGTCCGGCCGTGGGCGGGCCCATGGGGGCCGCGCTGCACGGGCCGTACATCGTGACCTTCGTGCTCTTCTCGCTCGGGATCACCTTCCTGGCCGTCCGGCTGGGCCGGCGGCTCACTCCCGAGCAGGACCAGCCGTCACTGGCCCTCAAGCCGTCGAAGGTGGTCGCACGGCACGAGCCGGTCCGCGAGAGCGAGACCGCCACCGCCTAGTCCGGATCAGTCCGGCAGGGCGAACTCGCACCAGACCGCTTTGCCGCCGCCGGGCGTGCGGCGGCTTCCCCAGGACGAGGCGATCGTCGCGATGATCGAGATTCCGCGACCCGCCTCGTCCTCCGTTTCCGCCCTGCGGCGGCGCGGCAGGTGGTCGTCGCCGTCCGTGACCTCGATGATCAGTCGCCGGTCGGTACGGCGCAGGCGCAGGCGCATGGGCGGGGTGCCGTGCTGGAGGGAGTTCGCCACCAGCTCGCTGGTGGCGAGGACGCCCAGGTCGCGCAGCTCGACCGGGAACCGCCAGGACGACAGGACCCCGGAGGCGAAGGCACGCGCGCGGGGGGCGGCCTCCACCCCGCCGAGCAGTTCCAGGGCGGCGTTGTGGAAGAGCTCGGCGTCCGCGCCCTTGCGGGAGGGGTGCTGGACGACCAGCACGGCGACGTCGTCGTCGTGCTCGGCGGTGACCCCGAGGGCGCGGAGGAGTCGGTCGCAGACGACCTGCGGGGTGCCGTCGGCGCCGGCCAGGGCCCGGGCCAGGGCGGCGACGCCCTCGTCGATGTCCTCGCGGCGGCGCTCGACGAGACCGTCCGTGTAGAGGACGGCGGTGGAGCCGGGCGGCAGGGGGATGGAGCCCGAGGCGTGCAGCCAGCCGCCGGTGCCCAGGGGCGGGCCGGTCGGGTCCTCGGCGCGGCGGACGGTGCCGTCCTCGTCCCGTACGAGGATCGGGAGGTGGCCGGCGGAGGCGTACACCAGCTTGCCCTCGCTGGGGTCGTGGATCGCGTACACACAGGTGGCGATCTGGCTGGCGTCGATCTCGGCGGCGAGGCCGTCGAGGAGCTGGAGGACCTCGTGCGGGGGCAGGTCCAGGCGCGCGTAGGCCCGGACGGCGGTGCGGAGCTGGCCCATGACGGCGGCGGCGCGCACGCCCCGGCCCATCACGTCGCCGATGACGAGCGCGGTGCGCCCCGCGCCGAGGGTGATCACGTCGTACCAGTCGCCGCCGACGGCCGCGTCCGCGACGCCGGGCTGGTAGGTGGCGGCGATCCGCAGGTCGTCGGGCTGCTCCAGTTCCTGCGGGAGCAGGGAGCGCTGGAGGGTGACGGCGGTCTCGCGGTGTCTGCGCTCGCTGGCCCGGAGCCGCTCGGCGGCCTCGGCGTGGTCGGTGACGTCGGCGGCGTGGACGAGGACTCCGCCGCCGTCGAGGCGGGGGCTGTCGACGGGCAGGCACGTGACCGTGTACGAGCCGCCGTCCCGGGTGCGGCGGGACTTGACCGTGCGGGGCTTGCCGCTGCGCAGCACCTGGTCCATGAGGGGCAGCAGGCCGAGCTCCTCGGCCTCCGGGCAGGTGTCGGCGACGGTGGCGCCGGCGGGGCGGGGGCCGAAGGCGGCGGCGTACGCGTCGTTCACGTACGCGATGCGGTGCTCGGGGCCGTGCACGAGCGCGACGAGGCCGGGGAGGCGGCCGAGCAGCTCCCGTACGGAGAAGTCCTCCAGGGCGGGGACGTCGGCGGTCTCCGCAGCGCTGTCGGTGAGCTGCTCCAACTGCTGACCGTACTCACCGCGGGCGGCGGGCACGGAGCCTTCGGGCCCCCGCGCCGCGCGGCGCTGCGTGCCGGGGAGCCGGGCGCTCCAACGGGTGAAGTTCACGGATGTGTATGCCTCGTGGTGTCGGTGCCGTGCAGAGTCACGCTGTGCAGGTGTGAGCCCACCTATGGTCACACGTCCAGTGTGGACGAGTGCACTGACAGTGATGTCAGGACCGTGGCTTGTCGTGGTCGCCGGGGGGTGGAGCGGCGGCGAGTTCGAATTCTGCCCTGGGGTGTTCCAGCGAGCCGAGGGAGACGATCTCCCGTTTGAACAGGCCGGACAGGGTCCATTCGGCGAGGACCCGGGCCTTGCGGTTGAAGGTGGGCACCCGGCTGAGGTGGTAGGCGCGGTGCATGAACCAGGCCGGATATCCCTTGAGCTTGCGTCCGTAGACGTGGGCGACGCCCTTGTGGAGGCCCAGGGAGGCGACGGAGCCCACGTACGCGTGCGCGTACTCCTTGAGCGGCTGCCCGCGCAGGGAAGCCGCGATGTTCTCGGCGAGCACCTTGGCCTGGCGGACGGCGTGCTGGGCGTTGGGCGCGCACTCCTTGCCCGGTTCCTTCGCCGTCACGTCGGGGACGGCGGCGGCGTCGCCGGCCGCCCAGGCGTGCGCGGCGCCGTCGACGGTGAGCCGGGCGGTGCAGCGGAGCCTTCCGCGTTCGTCCAGCGGCAGGTCGGTGGCGGCGAGGAGGGGAGCGGGCTTCACGCCGGCGGTCCAGACGACCGTGCGGGTGGGCAGGCGGGTGCCGTCGCTGAGGACGGCGACCCGGTCCTCGCAGGTCTCGAGGCGGGTCCGCAGGCGGACGTCGATGTTCCGGGCGCGCAGCTCGCGGACGGCGTAGCGGCCCATCTCCTCGCCGACCTCGGGGAGGATCCGGTCGGAGGCCTCGACGAGGACCCAGCGCAGGTCCTCTGGCTTGACGTTGTGGTAGTAGCGCGCGGTGTAGCGGGCCATGTCCTCCAGCTCGGCGAGGGCCTCCACGCCCGCGTAGCCGCCGCCGACGAAGACGAAGGTGAGGGCGGCGTCGCGGATGGCGGGATCGCGGGTGGAGGAGGCGATGTCCATCTGCTCGATGACGTGGTTGCGCAGGCCGATGGCCTCCTCGACGGTCTTGAAGCCGATGCCGTGGTCGGCGAGGCCGGGGACCGGGAGGGTGCGGGAGACGGAGCCCGGCGCGATGACCAGCTCGTCGTACGTCATGTCGACGGTGCCGGCGCCCTCCTCCTCGGTGGCGAGGGTGGAGAGGGTCACGGTGCGCCTGGCGTGGTCGACGGAGCGGACCTCGCCGATGACGATGCGGCAGCGGTCCAGGACCCGGCGGAGCGGCACGACGACGTGGCGCGGGGAGATGGAGCCGGCCGCGGCCTCCGGCAGGAACGGCTGGTACGTCATGTACGGCTCGGGGGTGACCACCACGATCTCGGCGGTGCCGTCTCCGAGCTCCGGCCTGAGCTGCCGCTGGAGGCGCAGCGCGGTGTACATGCCGACGTATCCACCGCCGATCACGAGAATGCGCGCAGGTTCGGTCACTGTCCCATGACGCACCGCCGTCCGTGGTTTGTCCACAGGCCCGGCAAATTGTGTGACCGGAGGGGTACGGAGGCGCGGGGTGGCGCACGACGGGCATGCGGGGATGAGCACGCAGGTCACGGCGGGTGGGGCCGGTTCGAAGAGGGGTCGGAATCGGGAGCCTTCCGGGCCTTGCTCCGATCGGGGGGCGCACCGTACGGAACTCCCCCTTCTGAATTGACCCCGACTCAACTATGTTCGTACCTCGTCGGGGTGTCGGATCGGGCGCGCGCGTGGACCGAAGCGCTCGCCCGCCGGAGCCCCGTGTCAGGGCGGGGAGTCTCCGGGGGGAGACATCATGAGCGGGGGAACGCTTATGCAGATTCAGGATTCACGGTGGCAGTCGGGCTCCGGTACGGCGACCGTCGTCGACGGGCACGTCCCCGGGACGGCCGAGGCGCGGGGCGGGGTTCCGGTGGCGGGCGGCAGGTCCGTGCCGCTGCGGGTGGACGCCCAGCGCAATCTGGAGCACGTGCTGCGGGCCGCCCGCGAGGTGTTCGGCGAGCTCGGCTACGGGGCTCCGATGGAGGACGTGGCGCGCCGCGCCCGGGTCGGCGTCGGCACCGTCTACCGCCGCTTCCCCAGCAAGGACGTGCTGGTGCGGCGGATAGCCGAGGAGGAGACCTCCCGGCTGACCGAGCAGGCGCGGGCCGCGCTGGGCCAGGAGGAGGAGCCGTGGTCGGCGCTCTCCCGGTTCCTGCGGACCTCGGTGGCCTCGGGTGCGGGGCGCCTCCTGCCGCCGCAGGTGCTGCGGGTGGGCGTGGACGAGTCCGGGGCGCCGCTCCTCGCGGACGACGTGGACGAGGCCGCCCGGGTGCCGTACCAGCGGGGTGGCGCCGAGCAGACCGACGCGCGCGTGGTCGCGCCGCGCGGGGTGCCGGCCGACGAGCGGGACGACGCGGGGGCCTCGGAGCTCCTGGAGGTCGTCGGGCGGTTGGTCGACCGGGCGCGTGAGGCGGGTGAGCTGCGGGCGGACGTGACCGTGGCGGACGTCCTCCTCGTCATCGCCACCGCCGCGCCGGCCCTGCCGGACGCGGTGCAGCAGGCGGCGGCCTCGGCCCGGCTCCTCGACATCCTCCTGGAGGGCCTGCGCTCCCGGTAGGAGGCCCCGGCCGTTTTCGTACGGCTGTGCTTCTCGTGGTCCGGGCGGCCGATGATCACGGCACGAACGTGTGAGCGGTTACGCCCGGATACGCGAAGTCGCCCCGGACGAGTGGTAAGTGGACGCGACGCCTCGGCGTGCCCGCGCGCTGTGGCAGGCTTGGCCGACATTCGGGTCTGAGCGTGCGTACGGGGGCTTCCGCGATGAGCGGTGACAGTCGGGACGATCCGCTGGGCAACGGCGGCGGCGCGGCGGCCGGAGGCCCTCCCTCCCGGCAGGTACCGAGCCAGGGCGGGCCTGGAGGCCTCTCCGGAGCGCCGTCGGCGGCCGGGTCGGCGGGGGTCTCCGGATCTGCCGGATCGTGCGGGGCTCCCGGGGCCGCAGGATCGCCCGGGGCCGCCGTTTCCGCCGGTTCGTCGGGCTCCCCGGGAGCGCCGACCAGACACGCCGAGCCGCTCGACGCGAGCGTGCCGCAGCAGCGTGAGGGCAAGCCCGCGGGGACGGGTCACGGGGCGGGTTCCGGGGCCGGGGGCGTCGCCGGGGCCGGGGCCGCGAGCCGCGGGACAAGACCCGGCGGCGGTGACGGTAGCGGCGGCGCCGACGGCGAGGGCGGCGCCGCCCATGACGATCGCAGCGGTCACGGCGGTCACGGCGACGGCGGCGTCCACGCCGGTGGCGTCCACGGCGGAGCCGGTCACGACGGAGCCGGTCACGACGGAGCCGGTCACGACGAGTCCGACACCGTCCTTCCGCCGCCGCGCGCACTGCCGCCCTCCGACGCCGAGCTCGTGCAGCTCATGCGGGACGGCGACGACTCCGCGTACGAGGAGCTGTTCCGCCGCCACTCCGGGGCCGTCCGCCGTTACGCCAGGACCTGCTGCCGGGACGCGCACACCGCCGACGACCTCACCGCCGAGGTCTTCGCCCGCACCCTCCAGGCGGTCCGCGGCGGGGCCGGGCCCGAACAGGCCGTGCGCGCCTACCTCATGACCACCGTCCGGCGGGTCGCCGCGCACTGGACCAGGACCCAGAGGCGCGAGCACCTCGTCGAGGACTTCGCGGTGTTCGCCGCGGACGCCGCCCGCTCCTCCGAGGTCTCGGACCGGGACACGACGGACCTCGGCGCGGACGTCCGCGCCATGCACGAGGCCGAGCGGTCCCTCGCCGTGCAGGCCTTCCGCTCGCTGCCGGAGCGCTGGCAGGCCGTGCTCTGGCACACCACCGTCGAGGAGGAGTCCCCGAGCGAGGTCGCCCCGCTCTTCGGGCTGACCGCCAACGCCACCGCCGTGCTCGCCAGTCGGGCCCGCGAGGGCCTCAAGCAGGCCTACCTCCAGGCGCACGTCAGCCAGTCCCTGACGGCGGGCGGCGACTGCGCCCGCTACGCGGACCGGCTCGGCGCCTACGCGCGCGGCGGGCTGCGGATGCGGGCCGAGCGCGGCCTGCGCAAACACCTGGACGCATGCGCGAAGTGCCGGCTCGCCGCCGGTGAGCTGGCCCACGTGAACGCCGGGATCCCCGCGCTCCTGCCGGTGGCCGTCATCGGCTGGTTCGCCGCCGGCTACTCGCTCAAGGCCGCCGGTGTCGTCGCCGGTGGCACCGCCGCCGCGGCCGGCGCGGGCGCGGCGGCCGCCGCCTCCGGGTCCTCCGGGGGCGCCGCCTCGGGCGGTGCCGCCGAGGGGCTCGGCGCGCCCGTGAAGGCCGGCATCGCGGCGGCCGTGGCGGTCGCCGCGGCCGCCGGGCTCGTCTGGTCCATGGCCGGGGACCCGCAGCCCGTGGCCGCGCCCCGGCCCGCCCAGCCGGTCGTCACCCCCGTCACGCCGCCGGAGCCCGCGCCGCCGGCGAAGCCCTCCCCGGAGCCCGCGCCGCCGGCCCCGCCCGTTCCCTCCGAGCCGCCGGCGCCCGCCCCGCCGCCTCCCCCGGAGCCCAGCCCCGAGCCGACTCCCAGGCCCACGCCGAAGCCCACGCCGAAGCCGACGCACAAGCCGTCCCCGAAGCCCGTGCCCAAGCCGGCGCCCACCCGCGAGAAGCCCGCCCCGGAACCGGCGCCGCCGACCGCGCCGCCGACCGTCTACCAGGTCAACGAGCTGCGGTACGGGGTCTTCGGCGACGGCACCGAGCCCGAGGTGTCCCTCTCGGACAGCAGCTGGATGTGGCAGCGCGACGACCTGTCCGTCGGCGGCACGCGGTACGCGCACGGGGTGAGCGTCCCCGCGCCGTCCTCGCTGCTCATCGACCTCAACCGGCCGTGCACGAGTTACGACGCGGTCGTCGGCGTCGACGAGCTGAGCGCCCGGCTCGGCGTCGGCGGCGTCCGCTTCTCCGTCCACGGGGACGGCGAGCGGCTCTGGCGCTCCGACGTGATCCGGGCCGGCGACCCGCCGGTCCCGGTGCACGTCGACCTCTCCGGGCTCTCCACGATCCGGCTCGTGGTGGAGGAGCACACGCCGTTCGGCCGGGCCGCGGTCGCCGACTGGGCGGAGTCCCGGATCAGCTGCTCCTGACGCCCGTCCCGGCGGCCGGCCGGTCGGGTGCGAAGGGTTCGACGAGGCCGAGGACCTCGTCGAGGTCGAGGCCCGCACCGGCCGCGCGGGCCGCCGCCAGGGCCGAAGCGTCGAGCTCGACGAGCGCCCGGGCCGTCACGGCCTCGGTGTCCTTCAGCTCGGGGACCGAGCGGGGCGTGTCCCGGCGCCACCGGTCGACGGCGGCCAGGACCCGTACGGCGAGGTCGGCCTCGCCCGCCTCGACCAGGGCGATGGCGAGCCCCTCCCCCAGGCCGGTGGTGACGAAGTCCGCGCACTGCGCGTCCCGCGCGGTGCGGAGGGCCGTGACGGCCGTGGCGACGGCGGCGACGCCCTTGCCCTCGTACGCCTCGACGCGGGCGGCGATCCCGGTCACCGCCGCCTCGAAGTGGGGCGGCGGGGTGCCGAGCGCGACCGTCCGGCTCGCCTCCTCCAGCTGGGCGCGGGCCTCGGTGATGTCACGACGGTGGAGGGCGAAGGCCGCGCGGAGGAAGCGGACGTAGGTCTGGCTGTCGCGTACGTGGTGGCGGTCGGCCTCCCGTGCGGCCTCGTCGAGGATCCGCCCGGCGGTCTCCAGGTCGCCGGTGCGGTAGGACAGTTCGGCCAGCCGGGCCAGGAGGAACGGGGCCTCGGCGTGGGCGCCGACCTCGCGGGCGAGGCCGAGGGCCTCCTCGTACGCCTCGCCCGCCTCCGTGTGCCGGCCCCGCATCGTGTACGACTCGCCCGCCGCGCTCGCGATCTGGGCACCCATCCAGCGGTCGCCGACGCGTCGGGCGATGGCGCGGAGTTCGGCCAGCGCCTCGTCGACGCCGGGCATGCCGCCGGGCATGTCGACGGCCATGTGCGTCCGGAACATGAGGCTGACGCCGAGCTCCCAGTCGCCGCCGTGGCGGCGGCAGTTGTCGACGGCGGTGTCGAGGAGGGAGCGGATCACGACCGGTTCCTCGGTGAGGTACGCGGTGAAGGGCCAGAGCAGGCCGGGGAAGCGGGCCGCCTCGGGGCCGGGGTCCGCGCCGAACGCGTCGCGGACGCGCCGGACGAGCGCGCGGGTCTCCGGTTCCTGGAAGTCGCCCATCGCGTGGCTCTCGACCGCGAGGAAGAAGTGCAGCATGCGCAGGTGCATGCGGGGCCAGTACCGGGGGTCGGCGGGGTCGGACGGGTCCTCGCCGAGGGCGATCGTGCGCTCGACCCAGGCCAGGCCCTCGGGGCGGTAGTTCCGCAGCCACCAGAACCAGCCCATGGCGAAGACGAGCCGGAGGGCGGCGGCCTCGTCGGGCGGGGGTCCCCCCGGTGCGAGCGGAGCCGAGGGCCCGGGGGTCGTGACGAGGGTGCGGTGGAGGGCGGCGCGGATGTTGTCGAGGTCCCGTTCGAGGCGGTCGATCCAGGGGAGCTGCTCCGCCGAGCGGAGGCGGGGCTCGGCGGCCTCGGCGAGGGCGGTGAAGTGGGCGGTGTGGGTGGCTTCGGCGGCGGCGAGCAGCTCGGGGTCCTCGGCGGCGCGCTCGGTCGCGTACTCGTGGATGGTCTCCAGGAGCCGGTAGCGCATCTCGCCGCCCTCGGTGGGGGTGGCGACGACGAGGGACTTGTCGACCAGGGCGCCCAGGGAGTCGGCGGCGCCCGGGGAGAGGGCCTCGGCGGCGGCCAGGTCCCAGCCCCCGGCGAAGACCGACACCTGGCGGAGCAGGGTGCGCTCGGCCGGGTCGAGGAGGTCCCAGGACCAGTCGACGACGGCGCGGAGGGTCTGCTGGCGGGGCAGGACGGTCCGCGAGCCGGAGGTGAGGAGGAGGAACCGGTCGTCGAGGCGGTCGGCTATCTGGCGCGGGGTGAGGAGGCGGAGCCGGGCGGCGGCCAGTTCGATGGCGAGCGGCAGGCCGTCGAGGCGGCGGCAGATCTCGTCGACGGCCTCGCCGCCGTCCCGGGCGAGGTCGAAGGAGGGGCGCACGGTGCGGGCCCGCTCGGCGAAGAGGCGGTGGGCGGGGCCGGGCGGGAGGGGCTCGACGGGGCGGACGGACTCGCCGGGGACGCCGAGGGGCTCCCGGCTGGTGGCGAGGACGCGGAGCCGCGGGCAGTGGGTGAGCAGGGTCTCGGCGAGGGCGGCGGCCGCGTCGATGACGTGCTCGCAGTTGTCGAGGACGAGGAGCAGCGGGCGGTGGGCCAGGTGCTCGACGAGGTGGGCGGTGGGGTCGTCCTGGAGCGACGCCCCGTCGCGGGTGATCAGGTTGACCTCGCGGAGGCGGAGCGCGGAGAGGACGGCTCCGGGGACGGCGTCGGGGTCGTCGAGCGGGGCGAGTTCGGCGATCCAGGCGGCGGGGCCGGCGGCCCGGAGCGCGGCCTCCTCGGCGAGCCGCGTCTTGCCGGAGCCGCCGGGTCCGATGAGCGTGACGAGCCGGGAGCGGGACAGGTCCGCGTGGAGGGCGTCGAGTTCGGGCTCGCGCCCGACGAAGGAGGTGAGCCGGGGTCGGATGTTGCCGGTCTCTCCGGACCGCTCGGGGGCGGAGGCGGGTGGAACCGGGGCGGGGGCGGGTGGCGCCGGGGGCTCGGGGGCGGGCGCGGCCGGGGTCGGGGCCGGACTCGGACTCGGGTCCGGGGCGGCTCCGGTGAGGAGTTCGCGGTGGAGGGCGGTGAGTTCGGGGCCCGGGTCGGCGCCGAGGGCGTCCGCGAGGGTGCGGCGGGCCGACTCGTACGCGGTGAGGGCGTCGGCGTGGCGGCCCTCGGCCCGCAGGGCGCGGATGAGGTGGGCGCGGAAGGCCTCGTCGTACGGGTACGTGGTGGTGAGCTCGGTCAGCTCCGGTACGAGTCCGTCGGTGGCGCCCCGGCGCAGGTCGGCCTCGACGCGCTGCCGGAGCGCCGCGAGCCGCTGTGCCTCGGGCCGGACGCCCGCCGGGTCGGGCAGGTCGGCGAGGGCGGGGCCGCGGAAGAGGCCGAGGGCCTCGTGCAGGAGGGCGGCGGCGGTGTCGGGGTCGCCGGCGTCGAGGCGGGCGGCGCCGTTCCCGGCCAGGCGCCGGAAGACGTACAGGTCGATGTCGTCGGGGCCGGCGACGAGCCGGTAGCCGGGGCCGGGGGCGGAGGCGACGGCCTCCCGGCCGAGGATCCGGCGGAGGCGGCCGACGAGGGCCTGGAGGGCGGCGGGGGCGTCCTGCGGCGGGTCGTCCCCGTACACGTCGTCGGCGAGCTCGCCGACGGAGACGGCCCGTCCGCCGCGCAGCGCGAGTGCGGCGAGCAGCGCGCGCAGCCGGGCACCGCCGAGGGGCAGCGGGGTGCCGTCGGGCCGGAGGACCTCGGTGGTGCCGAGGATGAGATACCGCACCGGCCCATTGTGTCGGGCGGGCTCGGAGGGCGCCTCGGAGTTTGTCGCGGTGAGTCCCTCGGGAGGCGCCGGTGTCCAGGTCGGAGCCGAGAGGGCGGGGAAGCGGGACGACCGCCCCGGCTCGTGGATGTGCCCGTGGGCGTAGTCGTCCCCGGCGGGCCCGGAGCGGACGACGGCTTCGCCGGCCCCGCGGTCGACACTGCTTCGCCTGTCTCGCGGTCGACACTGCTTCGCCTGTCTCGCGGTCGATACGGCTTCGCCTGCCTCGCGGCCGACGAGGAGGGCCTCGCGGACCCTCACGCCGGCAGCGACCGCCGCGATGCCGGGATCAGTGGGCCCTGGGCCGCGCGAGGGGGGCGGGGGGTCGTGGTGTCCGTCCAGCAGGAGCCCCGGCGGGCGAGGAGGCGGCGGAGCCAGAGTTCGGTGGAGACGAGGTCGGCGAGGCCGTCGAGGGGGACGGGGGCGCCGTCGGCCGCCGCGCGCAGCGCCTTGCGGACGACGCGGGCCTCGATCAGGCCGGCGTCCGCGAGGAGCGGCGCGTCGAAGAGGGCGAGGAGTTGCGGGAGCGCGGCGCGCAGGCCCGCGCGCGTGGCGGCGGCCGGGACGGCCGGGTGGGGGGCGCCCCAGCCGGCGGGGACGTCGTGGACGCCGGCGCCGGAGAGGACCGCGCGCAGGACGCCGGCCCGGGCGTCCGGCTGGACCCGGAGCGATTCGGGGAGGTCGCGGCAGGCCCGTACGACCTGGTTGTCGAGGAAGGGGGCGTGGAGGCGCTGGCCCCGGATCTCCGCCGCCTGTTCCAGGACCCGGTGGTCGGCCGCCGCGCGGACGAGGGCGGCACGCGCGCGTGCCTCGCCGGGGCGCTGGACGGCGGCCGGGAGCGTCGCCGCCCGGTTCAGGCGAACCGATACTTCGGCGAGGGCCTCGCCCGTCAGCCAGCGCGCCGCCGGGCCCGGCCGCGACCAGGCGAGGGCGGAGAGCGAGGCCTCCAGCGGGCCGAAGCCGTCCGGGGCCGTGCGGTTCGCCTCCAGGACCCGCCGGGCCGCCGCCTCCAGACCCGTCCGGTACGGGGTGCGGGCCAGCTTCCGCGCCGCCCGGTAGACGGTCAGCGGCACCAGGAACGCTCCCGCCGACGGCCCCGAGGCCTTGGCGAGCGCCGTCACCGGGCGCACCAGGGAGCGGCGTCTTCGGTCCATCAGGAGGTCGGCGAGGCGCGCCGGGTGCGCGTCCAGGACCTGCTTGGCGCCCATGCCGGTGAAGTGGTCGGCGCTGCCGCCGGCGAGCCGTCTGCGGTGCCGCTCGGCGATGACGAGCGCGGGCCCCGGCTCGTCGGTGAGCGGCCCGTCGAGCGCCGCGTACGGCAGGGCCTCCTCGCCGCCCGCGACGACGACGTGGTGCAGGCGGGGGTCGGCGGCGATCGCGCGGGCCCGTTCCAGTTCCGCCGTGCGGCGCGCGCCGGCCCGGGTCGCCAGGTCGTTGAAGGTGACGGCGAGCAGCCGCTCCCCCGCGCCGGTGCCCTGGCCGGTGATCGTGCCCGGCACCCCCGGGAGGCCCGCCGCGAGCAGGGCGAGCGTGCCGGAGGCGCTGCCGCCGGACAGGTCGGCGCCGATGCCGGGCGCGGGGCCGGCGCCCCGGGCGGCGCGCCGGTCGGCGGGGCCCATGCCGGGGACCGGGCCCGGGTCGGGGAGCGGCGCCTCGGGGGCGTGCCGGGGGGCGGCGAGCCGGGCGCGCACGGCCTCGACGAGGGCGTCCCGCACCCCTTCGACGGCCTCCCGGGGGTCGGCCTCGGGCGCCGCGACGGCGAGCGAGGCCACCTGCTCGTAGCCGGTGATCTCGCGCGAGCCCTCCCGCAGGATCAGCGCGTGGCCGGGCGGCACCCGTCGCACGCCCTCGTACGGGGTGGAGTCGCGCAGCGCCTCCGGGGTCTCGGGGCAGGCGAGCAGGGCGGCGAGGTGGCCGATGTCGAGCTGGGCCTCGACGAGGTCGGCGAGCGGCAGGGCGGCGGTGGCGTACGCGGTGCCGCCGGCCCACGGGGTGTGGAACACCGGCCGGGCGCCCACGAGGTCGCCGGTGACGGTGACGCGGCGGCCGGCCTTCACGACGGCGGTGTAGCTGCCGGGCCAGGCGGTCAGGTGCCGCAGCGCTCCCCCGCGCGCGGTGAGCAGCCCGATGCGCAGTTCCTCGTCGCTCGCGGCGCAGCAGCCGAGGACGGCGAGGCGGGTGTGGTCGTCGACGGCCACCACGCGGACCTCGTCGGGGCGCCAGTCGCCGACCGCCCAGAGGGGGTCGGGGTCGCCCCACAGGAGTTGTGCGCCCACCGGTTGCACCGTGCGCCCCTCGGCCGCGGGGCCGGGACCGGAGCCGTACGGGGAGCCGGGACCGGTGCCGGAGCCGTACGGGGAGACGGGGTCGTATCCGGGGTCGTACGGGGAGCCGGAGGGGGTCCCGGAGCCGGAGGCGCGTCCCGAGCCGTGCGTGCCGTGGACCGTCCCCGCCCGGCCCGCAGCGGTCGTTGCGACGTTCGCGGCGACACTGCTCCAGCCCACCAGCCATCGCATCGGCGCCTCCACGTCCGTTTCGGTGGAGGACATGCTGCCATGACAACGGCGCACGGGGCGGGGTCCGGGCGCACGCGCGCGAAAGCCGAATGCGCCCCTGGCATGGGCCGGTTGATCTTCGACGGGACACCGGCGCCATTCGGCCAAATATCGACCCCCGCGCGATGTTTCGGGGGCGGCCGGGCACCGGGCCGGCCCTCGGCCGTCCGGGAGGCGCTCCCGCCCCCCGGCGCCGTCCGCCGCCCGCGGGGAATGGGACGGCGGTTGTCCCCCGGCCCACTGGTCCGGGACACCGTCCCCGGCCGGGCGGGCCGACCCACGCGGTACTCATGGAAGCGCTCCCCCGTCGGCCGGACGAGAGCGCACGGCCGGGCGCACGGCCACACGGCCGGAGCACGAGCCGCCCCGCCGGACCCGTTCGTCGCACGTTCACACAACAATCTCGCCATACGGAACACCGCCCCTTAACGGTAGGGATGCGGCGAACTACGCTGTGTTTACGAATGCCGCACGCCTATGCCCGGCGTCGTGGCGGCCGTCTGGGTGGTCGAGGGGTGGCGTCATGTCCAGGGAGCAACGCGGGCCGAACGAAAAGCTCGGCACGGTTCTCGCCCTCGCGGGAATCAGCAACGCCGGGCTCGCCCGGCGCGTCAACGACCTCGGTGCGCAGCGGGGACTGACGCTTCGTTACGACAAGACCTCGGTCGCCCGGTGGGTGTCCAAGGGCATGGTGCCGCAGGGCGCCGCCCCGCACCTGATCGCCGCCGCGATCGGGCAGAAGCTGGGCCGGCCCGTGCCGCTGCACGAGATAGGCCTCGCGGACGCCGACCCGGCGCCCGAGGTCGGGCTCGCCTTCCCGCGCGACGTCGGCGAGGCGGTCCGCTCGGCCACCGACCTGTACCGGCTGGATCTCGCCGGCCGGCGGGCCGGCGGGGGCGGCATCTGGCAGTCGCTCGCCGGGTCCTTCTCGGTCAGTGCGTACGCGACGCCCGCGTCCCGCTGGCTGATAACCCCCGCCGACCCGTCGGTGGAGCGCGAGGCCCCGCGCCCCGGCGCGGGCACCGGCCCCGCCGCGGCGGCCGCGGAGCACGCGCGCGTGGGCCACAGCGACGTCGCCAAGCTCCGCGAGGCCGCCGAGGACGCGCGGCGCTGGGACTCCAAGTACGGCGGCGGGGACTGGCGTTCGTCGATGGTGCCCGAGTGCTTACGCGTGGACGCGGCGCCGCTGCTGCTCGGTTCGTACTCGGACGAGGTCGGCCGGAACCTGTTCGGCGCGACGGCCGAGCTCACCCGGCTCGCCGGCTGGATGGCCTTCGACACCGGCCAGCAGGAGGCCGCCCAGCGCTACTACATCCAGGCCCTGCGGCTCGCCCGCGCCGCCGCCGACGTGCCCCTCGGCGGATACGTCCTCGCCTCCATGTCCCTCCAGGCCACCTACCGGGGCTTCGCCGACGAGGGCGTCGACCTCGCCCAGGCCGCGCTCGAACGGAACCGGGGGCTCGCCACCGCCCGCACCATGTCCTTCTTCCGGCTCGTCGAGGCCCGCGCGCACGCCAAGGCCGGCGACGGGGCCGCCGCCGCGGCCGCGCTGAAGTCCGCCGAGGGCTGGCTGGAGCGCTCGCGGGAGGGCGACGCCGACCCGACCTGGCTCGGCTTCTACTCGTACGACCGGTTCTGCGCCGACGCCGCCGAGTGCTACCGGGACCTGAGGATGCCGCGCGAGGTGCGGCGCTTCACCGAACAGGCGCTGTCCCGGCCGACGGAGGAGTTCGTCCGCTCGCACGGGCTGCGGCTCGTCGTCTCCGCCGTCGCCGAACTGGAGTCGGGCAACCTGGACGCGGCCTGCGCGGCGGGCACGCGCGCGGTGGAGGTGGCGGGCCGGATCTCCTCGGCGCGGACGACCGAGTACGTACGGGACCTGCTGCACCGGCTCGAACCGTACGGGGACGAGCCGCGCGTCATGGAACTCCGCGAGCGGGCCCGGCCGCTGCTCGTCGCTCCGGCGTGAGGGGCGGCCGCCGCACGGGGCGTCGCTCCGGCGCGGGGGGCGGCCCCCTCCCCGGACGTCGCTCCGGAACCGGCCGCGGACCCGGAGTGACGCGCGTCCCACGAGGTGGGCGTTTAGCCGCGTTGTCAGTGGGCCAGTGCACTATCGGGGACGGGAGGTGGCGCTGGTGTTTGACTGCGACGTGCTGGTGATCGGCGGCGGGATCGTCGGTCTGTCGACGGCGTACGCCCTGACGCGCGCCGCTCCCGGCACCCGGGTCACGGTCCTGGAGAAGGAGCACGCCCTCGCGCGCCACCAGACCGGGCGCAACAGCGGGGTGATCCACAGCGGGATCTACTACCGCCCCGGGTCGCTCAAGGCACGGTTCGCGGTCCAGGGCGCGGCCGAAATGGTCAAGTTCTGCGCGGAGTGGGGCATTCCGCACGAAGTGACGGGGAAGCTCATCGTCGCCACCGACCGCGAGGAGCTGCCCCGGCTGCACGCGCTCGTGCAGCGCGGCAGGGAGAACGGCATCCCCGTGCGCGAGCTCGGCCCGGCACAGATCAGCGAGTACGAGCCGCGGGTGCGGGGCCTCGCCGCGATCCACGTCGGCACGACCGGCATCTGCGACTACGGGGCGGTGACGGAGCGGCTCGCCGAGTCCTCCGGGGCCCGGATCCTGTACGGCGCGGAGGTCGCCGTCATCGACCGGCGGCCGTTCGGCGCGGCCGTGCGGACCGCCGACGGGCGCGTGGTGCGGGCGAAGGTCCTGGTGAACTGCGCGGGGCTGCACTGCGACCGGATCGCCCGGCTCGCGGGCGACGACCCGGGCATGCGGATCGTCCCCTTCCGGGGGGAGTACTACGAGCTCGCGGACCCCTCGCTCGTGCGGGGCCTGGTCTATCCCGTGCCGGACCCCGCCTTCCCCTTCCTCGGGGTGCACCTGACCCGGGGCATCGACGGCGGCGTCCACATCGGGCCGAACGCGGTCCCGGCGCTCGCGAAGGAGGGGTACGGCTGGTCCGTGGTCCGCCCGCGCGAGCTGGGCGCCACCCTGGCGTGGCCCGGGTCGTGGGCGATCGCCCGCGAGCACTGGCGGTACGGCGCGGGCGAGCTGCACCGGTCGCTCTCGAAGCGGGCCTTCACGGAGGCCGTGCGGCGGCTGCTGCCGATCGTCGAGGAGTCCGACCTGCGGCGGGCCGCGCCGGGGGTGCGGGCGCAGGCGGTGCTGCGGGACGGGACGCTCGTCGACGACTTCCTGATCCGTGAGGCGCCCCGGACGGTCCACGTCCTGAACGCGCCTTCGCCCGCGGCCACGGCCTCCCTGCCGATCGGACGCGAGGTGGCGGCCCGGGCCCTGTCCCGCCTGTAGCCCGCCGGGCGCGGAGGCCCTTCCCCCGGGTCCGCCGTAGAATCGGGCGCATTGTGTCTGAGCAGACTGAGAACGGCCCGCAGCCCGTCGCCGACCCCGGACAGCCCGCCGCGCGGCGGGGCAGCCGGATGTTCGCCCCCGGCGAGGGGCCCATGCCCGACCCCGCCGGGGCCCACCACGAGCGGCGGATCCGCAGCTTCCAGCCGCGCCGCAGCCGTGTCACGTACGGACAGGCCGAGGCCATGCTGAAGCGGTGGCCCGACTGGGGCCTCGACATCGACGGCAAGCGGGTCCTCGATCTGGACGAGATGTTCGGGGGGCTTCCGGTCGTCCTCGAGATCGGCTTCGGCATGGGCGAGGCGACCGCGCAGATGGCGGCCGCCGATCCCGGGACCGGGATCCTCGCCGTGGACGTGCACACCCCGGGCCAGGGCAATCTGCTCGGCCTCGCCGACCGGAACGGTCTGACCAACGTCCGGGTCGCCAACGGCGACGCGGTCATCCTGCTGCGCGAGATGCTCGCCGACGCGTCCCTCGACGGCTGCAGGGTCTACTTCCCGGACCCGTGGCCCAAGGCGCGCCACCACAAGCGGCGGCTCATCCAGCCCGAGTTCCTCGGCCTCCTGGCGCCGCGGATGAAGCCCGGGGCCGTGCTGCACTGCGCCACGGACTGGGAGGAGTACGCCGAGCAGATGCTCGAGGTGCTCTCCGCGCACCCGGACTACGAGAACACCCAGGCCGACGGCGGCTATGCGCCCCGCCCCGCCTTCCGGCCCCTCACCCGCTTCGAGGGACAGGGGCTCGACAAGGGACACGTCGTGCACGACCTCCTCTTCCGGAGGAAGTGACCCCGGGTTCCGGAGGAAACGGCTTCGGGTTCCGGAGGAAACGGCCCGGATCCCGGAGGAAGTGACCCCGGGACGCATATCTCCGTCGCCGGTGTCGGTGCGGCTCGTTAGGGTCGATCACGTGTCGAATCCAGTCGCCGGCGCCCCGCCGGACGCCGTTCCCGTCCCGCACCGGGACACCGAGGAGCCGGCCTTCCCCGCCGCCGCCGACCGATCCCAGTGGCGCTACCGGCCCCGACGGTCCTTCTGGCGCAGCCGGGTGGTCCGCGCGATCGCCGTCGTGACGCTGCTCGCGCTCTGCGCCCTGGTCATCCTGGCGCTGGTCCGCGAGCAGACCGGCACGCAGGGCTTCCTCGTCGGCCTGGGCCTCGCGGTGCTTCCCGTACCGCTGCTGATGTCGGCGTTCCGCTGGCTCGACCGGGTCGAGCCGGGGCCCTGGAAGAACATGCTGTTCGCCTTCGCCTGGGGTGCCTTCGCCGCCGCGCTCGTCGCGATCCTGGCGAACTCCTTCGCGGTCCGCTGGATAGCCACGGCCACCGCGGACCCGGACTCGGCGGACACGCTCGGCGCCACGGTGGTCGCGCCGGTGGTGGAGGAGAGCGCGAAGGCGGCGGCGGTCCTGCTGCTGTTCCTGTTCCGCAGGAGGGACTTCGGCGGCCTCGTCGACGGGGTCGTGGTCGCCGGTTTCACCGCGACCGGCTTCGCCTTCACCGAGAACGTCCTCTACCTCGGGAACGCCTTCGGCGAGGACCAGGAGTTCGGTTCCTCGGGCATCGGTTCGGTGACCGCCGCGACCTTCTTCGTACGGGTCGTGATGTCGCCGTTCGCGCATCCGCTGTTCACCGTGCTCACCGGCATCGGTTTCGGCTTCGCCGCCCTCGCGCCGCGCGGGAAGCGGCTGCGCCGGGTGCTGCTGCCCCTGGCCGGGCTGCTGCTCGCCATGAGCCTGCACGCCGCCTGGAACGGCTCGGCCACCTTCGGCGGCCCGCTGGCCTTCTACGCGGTGTACGGGGCGCTCATGGTCCCGGCCTTCGGTCTGCTGACCTGGCTGGCGGTGTGGAGCCGGCAGCGCGAGCTGCGCACGATATCCGGGGAGCTCCCGGCGTACGCGGCGGCCGGCTGGCTCGCGCCCACCGAGCCGCTCGCGCTGTCCTCGATGCGCGCCCGGCAGGTGGCCCGCTCGTTCGCCGCCCGGACGTACGGGCCGCCGGCCGCGCGGGCGGTCGGCGAGTACGAGTCCTTCGCGACGACCCTCGCGTTCCTGCGGGACCGGGCCCGGCGCGGCACGGCCGGGCCCGACTTCCCGGCCCGGGAGCAGGAGCTGCTGCACCACCTGTGGCAGCGCCGCGCGGTCGCCTCCCCGGCCCTCACGTACGCGGCCCGGGCGACGGGCCGGGTCTGGGCGCCGCCGCAGTACCTGGATTACGACGGCTACAACCCGTACCGCAGTTAGACGGCGGAGGCCTCCGTGAGGAGGGTCAGCTCGGCCTCCGTGAGGGTGAGGTCGGCGGCCGCGACCAGGGCCGGGAGCTGTTCGACCGTGCGGGCCGAGGCGATCGGTGCGGCGACGGTCGGGCGGGAGGCGAGCCAGGCGAGGGCGACGGTGGCGGGTGCGGCCCCGTGGGCCTCGGCGACCGTGTCGAGCGCGGCGAGCACGGCCCGGCCCCGCTCGGTCTCCAGGTGCTTGGCGGCGCCGGTGGCCCGGGCGCTGTCGACGCCGGCGCCGGGGCGGTACTTGCCGGTGAGGAAGCCGGACGCGAGCCCGTAGTACGGGACGGCGGAGAGCCCGGCCCGCTCGACGGTCTCCAGGAGCGGGCCCTCGTAGGTGTCGCGCGAGACCAGGTTGTAGTGCGGCTGGAGGGCGACGTACCGGGCGAGGCCCTCGGCCTCGGCGAAGTCGAGGGAGGCGCGCAGCCGCTCGGGGGAGATGTTGGAGGCGGCGACGGCGCGCACCTTTCCGTCCCTCACCAGCTGGTCGAGGGCGGTGACGATCTCCTCGACGGGGACGGACTCGTCGTCGAAGTGGGTGTAGTAGAGGTCGATGTGATCGGTGCCGAGGCGGCGGAGGGACTCCTCCGCGCCCGCCTTGATGGTGGTGGCGGACAGCCCCTTGAAGTGGGGGTGGGCGCCGACCTTGGTGGCGACGAGGACGTCGGAGCGGTTGCCCCGGGAGGCGAGCCAGCGGCCGATGACGGTCTCGGACTCGCCGCCCTCGTTGCCCTCGGCCCAGGCGGAGTAGACGTCGGCGGAGTCGACGAAGTTGCCGCCTGCGGCGGCGTAGGCGTCGAGGACGGCGAAGGACTGCGCTTCGTCGGCGGTCCAGCCGAAGACGTTGCCGCCCAGGGCCACGGGGAAGACGTGCAGATCGGAGGTGCCCAGTCGGCGGAGAGAGGTCATGCGTCGGTCAACCGTTCCCGCCGCCGGGCCTATTCCGTGCGGTTCCTCAGAGGCTCAGGCCCTTGGAGCGGAGCCAGGACGCCGGGTCGATGCCGTCGCCGCCGGGGGTGTGGACCTCCATGTGGAGGTGGGCGCCGGTGACGTTGCCGGTGGCGCCGACGCGGCCGACGGTCTCGCCGGTGGAGACGGTCTGCCCGGCGCTGACCAGCATGGACGAGAGGTGGCAGTACCAGACCTCGGTGCCGTCCTCCAGCTCCAGGACGATCCGGTAGCCGTAGGAGCCGGACCAGCCCGCCGACTTGACGGTCGCGCCGTGGACCGCCTTGAGCGGGGTGCCCGTGGGGGCGGCGAAGTCGAGGCCGGTGTGGTGGCCGGAGGACCACATCGAGCCGGACTGCATGTAGGTGGCGGTGAGGGTGTACGAGGAGACCGGCAGCGAGTAGCTGGCGGCGAGCTGGGCGAGGCGCTCGGCCTCGGCCTTGGCGGCGGCCTCCGCCTCCGCCTTCGCCTTGGCTTCCGCCTCGGCCTTCGCCTTCGCCTCGGCGGCCGCCTTCTCCGCGGCGGCTTCCTTGGCCTCGGCCTCCGCGGCGGCCTTCTCGGCCGCCGCCTTCTCCGTCGCGGCCTTCTCGGCGGCGTCGGCGGAGGCCTGCTGCTGCTCGGCCTGCTGGAGGATGCGGGCGCGCAGGGCCTCGCCCGCGGCGGGGGCGGCGGCCTGCTCGGCCTGTCCGGTCGCCCGGTCGGCGGTGTCGGTCGTGTAGGTCGCGGCGGTGAGCGGGGCCGGGTTGGCGCGGGCCGCGGTGACGGGCGCGCTGTCCTCCTCGGGGAGGAGGTCGCCGAGGCCGGGGAGGTCGTGGGCGTCCGGCAGGTTCAGGTCGGGGAGGTCCGGCAGCGATATGGCGACCGGGGGCTTCTCCTGCGCGGTGGCGAGGCCGCCCGCGCCGACGGCCGCGATGACGCCGACGCCGAGGACGGTGGAGGAGCGGGCGAAGTTGGAGCGCTGCTTGACGACCCGGTGCCGGCCGCCGGAGCGGCTCTCGGCGCGGAGGGAGCCCTCGGTGGGGTTCCACTCGGTGTCGGGAGCGGCGGGACCCGCGCCGCCGCCGAAGGCGTCGAAGGGGACTTCGGGGGCGGGGGTGTTGGACGCCACGAAGGCGCGCTCCTTTCCTTCCTTCTCGCCTACCGGGTTAGCTGACGGGTTCGGAGCAGGAAGGTCTCCTACGGGCTCTCGCGCGCGTGCGTGGTTCGCACGGGTGCGAAGGGGCCCGATTCACCCCAAGTGGTGGTTCCCCGGTTCCTTTTCAGGATTCGGCGCGTGCGCGCGGTGCCGTCTCTTGCGACGGCTGGGACGACCGCGCTGCGTTATCGAACGTTAATAGACAGGGGGTCCCGATTCCAAGCCGTTCCCCTTGATCATTCATTGGATTGGGGGTGTATCGCCCGAGTTGACCCCCCTTCAGGGGGGCTCGGGGCGGGAACGGCGAAACCCTCGCGATCTGACGTTATGTCAATTGTTATCGCAGTGACACCTCTCGACTACGGCCGGTGACCGGGGCTGCCCGGCGGCACCACCGGCATCGTCCGGCGCCGCTCGGGCTGCCCCGTCGCCGGCCGGCTCACCGCGAGCAGCGCCATGTCGTCGGTCGACCCGCCGCCCGTGTGGAGCCGTACGTCGTCCACGAGCGCGTCGAGCAGCTCCTCGGGCCCCGGGAAGATCCGCCCGGCGAGGCGCGCCACCGGATCGTAGAAGACGCCCCGCGCGTTCCGCGCCTCCGAGAGGCCGTCCGTGTAGAAGAGCAGCGTCGCGCCCGGCGGGAACGGCCGCGCCTCCGCCCGGTCCGGCCACGCCGCCAGGTCGCCCATGCCGAGCGGCAGCGCCGCCTCGCCCGGCTCCAGTGGGTCCAGCCGCCCGTCCGCGTACAGCATTAGCGGCGGCGGGTGCCCCCGGTTGACGACCCGTACGAAACCGTCGAAGGTCCCGCTCCCGTCGGCGCGCGGGATCTCGGCCAGGACGGCCGTGGTGAACCCCTCGAAGGCGTCGAGGCCGTGCCGGCGGGTGCCCTCCCGGGCCAGCGCCCGCTCCAGGCGCCGCGCCACGCCCTCCAGGGTCCGCTCCTGCTCGGCCGCCTCCCGGAAGGCCCCGATGACGACGGCGACGGCCTCGACCGCGTCCATCCCCTTGCCCCGGACGTCCCCGACCACGAGCCGCACCCCGTGCGGGGTGTCCTGGACGGCGAACAGGTCGCCGCCGATGAACGCGTCGGCCTGCGCCGCCTCGTACCGCGCCGCGCACTGCAGTCCGCCGATCCGCTCCGCGGGCGTCGGCAGCACCGCCTTCTGCGCGGTCTCCGCGATGACCCGCGCCGAGGCGAGCCGCTCGCCGCTGCGGCGCACGACCCGGTTGATGAGGAGGGCGAGCGCGGAGACGGTGAGGACGGTCAGGGTCTCGGTGAGGGAGGGGACCTCGTCGGCGGTGCCGTTGTAGAGGTGCAGCCCGACGGAGGCGAGGACGGCCGCGATCCCGGTGAGGAGGGTGGTCAGCATCGAGAAGAAGGGCGCGGCGATCAGCGGGGCGGCGGAGAAGAGCGGCGACGCGGTGTACGCGGGCGGGGTCGCCAGGTCGAAGCCGATGCCGCCCGCGATGACCAGCGGGGGCAGCGCGCGGATGAACCGACGGGCACCGCTGTGCTCGGGGCGGCCCTCGCCGCCCCGCCGTCCTCCGCCCGCCGCTCCTAGGGGGTGCCCCACCTGTGCTCTCCTGCCCGGTCCGACCGGCCGCGGTCCGCACCGCGCCCTCCCAGGGTGGCCGCCGCCGCCCGGCGCGGCGACTCCCACGGGGCCGAGTGGCGTACGGGACACGGGGTCAGTCGGCCGCCAGCCGCCCGCCCCGGGCGAGGAGCGCCATCGCCGCCGCGCACCCCAGGCCCACCGCGCACAACGCGAGCCACGGCAGCGCCGACCGGCCGGCGACGTCGAGGAGCACGCCGGTCCCCAGGTTCCCCAGGGTGATCCCGATCCCGCACACCGTGTTGTAGAGCCCGTAGTGGGTGGCCACCCAGCGCCCCCGGGACAGGGCGACGACGGTGTCCATCTCGTACGGGTAGAGCACCGCGTTCGCGACGGCCAGGACCGCCGCGCACAGCAGCAGTCCGACCGGCCCCCGGCCCGGGACGGCCGGGACCAGGAAGGCCCCGCCCATCAGCGCGAGGCCGAGGACGAGACACCGCTCCCGGCTGAGCCGGCGCCGGGTCCAGGCCGTGATCCGCAGCTGTCCGGCGAGCGCGACGAGCGCCGAGACGACGAACAGCGCGGTCGTCGTGCCCGTGCCGCCCGCCGCGAGCGGCAGCGCCAGATAGACCTGGAAGGACAGCACGTACGAGCCGGTCATGGCGAGCGAGAAGAGCCAGAAGGTGCGGTGGGCGAGCACCGTGCGGAACTGCTCCCGCGCTCCCTCCTCCCCGGAAGGTCCGGCGGCGGCCCGAACGGGCAGGTGCCGGAGCTGGACCAGGGTCAGCCCGGCGAACAGCACCGCCGCGACCACGCACGTCAGCCGGAACGACACCCCCGTCAGGGCCACCCCGACGAGCGGCCCGAGCAGGATGCCCGCCTGGTAGTACGCGTGGAACAG
The DNA here is from genome assembly GCF_055582805.1 of Streptomyces sp. NPDC107498. Taxonomy (NCBI): domain Bacteria; kingdom Bacillati; phylum Actinomycetota; class Actinomycetes; order Kitasatosporales; family Streptomycetaceae; genus Streptomyces; species Streptomyces sp. NPDC107498. Next base: position 59,956 of record NZ_JBVJPE010000027.1, on the reverse strand, counting down.
GGCGAAGGCCTCCACCCGGCGCTCCTCCCCCGCCTCCGCCGCGAGACAGGCCCGCACGGCGGGGTTGAACAGCGCCCCCGCGAGCCCCGTCGCGAGCGAGGCGGCGATCAGCGTCGGCAGCGACTGCGCGAAGGCCAGCGCCCCGAAGCCGACCGTCCGCAGCGCGCAGCCGGCCACGATGAGCGGCTTGAAGCCGAGCCGGTCGGCGAGCGCCCCGCCGACCAGGAACATGCCCTGCTGGGAGAGGTTCCGGGCGCCGAGGACGAGGCCGACGGCCCAGGCGGCCATGCCGAGCCCGTCCGCGAGGTGCGCGGCCAGGTACGGCATGAGCATGTAGAAGCCGAGGTTGATGGTGAGCTGGTTGAGGAAGAGGAGCCGTACGGCCGGATCGAAGGTGCGGGTCTGCCTCCAGACGCCGCCCCTGGCCTTCGCGGGCGCGGTCGTCGTCGTCACCGGACACGCTCCAGGACCCGGCGGGTCCAGCCGCTGACCGCGTCGGCGGAGACGTACGCGGCGGGGTCCTCCCGTACGGGACCGTCGAGCAGCCCGTGCGCCGCGCAGAACTCGTCGTTGAAGACGGTGTCGAAGTACCGCTGCGGCCCGTCCGGGAAGACCGCCGCGATCCGGGTGCCGCGCGGCCGCGTCCGGGCCAGCCAGCCGGCGACCAGCGCGACCGCGCCCACGCTCCAGCCACCGGTGGCGAACTGCCGCGAGGCCAGTCGGCGTGCCGCGCGGACCGCCTCCGCCGGACCCACCCAGTGCACCTCGTCGAAGGCCCCGTGGTCGACGTTCCCGGGGTGGATGGAGGAGCCGAGGCCGCGCATCAGCCGCTCCCCGGCCGGAAGCCCGAAGACGGTGGAGTCCACGGAGTCCACCCCGACCAGCTCCAGGGCCGGGCTGGAGCCGGCGCGCAGGGCCCGGGAGATCCCGGCCGAGTGACCGCCGGTGCCGACCGCGCAGACGAGGACGTCGATCCGGCCGAGCTGCGCGGACAGTTCGGCGGCGAGCCCCGCGTACGCGGCGGGGTTGTCGGGGTTTCCGTACTGGTCGGGCCACCAGGCCCCGTCGAGGCTCCCGAGCAGCTCGGCGACCCGGTCCATCCGGGCCTGCTGCCAGCCGCCGTGCGGGCTCGCCCCGGGGACGACGTGGACCCGGGCGCCGTGGGCGACGAGCAGCCGCTCGACGATCGGTTCGAGGCCGGGGTCGGTGACGACGTGCACGGGGTGGCCGTGGAGCACGCCGGCGAGGGCGAGGCCGAGACCGAGGGTCCCGGAGGTCGACTCGACGATCGGGGCGCCGGGCCGCAGCTCTCCGCGGCGGCGGGCCTGTTCGACCATGTGGAGGGCGGCGCGGTCCTTGATGCCGCCGAAGTTGAAGCCTTCGAGCTTGGCCCAGTAGCCGTCGTCCGTCCACAGGACGGGGGTGTTGCCGACGGTCTGTCCGTCGACGGGAAGCGCGGGTGGTGCGGTCACGGGGAGACGTCCTCGGGGTGGGTACGCGAAAGGGAACCTGGTCACGCGAGTGCGGGACCCGGCTCAGTTCCGGTCCACCCCGAGGGCGACGAGCAGGCGGCCCGGCTCCGGACCGGGGCCCGCCCGGTACCGGACGCAGCGCGCTCGGGGATCGGTGCGGAGGTCCGCCGCGCGGGACGGGACCGCGGCTCCGCCGGTGCCGGGCGCGGCGAGCGGGGAGGCGGGGGCCTGCGCGGGGAGGTGGGCGTCGAAGGTCCAGGCGTCCCCGGACCGCTCGCAGCCGTGCGCGTGCGCGGGGGCGGAGACGGTCGCGGTGCCGGAGGTGGGGAGCGCGTGCCCGTGGGGGCCGTGGCAGACGCTCACGAGGAGGGCGAGGAGCGCGAGCAGGACGAGCACGGCGGGCCCCCGTCGGCTCAGGTCACTCACGCGCTCGTCACTCATGGTGTGCGTGAGGTTACGGTGGGGTGCGACGCGGCCGCAAAGAGGCGGGCCGGTTTCGGCCACCGTTCACGCCGGGCAGCGGACCGTCAGAGGTTCCGCTCGGCGTAGACCTTCATCGCGTCCCGGACGAGGACCGCGGTGCCCTCGCCGTGCCGGTCGTAGTTCGCGGTGAAGCGCGGGTCGTCCACGTACATCTGCCCGAGGCCGATCACGTACTCCCTGGTCGGCGTCGTGGTCGTCGACAGCCACGCGACCTGGCGCCGCGCGATCGCCTGCACCTCGTCGCCGTCGGCGGCCAGGCCGTCCCGGGCCGCCCGCCCGAAGTCGCGGGCGATGCCGGCCTGCTCCTCCATGAAGGCCTTCTTCCGCTCGTCCGTGAGCGACCGCCACCAGCGGTCGCCCTTCTCGTACGCGTCGCGTCCCCAGCGCTCGGCGACCTCCTCCTCGTACACCGTGTGGTCGAAACCGTCGAACACTTCCTCGGCCATGAGCTCTTCTCCCTTCTCGGTCTTGCGGAGGGTGGTCCGCACCGACGCGATCTGGCGCCCGATGCGCTCGCGCTCCTGCTCCAGGAGGGCGAGATGGGTGCGCAGGGCGGCGGAGGCGTCCCGCTGCCCCGCGAGGACCTCGGCGATGGCGGGCAGCGAGAGCCCCAGCTCGCGCAGCAGCAGGATCCGCTGCAGCCGCACGAGCGCCGCCTGGTCGTAGTACCGGTAACCGTTCGCGCCGATCCGGCTCGGCTCCAGCAGTCCGCGCTCCCCGTAGTGGCGGAGGGTGCGGCTGGTGGTGCCGGCCTTCTTGGCGATCTCCTGGATCGACCACTCCATGACCCGAACGCTAGATCTTGACGTTGCGTCAAGGTCAAGCGGAGCGGATCCGGGAACGACGAAGGCCCGGATCCAGTGACTGGATCCGGGCCTTCGTCGCTACTGAGTAGCGGGGACAGGATTTGAACCTGCGACCTCTGGGTTATGAGCCCAGCGAGCTACCGAGCTGCTCCACCCCGCGTCGGTGAACACGACTCTACGGCATGACCGGGGCGATCACGAAATCGGTATCCGTCAGCACCCGCAGTCGTCGGAGTCGACCGGCGCCGTCAGCGGGTCGGCGGCCTTCTCCGCGGGCCCCTCCCACGTCTCGTACGCGAAGCCCTCGCGCACCCAGTACTCGAAGCCGCCGAGCATCTCCTTCACCTGGAAGCCCAGCTCGGCCAGGGCCAGCGCGGCGCGCGTGGCGCCGTTGCAGCCGGGGCCCCAGCAGTACGTGACGACCGGCACGGACTTGTCGAGCAGCCGCTCGGCCTGCTCGGGGACGAGCGCGGTCGGCAGGTGGATCGCGCCGGGGACGTGGCCCTGGTCCCAGGAGGCGGTGGACCGGGAGTCGATCACCACGAAGCCCGGGTCGGCGCCCTCGGCGGCGGCGAGCGCGGAGGCCACGTCGGAGACGTCGGCGTGGAAGGCGAGGCTGGCGGAGAAGTAGGCGGCCGCGGCGGCGGGAGAGGCCGGCGGGGTACGGAGCACGGGGTTGACCTGGGTCGTCGTTGTCGTCATGGTGATCAATCTACGGACGAAGATCATCGTGCTGAAGTGGGGATTCACGGTGGTCGGGGGCTTCGGCCGGGAAATCCCGGGCGTTCGCCACGAGACGGCGGGGATCTCACGCAGCGGAACCCCGGGGCCCGGCTCCGCCGCCGGCGTCCGTGTCACATCGGCGGGGTTTCCTCCGTCATGACGGCATGACGGGACGCGAACGGGGAGATCGACGAGTGGACCACGAAACGGCAGCCGGCCAGGGGCTCGACAAGGAATTCCTGGCCCGGCGCTTCGACGCCGACCGCGCCCATCTGCGGGCGGTGGCCTATCGCATGCTGGGCTCGCTCAGCGAGGCCGAGGACGCCGTCCAGGAGGCCTGGTTCAAGCTCAGCCGCAGCGACGTCAGCGCGGTGGAGAACCTCAGCGGCTGGCTGACCACGGTCGTCGGACGCGTCTGCCTGGACATGCTGCGCTCGCGCGGCTCGCGCCGCGAGGACCCGCTGGAGTACTACGTCCCCGACCCGGTCGTCCGGGTCGCCGACACCACCGACCCCGAGCACGCGGCCGAGCTCACCGAATCCGTCGGGCTCGCGCTCCTCGTCGTCCTGGACACCCTGGGGCCGGCGGAGCGGCTCGCGTTCGTGCTGCACGACATGTTCGCCGTCTCCTTCGACGAGATCGCGAGGATCGTGGACCGCACCCCGGCGGCGACCCGCCAGCTGGCCAGCCGCGCCCGCCGCCGGGTGCAGGACGCCGCCCCGGCCCCCGGCCCGGACGCCCGGCGCCAGCGGGAGATCGCCGACGCCTTCCTCGCCGCGGCGCACGGCGGCGACTTCGAGGGGCTGCTCGCCGTCCTCGACCCGGACGTGGTGCTGCGCGCGGACGGCGGCAGGACCCTCGCGGCCGTCTCCCGGGTCGTCCGGGGTGCCGAGGCCGTCATCGCGCAGGCCCTCATGTACGCGAAGTTCCGCACGGGCGCGCTGCGGGTCGTGGCCAACGGCCAGCCCGCCGTCCTGTCGGTCGTCGAGGGCCGCCCGGGCGCGCTCATGACGTTCACGGTCGTCGGGGACCGGATCGTCGAGCTGCACGTCCTGGCGGACCCCGAGCGCATCGGGACGCTCGGCTTCACGGAGGAGGACCTGGCCGGGGCGACCTACTGACCCGGCCCCCGTCCCGTACCGCCGGTCGCCCCGCCTGACGGGCGGTCACCTCTCCCTGGCGGCCCACCAGCTCCCGGCCGCCAGGGAGACGCCCGCGCTCGCGACGCCGAGGAGGCCGCCCGCCGCGACGTCGCCCGGGTAGTGCACGCCCGTGTGGACCCTGGAGTAGCCCACGGTCCACGCCAGGGCCGCGAGGGGCAGCGACAGCGGCGGCAGCACGGATCCCACGGCGGTGGCGAAGGCGACCGCCGACGCGGTGTGCCCGGAGGGGAACGACGCGGAGGTGGGCATGGGGACGTGACGGCCCACCACCACCCGGGCCGCCTCCCGGTCCGGCCGCGGCCTGCGGACCAGACGCTTGCCCAGCAGGTTCGCCGAGGCCGAGGCCACCGCGATCGCCCCGACCCCGGCGAGCGCGGCCCGCCGCGGCCGGCCCGGCACCAGCGCGAGGCCGGCCGCGACGGCGAAGGAGATCTTGGAGTGGTTCGCCGCCGTGGAGAGCCGGCGGAACGCCGTGTCGAGCGTGGGCGTGGAGGTGGCGGCCACCGCGGCGTACACGGCACCGTCGACGGCCCGGATGTCGTGCAGGACCGCCCGGAGGGTCCCGGTCGTCGTGTCGTCCGTCATGCTCCGCTCCTAGGGGATTCGGTGGTACGGGGGTTCAAGGCGTGCGCGGCCCCGGCGGGCCGCTCCGGCCCGCCTCCTCGGGGAAGGCCAGCCGGGTCAGGCGCCGCCAGTCCAGCGGCGGCGGGGGCACCGGCGACCCCGGCCGGTCGCGGGGCACGAGGACCCGCAGGGCGCGCGGACGCAGGGTGCAGACGACGGGCGTGGGCAGGGTCAGCGCCTCGCCGTCCACGGCGACGGGTATGACGGCGCCCGCGCCGCCGGGACCGCCCCCGACCTCCACCCTACGGGCCGTCAGAACGTTCAGGCCGGTCGCCTGGGTTCCCAGGACGGCCAGCTCGGCCGCCTGGGCGGCTCCGTCCACCCGGACGCCGATCACCCCGAGCTCGCCCCCGTCGAGACGGATCCTGCGGGCGGCGACCGTGCCGAAGGGATCGGGGGCCGCGTACGGGTTGTTGCTGACGAGGAGCGCCTGCTGCCCGGTGAGCGGGGTGGAGTCGGCGGTCGCGTCGAGACGGTCGCCCTCACCGCCCTGGAGCAGGTCGGGCAGGGCGTCGAGGGCGGTGCCGGCCTTCGCGTCGCGGTACTCGGGGCGCTGGACCACGTCCGCGTACACCCCGAAGGAGACCGTGTTGACGAAGGGCCGCCCGGCGACGTCGCCGAGGTCGACCCGCAGTTCCTCGCCGCCGCGCAGCGCGTCGAGGCACCGCGACGGGTCGGTGCGGTCGAGGCCCAGGTCCAGGGCGAAGTGGTTGCGGGTGCCGGCCGAGATCACCAGGAACGGCAGGTCGTGCTCGGCGGCGACCGCCGCGACCAGCGCCTGCGTGCCGTCGCCGCCGGCCACCCCGAGCAGATCGGCGCCCTCGGACACGGCCGCGCGCGCGAGCCCGGCGACGTCGACCGGCTCGGAGGGGTCGACCAGGATCACCCGGGCGCCGAGCGCCTCCGCCCGCTCGACGAGCCGGAACCGCTCGACCTTCCCGCCCCCGGACTTCGGGTTCATGATCAGGACGGGCCGGCGGGGCGGGGGGACGGACCGGCCCCGCATCAGCGCGTCCCGCTCGTCCTCCGGCCGGCGCAGGGCGGACCGGGCGCAGGACAGCGCCACGCCCCACAGCCCCAGGGCCACGAGGGCGTTCACCCAGACGCCCCCGACGACGTACAGATAGAGGGTCACGAGGGGCGCGGCCACCGCGAGCGTCCCGCCGAGCAGCCGCAGCGGCCCGCGGTGCGCGAGGAACCACCAGACGCCGACGGCCGAGGCGGCGAGCCCCACGACCCCGCTCAACAGGATCAGCAGCCCGCTGCCGAGCGCGGTCAGCAGGGCCGCGCCCGCGACCCCCGTGGCGATCAGCGCCCAGCGGGCCAGACGTCGGGCCTCCCCCGCCGGATCACCGGAACCGCTCGCCGCCACCGACCCCACCTCCACACTCCGCGTCCACGCTTCCCCACCTTCCCCCGGGCCGCCCCCGGACGGACCCGTTCGAGGGAAAGGACCCCGAGGAACAAGACAGCGGGAACCCGGTAAAGGTTCTCAGGAGGACGACGCCTTGCCGACGACGGGCCCGTCTCCTCCCCGCACGACGAAGCGCCCCGCCCGGTCGGAACCGGACGGGGCGCTCCCCGGCAAGGTCGGAGGGGTTCCCCCGCCCTGCCTCACGTAGGCCGTGTGGGACTCGAACCCACAACCAATGGATTAAAAGTCCACTGCTCTGCCAATTGAGCTAACGGCCCGTGGACGAACACACCCGTGCAGCATAGCCCGAGAGGGGCCGGGAACCGATCGGGTATCCGACACCGGCCGCGCCGCGGGCCCGACCGCCGTGGCCGGGCCCGGGGCCGGCGGGTCGGAGGAGGGACGTGAAGGCGTTCCGGCCGGAGCCGGCCTTCACGCGCGGACGAGACGGGGCCCGTACGGCACCGGAGTGCTCGTACGGGCCCCGCCGGATCACGCGTCAGGACAGCGTCTTGTACATCTGCCAGCCGCCGCCGACCTTCACCCGGGCGGCGAAGGCGCCGGTGCCGGTGCG
>NZ_JBVJPE010000027.1:48961-52600 GCF_055582805.1 Streptomyces sp. NPDC107498 | reverse complement strand
GCCGGCGTACCGCCACAGCACGCCGGTCGCGTCCCGGGCCACCAGATCCGCCTTGCCGTCACCGGTGAAGTCACCGACGCCGACCAGGGCGTTGTAGGCCTGCCAGCCGCCGCCGACCTTCACCCGGGCGGCGAAGGCGCCGGTGCCGGTGCCGGCGTACCGCCACAGCACGCCGGTCGCGTCCCGGGCCACCAGATCCGCCTTGCCGTCACCGGTGAAGTCACCGACGCCGACCAGGGCGTTGTAGATCTGCCAGCCGCCGCCGACCTTCACCCGCGGCTTGAACCCGCCCGTGCCGTCGTCGGCGTACATCCACAGCTCGCCGGCCGGGGTGCGGGCGAGGAGGTCGGTCCGGCCGTCGCCCGTCAGGTCGCCGGACGCGGTGAGGCCGTTGTAGACCTGCCAGCCGCCGCCGATCGTCCGCTTCGGGCCGCTCGGCGCGAACGCCGTTCCGCAGCCGCCGTCGTACCGGGTCAGGACGCCCGCGGCGTCGCGCACCAGGAGGTCGTTGCACCCGTCGCCCGAGAGGTCCCCGAAGGGGACGACCGTCGAGGTCGCGGGCCAGCCGGCCGCCGACGCGCCGGTGCCGAGCCCGCCGGCGCCGGTCCCGGTCCGCACGGCCAGCGTCCCGGCCGGGGTGAGACCGACCAGGTCGCCCTTGCCGTCACCGCTGAGGTCGCGCCAGGCGGGCCGGGGCGCGGGGGCGCCGCCGCTCACCGTCAGGGTGCCGGTCAGCGACAGGTCGGCGCCGACGCCGTCGGCGGGCCGGGCGGTGAGGGTCCAGGTGTACGCGCCGTTCCGCGCGGCCTGGCCGGAGCCGTTCCTCCCGCTCCAGCCGGCGTCGATCCGGCCGCGTGCCTCGGCGCCCGAGACGGTGTGGACGACCGTCCCGGTGGCGTTCTCCTTCACCGTGACCTTCCAGGCCCCGGTCGGCTTGGAGGTCCACCAGCTGCCGGACCAGCCGGCCCCGGAGGAGGCGAGGTTCAGCGCGGCGCCGGTGACGGTGGAGTCGATGACGCCGACGGGCGGCGCGGCGACCCCGGTGTCGACGATGCGGACGCGCTGGTCGGTGCCGGCGTAGGCGACGTGGCCGCCGAAGCGGTCGACGGTCCAGTCCCGGCCCGCCTGGGCCTCCGGACCGAGGTCGGCGGCGCTCGCCAGCGTCCGCTGCGGCACGTCGGCGGCCGAGCCCGAGGCGGGCAGCCCGGCGTGCAGGTCGTAGAGGCGCAGCCCCGCCTCCGGGTCCTGGCGGACGAGGTAGCCGTCGCCGAGGAGCGTGTTGCGGAAGTCCAGGCCCGGGACGTCCATGGTCCGCCCGGTCTGTCGGTCGTAGACGCCGGAGCCCCGGCCCGAACCCCAGCTGTCCTGGTCGCAGGACCAGTAGACCCAGCGGCCGGCGGCCTGGAGCTGGGCCGGCGCGCACGTGTTGCGGGTGGTGAAGGACGCGCCCGCCGCGCCGGACGCCAGCGACTTCGAGGTGACCGTCGGACTGTCCTTGGCGGCGCTCCAGAGGGTGGAGCCCCACAGCGCGGCGGTGGTGTCGGTGCGCCGTTCGCGGACGGTCCCGGTTCCCTGCTTCCGGAACTCCACGACGTACGGGTTCTCGCGCAGGGTGGTGGTGGCGCTGGCGACGAGGCCGAACCGACCGGAGAGCCCGACCAGTTCGGGGCTGCTCATGCCGGTGGTGACGCGCGGACCCCAGGTGCTCGCCCCGTTCGCGTACAGCATGGTGGCGTCGTCGTACGTGGCGTCCCGGCGCCCGTGGAAGCCGTCGCCGCTGGCGAAGAGCACGGCGCAGCGCCCGTCGGTCGTGTGGCAGTCGCCGTCCTCGCCGCGCATCAACCCGTCCACGGTCGTGCGGACCGGCTGGGGCTGCCCGGCGCCGGTCAGCCAGGTGGAGCGGTAGACGCCGTAGTAGTCGCCGGGCTGGAAGTAGGTGCTGTTCTCGGCCCGGGTGAGGACACCGCTGCCGAGGGAGAGGCCGTAGATCCGCGCGGGCATGGGCTCGACGGTGGCGAGGCGGCGCGTCTCGACGCCGCCGCCGGCCGCCGGTACGAGCCGGTGCACGGCCCAGTCGATGTCGCCCTGCGACTCCGCGCTCTTCGCCCCGGCGATCAGCGCGGTCCCGTCGGGTGCCAGGACGACCTGCTCGTCGGCCAGTTGCAGCACGGCCTTCAGACCGCCCTCGTCCTCCCCGGGGAGGGTCCAGAGGCCCGAGCCGCGGTACTCGTTGTCCCCGGGGTTCTGCCGCTGGACGGCGAGCACGGTCGTGCCCACGGCGGCGAAGGTCGCGTCGGACGAGACGGAGCCGGACTCCACGGTGCGGAGCGGGGTCGCCGGCGCGGCGCGGTCCAGGACGTCGATCTCGGACCGGCCGGTGCGCAGCCGCAGGATCGTTCCGGCTCCGAGCCGGAAGCCGTTCACCTCGTACGGGTCGCCCTCGGGCTCCGGGAGCGCTTCGGCCACCCCGTCCGCCAGGTCGACGAGGGCCCAGCTCCCCCACCCCTCGGCGGAGTCCTTGTACTTGACGACGAGCGAGGTCGCGTCGCCGTCCTCCACCCCGCTGAGCACCGCGTCCTCGGGGAGGCCGGTGACCGGCGTGTCCGTGACCTTCCCGGCCTCGGACCGCAGCAGGTGGTAGCCGGTGGGGGCGCTCGCCTCGCCGGTGCGGGTCACCACGGTGTCGCCGTAGGTGCCCACGTACGCCTGACCCTCGGGCAGCACGATGTCCGCGAAGACCGCGCCCGCGCCCTTCTGGAGGGTCACGTGCGGGGCCGGGGTCTCGGAGTGCACGGCGACCGTGTCGGAGCCCTGGCCCCAGTGGGCGCCGAAGATCGGCAGCTTCTGGTACCAGTCCCAGTAGCCGCTCTCGTAGTCGTAGCGCGGCGCCTCGGGCAGGGTGACGGCGAGCGGGGTCGCCTTGCCGGTGGCGTACTCGATCCACTGGAGGCGGGTGTCGCCCTCCTGCGCCAGCAGGTAGCCGGTCTCGCCGGCGTTGAGGATCGAGGTGGCGCGCGGCGAGAAGCGGGGCGCGGCCGGCAGCACGGTGGTCTGCGGCGCCGTCTCGGCGACGGCGGGCGGAGCGGCGATCCCGGCGGACGTCGCGGCCGTGACGGTCGCGAGTGCCAGGACGAGGGCGGCGCGCGCGTGCGCGCGTCGCGCTGGTGCGGTACGTGACAAGAGGGGCCTTCCCCGGGGTCGTTCCATCGATACGGCGGAGGCGGAGCCGAACGCGTGAACTCCACGCGCGTCCGCGTACGAGACCGACGCCGTGGCCGAAAGGTTGTACGCCGGGTACGACGAACCCCCGTGACATCCGGTGTCACGGGGGTTCGTCGTACGCGTCCGGGTCGGCGCGTCAGGTCACGCGGCCTCAGCCGTTGCGCTTCCAGCGCGGCTTGTCGTCGCGGCGGCCGAAGGAGCCGCCGGTCGAACCGGTGCTGCCGCGGTGGTCGTCACGACGGCCGTACGGGCGGTCGCCGCCCGAGCGGAAGCCGCCGGCGGGGCGGTCGTCGCGACGGTCGCGGTTGAACGGACGGTCGCTGCCGCGGTGGCCGCCGCGGTCGTCGCGGTTGAAGCCGCCCGACGGACGGTCGTCACGACGGAAGCCACCGGAGGGGCGGTCGTCGCGGCGGAAAC
>NZ_JBVJPE010000027.1:0-48864 GCF_055582805.1 Streptomyces sp. NPDC107498 | reverse complement strand
AACCGCCGGACGGACGGTCGTTGTCACGACGCTCGAAGGAACGGCCACCACGGTCGTCACGGTTGAAACCGCCCGACGGACGGTCGTCACGACGGAAACCGCCGGACGGACGGTCGTTGTCACGACGCTCGAAGGAACGGCCACCACGGTCGTCACGGTTGAAACCGCCCGACGGACGGTCGTCACGACGGAAGCCACCGGACGGACGGTCGTCACGGCGGAAGCCGCCACGGTCACCGCCGCGGAAGCCACCGCGGTCACCGCGGTCGTCACGGTTGAAGCCACCGCGGTCACCGCGGTCACGGCGCTCGAAGTTGCCCCGCTCGTCGCGGAAGGTCGGACGCTCCTCGCGGCGCTCCTCGGCCTTCGCGGCGCGCTCGGCCTCGACGGCTGCGGCCGCGACCTCGGCCTCGGCGGCCTCGGTCACCTCGGCGACGGCGGCCTCCGGGTCCTCACCGCGCTCGCGGGCGGCGCGGGCGACCAGGCGGTCGGCCTCCTCGCGGAGCTCGACGGCACGGCGCTGGAGGCGCTCCAGCTGCTTGGTCAGGTCGGCGACCTCGCGCTCGGCCTGCTTGGCCGAGTTGTTCGCGGAGTCGGCCTGGACCTCGGTCAGCGAACGGGCGCCGGTGATCTCGGCGACCTCGGGGTCGAAGGCGCCTGCGCCGCCGACGATGTGGCGCGAGGCGTCGACGCCCGCGTCCTCCATCAGACGGAAGATCTGGCGGCGCTGGTGCGGCAGGGCCAGGGAGACCACGACGCCGGAGCGGCCGGCACGGGCGGTGCGGCCCGAGCGGTGCAGGTAGTCCTTGTGGTCGCCGGCCGGGTCCACGTTCAGGACCAGGTCGATGCCGTCGACGTGGATGCCGCGGGCGGCGACGTCGGTCGCGACGAGCGCGTTGACGTAGCCGTCCTTGAAGTCGGCCAGGGTGCGCGTGCGGGCGCCCTGGGTCATGCCGCCGTGCAGGGCGTCGGCCTTCACACCGGCGTCGCGCAGCTGCTCGGCGATGCGGTCGGCGCCCAGCTGGGTGCGGACGAAGATGATCGTGCGGCCCTTGCGCGCGGCGATGGCGGCGGTGACCGGGGCCTTGTCCTTCGGCTTCACGACGAGGACGTGGTGGGTCATGGTGGTGACGGCACCGGCGGACGGGTCGACCTCGTGCGTGACCGGGTTCACCAGGTAGCGCTTGACCAGGCTGTCGATCTCGTTCTCCAGGGTGGCGGAGAAGAGGAGGCGCTGGCCGCCGACCGGGACCTGGTCGAGCAGCTCGGTGACCTCGGGCAGGAAGCCCAGGTCGGCCATCTGGTCGGCCTCGTCGAGGACGGCGACCTGGACGTTCTCGAGGGAGCAGGCGCCGCGGTTGATGACGTCGCGCAGACGGCCCGGGGTGGCGACGAGGATGTCGACGCCGCGCTCCAGGGCGTAGATCTGGTTGCCCATGGACGTACCGCCGCAGACGACCTTCATCTTGAGGCCGAGCACGTCGCCGTAGGGCTGGAGGGCGTCCGCGACCTGCATCGCGAGCTCACGGGTCGGGGTGAGGATGACGCCGCGGGGCTTCTTCTTCTCGGTGTGGCCGTCCGCCAGGGTGGCGAGCAGCGGCAGACCGAAGGAGAGGGTCTTGCCGGAGCCGGTGCGGCCGCGGCCGAGGATGTCCTTGCCGGCCAGGGCGTCCGGGATGGTCGCCGCCTGGATCGGGAAGGGGGTGGTGACGCCGTTCTGCGCGAGCTTGCGCACGACGCCCTCGGGCAGACCGAGGTCGCCGAAGGTGATGGTGGGCTCGGCGGGCTCCTCGACGGAGTCCTCGGCGCCGGTGTCGTCCGCCTCGATCTCGACGATCTCGACGATCTCGTCGGCCTCTACGGCCTCGACGATCTCGTCGTTCTCGGGCATGACGGCGTGGTCAGAACTGAAAATGGACATGCGAAATGCGAAACCTTCCGGAGTCTCGGCACGCGCCCGTCAACTCCGTGATTTCGCAAACGACCGCCTCAATGCGGTCAGCCACGGCTAGGGAGAGTACGCGCCACACGGCGCTCTTCTGTGTCGGCGCCGGGCAATGGGATCAAACGATCTACCACCATACGCACCCTCCCGTACCTGTGGCAAATCGGACTACGTCACACCGGCCCGACCTGCGGGGACGCCGCCGGCTCCGTGGGTGCTCCCGGCCCGTCCGCCGCCCGCACGGCACCCATCTGGGTGTCGGTGCCGGAGGTCGGCGGATCGGTGGGGTTGGAGGTCGGCTCCGGGGTCGGCTCGGGCGTCGGGTTCGCGGTCGGCTCGGGCGTCGGCTCGGGGCTCGGCGGGGTCGGCTCAGGCGTGGGCGTGGCCCCGCCGCCCCCCTGGTCCCCGGTGCCCCCGCCGCTGTCGCCGCTGCCGCCGTTCCCGCCGCCCCCGTCGCCGCTCCCCCCGCCCCCGCCGGAGCCGCCGCCGGTGGCCTCGTGTCCGCCGGCGGCCGGCTGCGGCTTCGACGGCCCCCCGGACCCGCCGGGGCCCTCCACCGGCAGCACCGCGCCCGCCGAGGGCTTCACCGTGCCCGACGGCGAACCGCTCGGGACCGGGGACGCCTTGCCCCCGCCGGCCGCCGCCGGGCCGCCCCGTTCCGACCTGCCGTTCCAGGCCCCGCCGCTCCCGCCCTGGTCACCACCGCCGCCGTCGGCCTCGGCCGCCACGCCGTGCTTCCCCCCGGACGCGCCGGGCGCCGGCTCCGCCCCCTCGTCACTCACACTCATACAGCCGCTCAGACCGGCACAGGCCGCGACGGCCAGCGCGGTGGCGGCCCATCTCACCGGGGTGGGCAAATGGCGCACGGGGGGCACCTCCAGGACACAACGGGCAGGAACGGAACGCGTCGCCCTGCCCAACTCCCCGGGCACCACAAGGGACACGGCCCCCGCACGGCCGCCCGATCCGGCCGAAGCCACCCGATCCGGCCACGGCCCGCCCCGCTCCGATCCGGCCGCGCCCGTCAGATCCGGCCACGCCCCGCGCCCGCCCGGCCCGATCGCCGCCGCCGGGTCCCGGCCACGGACCGCACCCGTGCCCGCACCCGGCCCGATCAGCCGTAGCCGAGCGCGTGCAGCCGCTCGTCGTCGATGCCGAAGTGGTGGGCGATCTCGTGCACGACGGTGATCTCGGTCTCCGCGACCACGTCCTCGCGCGACTCGCACATCCGCAGCGTCGGCCCCCGGTAGATCGTGATCCGGTCGGGCAGCACCCCGGCGTACCACTCGCCGCGCTCGGTCAGCGGCGTCCCCTCGTAGAGCCCGAGCAGCTCGGGATCGTCCGGGGAGGGCTCGTCCTCCACGAACACGGCGACGTTGTCCATGAGCCGTGTCAGCTCCGGCGGAATCCGGTCCAGGGCCTCGGCGACGAGCTCCTCGAACTCCTCGCGCGTCATCTCCAGCACGGGCCCATTCTCCCCCGCCGGGAAACCGTTTTGGCGATAGCGGCCGGCATCCCATATGCTTCTCACGTCCCCGACGCACTGAGAAGTGCGCAGGTGAGCCTCTAGCCCTCATCGTCTAGTGGCCCAGGACGCCGCCCTTTCAAGGCGGTAGCACGGGTTCGAATCCCGTTGGGGGCACGCATTACCGTGTGCGAGACTAGTGATCGCACGAAGCAAGGTCCTGTGGAGCAGTTGGTTAGCTCGCCACCCTGTCAAGGTGGAGGTCGCGGGTTCAAGTCCCGTCAGGATCGCCGAGGTCGGAAACGACCTCGTGGCTGGGTAGCTCAGTTGGTACGAGCGATCGCCTGAAAAGCGATAGGTCGCCGGTTCGACCCCGGCCCCAGCCACAGAAGGAAGGCCCCGTTCGAAAGAGCGGGGCCTTCTTCGTGCGTCCCGTGCCCCCGTGCGCCCCGAAGGACGGGGGTACGGGAAAGGGGCCCGCGCCCCTTTCCCGTACCGCTCAGGCCTCCTCGCGCCGCCGCGCCCTGCGGCCCCGCACCGCGAGCACCGCCGCCACCGCCGTCACGACCGCGACGAGCAGCGCCCAGTCCGGCACCGAACGGCCCAGCGAGGCGACCCGCTCCTCCACGGCGAAGGAGTCGTCCACCGAGAGCAGGCCCGGCAGCGCGGTCGTCCCGTCGAAGACCAGGAAGAGGGCGCCGAGGGCGATGAAGAAGAGGCCCGAGAGCAGCGAGGTGGAGTGGACCTCGAAGCGGCCGACACGGAGCGGCCGGCCGCGCAGCCAGCGCCGCCGGCCCAGCTCGTACCGCTCCCAGAGCAGCGCCAGGACGAACAGCGGGACGGCCATGCCGAGCGCGTACACGGCCAGGAGCAGTCCCCCGTACGCCGGGCTGCCGCTCAGCGCCGCCACCGTCAGGACGCTGCCCAGGATCGGGCCCGCGCAGAAGCCCGCGAGGCCGTAGACCAGGCCGAGGGCGTAGACGGAGAGCGCCGAGGTGGGCCGGATCCGGCCGCTCGCCCCGGCGATCCGGCGGGAGCTGAAGCCGAGGCCGAGGATCTGGAGGACGCCGAGGCCGACGATCAGCCAGCCGCCGGCGGTGACGAGCAGGTCCCGGTGGCCGTAGAAGAACCGGCCGGCGAGGGAGCCGGCCGCGCCGAGCGGGACGAGGGTGGTCGCCAGGCCCGCGTAGAGGATGCCGGTCCTGGCCACGAGCTTCGCGCGCGTGTCGATCGAATACGCGAAGAAGGCGGGCAGGAGCAGGGCGCTGCACGGGCTGAGCAGGGCGAGGAGACCACCGAGGAAGGCGGCGAAGTAGCCGATGCCGGAGGTCACCGGCCGGCCTCCTTCGGGACGGTCTTCCCCGGAGCGGCCTTCGCCGCCGCCTCGATGGCCTCCGTGAAGGTCTCCAGGGGCTGGGCGCCCGCGATCGGCCGGCCGTTGACGAGGAACGACGGGGTGGAGGAGGCGCCGAGCTCGTACCCCTGCTCCTGGTCCTTCCGTACGGCCTCCCGGGCGGCCGCGCTGCCGCTGTCCTCGGCGAACCGGGCGAGGTCGCGGACGCCGGCCTCGGTCGCCAGGGCGGTCAGCCGCTCCTTCCCGAAGCCCTTCTCCTTGGCGCCCTCGGCGTAGGCGGCCCGGTGGAACTCCCAGAACCGGCCCTGCCGCCCGGCCGCCCAGGAGGCGCGGGCGGCGGCCTCCGACTCCTCTCCGAAGATCGGGAAGTTCCGCCACTCGATGCGCAGGGTGCCGTTCCCGACGTACTTCCTCACCAGGACGGGTTCGGTGTCGCGGGCGAACTTCCCGCAGTAGCCGCACTTGAAGTCGGCGTACTCGACGAGGACGACGGGCGCGTCGGCGCGGCCGAGGGCGAGCTTGTCGGAGGCGTCGCGGCGGGCGTACGCCTCCAGCTCGGCGTAGACGCCGGCGGAGGGGTCGGCGGAGACCTCGGCGACGGACGAGGAGCCGGAGGCGCCGGGGGACGAGGGCTTGGTGGCGGTGTACGAGACGACGCTGAGCAGCACGGCGGCCGCCGCGACCCCGGAGACGATCGCGATCGGCTTGGACGGGGAACCGGTCTTGGTCCTGGACATGCGGAAGCGCTCCTGGAGGAGGGGAGGAGGGAGGGAGAAGGACGGCGGGGGAGGGCCGTCCGCCTACACCCTCAGGACCGACAGCTCCACGGGGGTCGGCACGCGCGCGGGTGGCTCCCGGCCCGCCCGCGCGGCCGGGCCGGTCGCGTCCGGCCGCCGGGCCGCGGGCACCACCCGGTCGGCGACCAGGGCCGGCAGCAGCTCGGCGAAGCCGTGCGCGCGCGGCGGTACGACGGGGCTCGCGGCCCCCTCGTCGACGGCACGGCCCGGATCGCAGCCGGGCACGGCGCCACCGAGGACGACCGGGACGGCGGCGGCGACCGGGACCGGGCCCGGGACCGAAGCGGCGACAGGGGCAGCCGCGACCCGAACGCCGTCCTGAGCGGGGGTGCCATAGACCAGGAGGCCGACCACCAGTCCCAGGAGCGCGGCGAGCGCCGCCGCCGCGCGGCTGGTGCGGGACATGCGAAACCTCTCCGGTCCGGGCCAGATGCCCGGAATACTACGCACCGCGCCCCGCCCCCCTTCGTAAATGGGTTCGCCGCTTCTCGTCCGCAGGTGCGATCCTGGATCCCGTATGTCTACTTCCTTCGCCGCCCTCCAGTCCGTCCTGGCCGAGGTCTCGCTGCGGGACTCCCACCGGCTCGGCCGCCGTCTCGAAGGCGCCCGCCGCATCCGCAAGCCCGAGGCCCGCGCGGCCGTCCTGGACGAGATCGCCGCCGAGGCGGCCAAGGCCAAGGAGCGCGTGGACGGGCGCGCCGCCCGCGTGCCCGCGGTCACGTATCCCGAACAGCTGCCCGTCTCGCAGAAGAAGGACGAGATCCTGGAGGCGATACGCGACCACCAGGTCGTGATCGTCGCCGGTGAGACGGGCTCCGGAAAGACCACCCAGATTCCGAAGATCTGTCTGGAGCTGGGCCGGGGCGTCCGGGGCATGATCGGGCACACCCAGCCCCGCCGGATCGCCGCCCGCACGGTCGCCGAGCGGGTCGCCGAGGAGCTGAGGACCCCCCTCGGCGAGGCCGTCGGCTGGAAGGTCCGCTTCACCGACCAGGTGAACCCCGACGCGACCTTCGTGAAGCTGATGACGGACGGCATCCTGCTCGCCGAGATCCAGACGGACCGCGAGCTGCGCGCGTACGACACGATCATCATCGACGAGGCCCACGAGCGGTCCCTCAACATCGACTTCCTGCTCGGCTACCTGGCCCAGCTCCTCCCCAGGCGCCCCGACCTCAAGGTCGTGATCACCTCCGCGACCATCGACCCGGAGCGCTTCTCCCGCCACTTCGGCGACGCCCCGATCGTGGAGGTCTCGGGCCGTACGTATCCGGTCGAGGTCCGCTACCGCCCCCTCCTCGAAGAGGACTCGGAAGAGTCCGACCGCGACCAGATCACCGCGATCTGCGACGCCGTCGACGAGCTGCAGAAGGAAGGACCGGGCGACGTCCTGGTCTTCCTCTCCGGCGAGCGCGAGATCCGCGACACGGCGGACGCGCTGCTCAAGAAGAAGCTCTTCGACACGGAGGTCCTCCCCCTTTACGCCCGGCTCTCCCACGCCGAGCAGCACCGGGTCTTCCAGGCGCACTCCGGCCGCCGGGTCGTCCTCGCGACGAACGTCGCCGAGACCTCCCTGACCGTCCCCGGCATCAAGTACGTGATCGACCCGGGCACCGCCCGCATCTCCCGCTACTCGCACCGGACCAAGGTGCAGCGGCTGCCGATCGAGCCGATCAGCCAGGCCAGCGCCAACCAGCGCAAGGGCCGCTGCGGCCGTACGTCGGACGGCATCTGCATCCGGCTGTACTCGGAGGACGACTTCCTCACCCGCCCCGAGTTCACGGACGCGGAGATCCTCCGCACGAACCTGGCCTCCGTCATCCTCCAGATGACCGCCGCCGGCCTCGGCGACATCGAGAAGTTCCCCTTCATCGACCCGCCGGACCACCGGAACATCCGGGACGGCGTGCAGCTCCTCCAGGAGCTCGGCGCGATCGACCCGACCGAGAAGGACCCGAAGAAGAGGCTCACCCCGCAGGGCCGGAAGCTGTCCCAGCTGCCGGTGGACCCGCGGCTGGCCCGGATGGTCCTGGAGGCCGACAAGAACGGCTGCGTCCGCGAGGTCATGGTGATCGCGGCGGCGCTGTCCATCCAGGACCCGCGCGAGCGGCCGGCGGAGAGGCAGGCGCAGGCCGACCAGCTGCACGCCCGCTTCAAGGACGAGACCAGCGACTTCCTCGCCTTCCTCAACCTGTGGCGGTACGTCCGCGAGCAGCAGAAGGAGCGCGGCTCCAGCTCCTTCCGCCGGATGTGCAAGCAGGAGTACCTGAACTTCCTGCGCATCCGCGAGTGGCAGGACATCTACGCCCAGCTGCGGACGGTCGCGAAGCAGATGGGCATCCACCTCAACGACGAGGACGCGCCGGAGCAGTCCGTGCACGTGTCCCTGCTGGCCGGCCTGCTCTCCCACGTCGGCCTGAAGGACGTGAAGGAGTCCAAGGACGGCGGCCGGGATCCGAAGCGCGAGGGCACCCGGAACGAGTACCTGGGCGCGCGGAACGCCAAGTTCGCGATCTTCCCCGGCTCCGCGCTCTTCAAGAAGCCCCCGCGCTTCGTGATGTCCGCCGAGCTGGTGGAGACCTCGCGGCTCTGGGCCCGGGTCAACGCCCGGATCGAGCCCGAGTGGATCGAGCCGCTCGCGCAGCACCTGGTGAAGAAGACGTACAGCGAGCCGCACTGGGAGAAGGACCAGGCGGCCGTGATGGCCTTCGAGAAGGTGACGCTGTACGGCGTCCCGATCGTCGCCGACCGCAAGGTGAACTACGGGCGGATCGACCCGGAGGTCTCCCGCGACCTGTTCATCCGGAACGCGCTCGTCGAGGGCGACTGGCGCACGCACCACAAGTTCTTCGCGGACAACCGCAAGCTGCTCACCGAGGTGGAGGAGCTGGAGCACCGGGCCCGGCGCCGGGACATCCTCGTCGACGACGAGACGCTCTTCGACTTCTACGACAAGCGCGTCCCCGAACACGTCGTGTCGGGTGCCCACTTCGACTCCTGGTGGAAGCACAAGCGCCACGAGGAACCGGAGTTCCTCGACTTCGAGCGCGAGATGCTCATCAACGAGAAGGCGGGGGCCGTCACCAAGGACGACTACCCCGACTCGTGGCGGCAGGGCGCGCTGAAGTTCCGGGTGACGTACCAGTTCGAGCCGGGCGCGGACGCGGACGGCGTGACCGTCCACGTGCCGCTCCAGGTGCTCAACCAGGTCACCGACGAGGGCTTCGAGTGGCAGATCCCGGGACTGCGCGCGGAGGTCGTCACGGAGCTGATCCGCTCCCTGCCGAAGCCGATCCGCCGCCACTACGTCCCGGCGCCGAACTTCGCGACCCGCTTCCTCGACTCCGTGGTCCCCGTGCAGGAGCCGCTGGCGGGCGCGCTCGCCCGTGAGCTCCAGCGGATGGTCGGCGTGCCGGTGACGGCCGAGGACTTCGACTGGGCGAAGGTCCCCGAGCACCTCAAGGTGACCTTCCGGATCGTCGACGAGCGGCGCCGGAAGCTGGCCGAGGACAAGGACCTGGAGGCGCTGCGGCTGAAGCTGCGCCCCAAGGCCCGTCAGGCGCTCTCCAAGGCCGCCGCGGCGGCGACGGGCGGCCCGGACGGGTCCGGGCCCTCCCTGGAGCGCACGGGCCTGAGGGACTGGACGATCGGGACGCTCACGAAGGTCTTCGAGACCAAGCGGGGCGGGCAGCCGGTGAAGGCGTACCCGGCGCTGGTCGACGAGGAGGGGCCGGCGGCGGGCACGGTGGCCGTGCGGCTCTTCGACTCGGAGGCCGAGCAGGCGGTGGCGATGTGGCGGGGCACCCGGAAGCTGATCATGCTGAACATCCCGGTGAACCCGGCGAAGTTCGCCTCGGAGAAGCTGACCAACCAGCAGAAGCTGGCCCTGTCGTCGAACCCGCACGGCTCGATCCAGGCGCTCTTCGACGACTGCGCCACCGCCGCCGCCGACAAGCTGATCGCGGACCACGGCGGTCCGGCCTGGGACGAGGAGTCCTTCCGGAAGCTGTACGACGGGGTCCGCGCGGACCTCGTCGACACGACGGTGCGGACGGTGGGCCAGGTCCAGCAGATCCTGGCGGCCTGGCAGGCCTGCGAGCGACGGCTGAAGGCGACGAACAGCCTGGCGCTGATCGACAACCTGACCGACGTGCGCGCGCAGCTGGCCTGGCTGGTGCCGGCCGGCTTCGTCACCCGTACGGGTCTGAAGCGGCTGCCGGACCTGATGCGCTACCTGGTGGCGGTGGACCGGCGGCTCCAGCAGATGCCGACGGGCGTCCAGCGGGACACCACCCGGATGGAGAAGGTCCGGGAGATGCAGGACGAGTACGCCTGGCTCCTGGAGCAGCTCCCGAAGGGACGTCCGGTGCCGGCCGAGGTCACCGACATCCGCTGGATGATCGAGGAGCTGCGGGTGAGCTACTTCGCCCACGCGCTGGGGACGGCGTACCCGATCTCGGACAAGCGGATCGTGAAGGCGATCGACGCGGCGGCCCCGTAGGGCCCGGTGGTCCCGTGACCGGGACCTCGCCGTCGGTGAGTTCGACCAGACCCCCTGACCTGCTGTACAGTCTGTCTCGCAGCCAAGGTCCTGTGGAGCAGTTGGTTAGCTCGCCACCCTGTCAAGGTGGAGGTCGCGGGTTCAAGTCCCGTCAGGATCGCCTCTGCGAAGGCCCGCATCGTGAGATGCGGGCCTTCGTTGTGTTCCCGTGTCTTGACGGGGCCGCGCGGCCGCCGGTACCCCGGACATCAGGGGATCGGGGGCCCACACCGGAGGTGGTCGCGCATGGCCGCGGCGTCCGCAGCACGACACGACACCCACGCGCTGCTGCGCGCCCATCTGGCGGCCGCGTCGCGGTACGGGCACCTCACGGGCCGGTGCGCGGTCTGCCATCGCCTCCTGCTGCTCGCCATGGAGCTCCCGGAGCCCGAGGAGCCCGAGGAGCCCGAGGAGCCGGCGGACGCCGCCGAGGACGAAAGTCCCACCGACCCATGACCAACGGCGGGTTGGGCGACGTTCCGCGAAGTGGGAGGCTGTTCCTTGGCAAGACCTCGTCGGTGTGACGGGTGTCACTGAAAGCGTTTCAGAAACCCCTGCACTTACACCCTCCCTACAACACCCGGATTTAATATGTGCAATTGCACCACCCCGGAGGGAGTGTGGCGCCGGGCACAAAAAGATCGCGCTGGACCCGGCGGAGTCCAGCGCGATCGTTGACGGAGACCTGTTGGGGCAGGAGCCCGTCGGCAGTACTAGGGGTGGGCGACCGGATTGGGGGATCCGGAAGGGCCCGGTGTTACGGGGTGTTGCAGGGTTCTGCAGGGTTCTGCGCGGCCTCAGGCCTCGCTGCGCTGCTGCGGGATGCCCGCCAGCAGGGCACGAACCTCTGCCTCGCGATACCGGCGGTGCCCACCCAGGGTGCGGATGGACGTGAGCTTGCCCGCCTTCGCCCAACGGGTCACCGTCTTCGGGTCCACGCGGAACATCGTGGCAACCTCGGCGGGGGTCAGCAGCGGCTCGGCATCAGGGGTGCGAGCGGTCATGAGCGGCCTCCTCGGGAGAACCGAACCTATCTCGGTTCTTTCCTCTAAATTCTGCACCTTGACCCGCCATGCCCGAAATGGCAGAAGCGGGTCGAGTCGGTTATAGGACGAACGGCTTGTCCTCGGCACTACAACTACACCATCCGTCCAGCCGCGTCGGCCAAACCGATGGAATTGCCCTCGCAGGTGTTCATCAGCGGCGGAAGTCGACTGACCATGCCATAACGGACAGTCACGCCACTGTGACGATCAGTCACAGAGCGATCAGGAGTCCTCAGACCCCCCATAGAGTGCAATGCTGAGCGTTCCGCCCGAACTTGGGCGGAAGGAACCCTCCCCGGACTCCTTGTCCTATTTTGGCACGAGGGTGGGTGTTGGGCGCAAGGGTGCGTTACGTGCTGTCCGTCACGCTTGAGCCAAAGGCCCGGATCGGGACCAACGTCCTCACACCACCGGCGCAAAAGCCCCGGCCGCCCGTACGGACATCGAACCGGCCATCGAAACCGGCCACCGTCCCGAAGATCATTTACACCCGTCGGACATGTCTTGTCGATACCGACCTGACGAACTTGTCCGACTGGTGTCAGTTCGCGAAACGCAGGTCCCTGACGGCCCGCCAGCGCTCCGCGAGCCGCCCGTACACCTCGCTCGCCGCCTCGCCGTCCCCGTCCCGCAACGCCGCGATCCCCTCCGCCAGCTGGGCCGCCGACCGGTCCTCCGCCAGCCACCGGGCCGGCACCGCGTGCACCAGACCGCCGAAGTCCAGCTCCACGAGCGCCCGCGGATGGAACTCCTCCAGCCAGCGCCCCACCTCGACCAGACCCCGCGTCATCGGACCGTCGTCGATCGACTCCCGCAGCGCCTTGAGCGCCCGCGCGAGACGCCGCCGCGCCTGGGCCATCGTCGTCCGGTAGCGCAGCACCGGAGCGCGGCCCGCGACCGTGCTCCCGGGGTCTCCCGGCTCGTACTCCCGGTCCTCGTCCCCGAAGAGCGCGAACCAGCGCAGCGGCACGTGCCAGACCCCCGTGCGGATCCACGGCCGCGCGTCCGGGTTCCGGCTCAGCCAGCGCTCGTAGTCGCTCGCCACCTGGGCGCGCACCACCGGCGGCAGCATCGCGTCCAGCACCGCCGCCGGATACGGGCCGGCCACCAGCTCCTCCAGGGCCAGCCAACCGCGCAGCCGGGTCCGCCACGGGCAGATCACCACCACCCCGTCCAGGTGCGCGACGAAGGCCTCCCCGCTCTCGTGGACCGGCACCGGCACCGGCGGCGTCGGCAGCAGGTCCGCGAGCGAGCGGCGCAACTCCTCCTGCGCCCCCGGGACGCGCGACCGGCGCGCGTACCGCGCCCAGTGGGACCGCTCCGGCTCGGGGAACGCGGCCAGCGGCTCGTAGACCCGCAGGTAGGACGCGTAGGGAACGGGGACCGTGGGGGCGACCGACATGTCGCAGATCCTTCCACGGAGGTACCCCCGGAAGGGGTGATCCTCAGCACTGCGGCCGATCTACGCCCAGGTAGGACTTACCCTCGTGCCGAACTGGTCCTCCCCCACCCGCAGGGAGGGCCGAAACCGCCGCTTCGTACTTGGGAGTCACCACCGTGACCGATGTGACCGGCGTTCCTGGCGACGTACTGAACACCCTGTTCCACTCGGAGCAGGGTGGCCACGAGCAGGTCGTCCTCTGTCAGGACCGCGCCACCGGCCTCAAGGCCGTCATCGCCCTCCACTCCACCGCCCTGGGCCCCGCCCTCGGCGGCACCCGCTTCTACCCGTACGCCACCGAGGCCGAGGCGATCGCCGACGCGCTCAACCTGTCGCGCGGCATGTCGTACAAGAACGCCATGGCCGGACTCGACCTGGGCGGCGGCAAGGCCGTCATCATCGGCGACCCGGAGAAGATCAAGACCGAGGAGCTCCTCCTCGCCTACGGCCGCTTCGTCGCCTCCCTCGGCGGCCGCTACGTCACGGCCTGCGACGTCGGCACCTACGTCGCCGACATGGACGTCGTCGCCCGCACCAACCAGTGGACCACCGGCCGCTCCCCCGAGAACGGCGGCGCCGGCGACTCCTCCGTCCTCACCGCCTTCGGCGTCTTCCAGGGCATGCGCGCCGCCGCGCAGACCCTCTGGGGCGACCCGACCCTGCGCGGCCGCAAGGTCGGCGTCGCGGGCGTCGGCAAGGTCGGCCACTACCTCGTCGAGCACCTCCTGGAGGACGGCGCCGAGGTCGTGATCACCGACGTGCGCGAGGAGTCGGTGCGCCGGATCACCGACGAGCACCCGCAGGTCGCCGTGGTCGCCGACACGGACGCGCTGATCCGCGTCGAGGGCCTCGACGTCTACGCGCCCTGCGCGCTGGGCGGTGCCCTGAACGAGGAGACCGTGCCGTTCATGACCGCGAGCATCGTCTGCGGCGCGGCCAACAACCAGCTCGCCCACCCGGGCATCGAGAAGGACCTCGTGGAGCGCGGGATCCTCTACGCGCCCGACTACGTGGTCAACGCCGGTGGCGTGATCCAGGTCGCCGACGAGCTGAACGGCTTCGACTTCGACCGCTGCAAGGCGAAGGCGACGAAGATCTTCGACACCACCCTGGAGATCTTCGCACGTGCGAAGGCAGACGGCATTCCGCCGGCCGCGGCGGCCGACCGGATCGCCGAGCAGCGGATGGCGGACGCCCGCCGCCGCTGATCCGCGGGGCAGGACGGGACGGAGGGCCGGCCCGTCGCCGGGGAGACTTCGCTCACGCCTCCCGGCGGGTCGGCACTCCAGAAGAGGTTAAAATCGCGATTGACCAGCGAGGAAAGGGCACCTCGATGGTTCTGTACCGGGGTATGTGATGCGCGCGGCGTACCGTAGACCCACGGAAACAGGTACCGTTGAAGCCCTACGGACCGGTCTCTCTGTCGAGAGTCCGTTCCGAATCATGAACGCGTGTCAAGACTCTGGGGCCGACGAGCCCCGTCACCGAGGGGGTCGAGCCATGGGGCGCGGCCGGGCAAAGGCCAAGCAGACCAAGGTCGCCCGCCAGCTGAAGTACAGCAGCGGCGGGACAGACCTGACGCGTCTGGCCAATGAGCTGGGCGCTTCGACTTCGAGTCAGCCGCCGAATGGCGAGCCGTTCGAGGACGACGACGAGGAAGACGACCCGTACGCCCAGTACGCGGATCTCTACAACACGGACGACGAGGACGAGGACGACGAGTCCGGTCCGAGCACGTCCCCGCGTCGCGCTTGACCTTCTGAATCACCGAAACCCGGACCGGGGCCACCCGGCCGGGTTTCTGTGCTGTCCGCACGCCGATCACGGCGGAAGCGGGTACGCGAACGGGGCGCCCCCTCGGGAGCGCCCCGCCGCACTTCCTACTTCGCGACGTTCCTAACGCGCATACGTGCCGACCAGCTCCGCACCGGTCGTGTGCGCCCCGCGCTCGGTGATCTCGCCCGCGACCCAGGCCTCGACCCCGCGGTCCTCCAGGGTCGCCAGGGCCACGTCCACGGACTCGGCCGGCACGACGGCCATCATGCCGACGCCCATGTTGAGGGTCTTCTCCAGCTCCAGGCGCTCCACCTGACCGGCCTTGCCGACCAGGTCGAAGATCGCGCCCGGCGTCCAGGTCGAGCGGTCGACCGTGGCGTGCAGCCCGTCCGGGATCACCCGCGCCAGGTTGGCGGCGAGGCCGCCGCCCGTGATGTGGCTGAAGGCGTGGACGTCCGTGGTCCGGGTGAGGGCCAGGCAGTCCAGCGAGTAGATCTTCGTGGGCTCCAGCAGCTCCTCGCCGAGCGTCCGGCCGAGCTCCTCGACGCGCTGGTCGAGGGTCATGCCGGCGCGGTCGAAGACCACGTGCCGGACGAGCGAGTACCCGTTGGAGTGAAGGCCCGAGGACGCCATGGCGATGACCGCGTCCCCCGTACGGATGCGGTCCGCGCCGAGCAGCCGGTCGTGCTCCACGACGCCCGTGCCCGCGCCGGCGACGTCGAAGTCGTCCGGGCCGAGGAGGCCCGGGTGCTCCGCCGTCTCGCCGCCGACCAGGGCGCAGCCGGCCAGGACACAGCCCTCGGCGATGCCCTTCACGATGGCGGCGACCCGCTCGGGGTGGACCTTGCCGACGCAGATGTAGTCCGTCATGAAGAGCGGCTCGGCGCCGCAGACGACGATGTCGTCCATGACCATCGCGACCAGGTCGTGGCCGATCGTGTCGTACACGCCCATCTGGCGGGCGATGTCGACCTTCGTGCCGACGCCGTCGGTCGCCGAGGCGAGCAGCGGGCGCTCGTAGCGCTTGAGGGCGGAGGCGTCGAAGAGCCCGGCGAAACCGCCGAGGCCACCGAGGACCTCGGGGCGCTGCGTCTTCTTCACCCACTCCTTCATGAGCTCGACGGCGCGGTCGCCCGCTTCGATGTCGACGCCCGCGGACGCGTAGCTGGCGCCGCCTGCGGCACTGTCGGTCTGAGACATGGGTTCAGAGCTTTCGTGTCGTACTGCGGGTGTGCAGCGGGGTCTTACGGGCGACGGAGGGCCTCGGAGGCCGCGGTGGCGGCCGGGCCGGCGGCCAGCTCGGTCTCCAGGAGCTGCTTGCCGAGCAGCTCGGGGTCCGGCAGCTCCATCGGGTACTCGCCGTCGAAGCAGGCACGGCAGAGGTTCGGCTTCTGGATCGTGGTCGCCTCGATCATCCCCTCCAGGGAGATGTACGAGAGCGAGTCCGCGCCCAGCGACTTGCCGATCTCCTCGACCGACATCCCGTTGGCGATCAGCTCCGCGCGGGTCGCGAAGTCGATGCCGAAGAAACAGGGCCACTTGACCGGCGGCGAGGAGATCCGGATGTGGACCTCGGCCGCACCGGCCTCGCGGAGCATCCGGACCAGGGCGCGCTGGGTGTTGCCGCGGACGATCGAGTCGTCGACGACCACGAGCTTCTTCCCCTTGATGACTTCCTTGAGGGGGTTCAGCTTCAGCCGGATGCCCAGCTGGCGGATGGTCTGGGAGGGTTGGATGAAGGTGCGCCCGACGTAGGCGTTCTTCACCAGGCCGGCGCCGAAGGGGATGCCCGAGGCCTCGGCGTAGCCGATGGCGGCCGGGGTGCCGGACTCCGGCGTCGCTATCACCAGGTCGGCCTCGACCGGCGCCTCCTTCGCGAGGCGGCGGCCCATCTCCACGCGGGAGAGGTACACGTTCCGCCCGGCGATGTCGGTGTCGGGACGGGCCAGGTACACGTACTCGAAGACACAGCCCTTGGGCTTCGCTTCCGCGAATCGCGAGGTGCGGATGCCGTTCTCGTCGATCGCGACCAGCTCGCCCGGCTCGACCTCGCGGACGAAGGTCGCGCCGCAGATGTCGAGGGCGGCGGACTCGGACGCGACCACCCAGCCGCGCTCCAGCCGGCCGAGGACCAGCGGGCGGATGCCCTGGGGGTCACGGGCCGCGTAGAGCGTGTGCTCGTTCATGAAGACGAGGGAGAAGGCGCCCCGGACGTCGGGGAGGACCTTCGCGGCCGCCTGCTCGATGGTGAGCGGCGTGCCGTCCTCGGCCACCTGGCCCGCGAGGAGCGCGGTGACCAGGTCGGTGTCGTTGGTGGCGGCGACCTGGGTCGCGCGGCCTTCCTTCTTGGGCAGGTCGGCGACCATCTCGGCGAGCTGCGCCGTGTTCACCAGGTTGCCGTTGTGGCCGAGCGCGATCGAGCCGTGGGCGGTCGCCCGGAAGGTCGGCTGCGCGTTCTCCCACACGGAGGCCCCGGTGGTCGAGTAGCGGGCGTGACCGACCGCGATATGACCCTGGAGGGAACCGAGAGAAGTCTCGTCGAAGACCTGGGAGACGAGTCCCATGTCCTTGAAGACGAGGATCTGGGAGCCATTGCTGACCGCGATTCCCGCGGATTCCTGACCCCGATGCTGGAGGGCGTAGAGCCCGAAGTACGTGAGCTTTGCGACCTCTTCACCCGGAGCCCAGACACCGAAGACGCCACAAGCGTCCTGGGGGCCTTTCTCACCGGGGAGCAGATCGTGATTGAGTCGACCGTCTCCGCGTGGCACGTTTCCGAGTGTAGACGGGCTCGACCACTGGTCCGAATTGAGGAAATGCGGAGGCGTCGACACTCGTGCGATCGCACCAAATGATCGATTGCCGCTTGGAGGGGCCCACGAAGCAGGCGGCGTAAGGGATTCCGGCCCCCGGGCACCGGCGAGCGGACGCTCGTACCAGGCCCGGGGCGGTCCCGCGATGTGACGGACGCCGCAGTCGGCGTCCGTTCAGCGGGCGGTCGCGGTCGCAGTGAGGCCCTCGCCGGAGGCGTCGACGAGGGTCAGCGTTCGGTGGTTCAGCCGATAGGTCAGCGGGCCGTCGAGGAGCTCGTACAGCCGCGTCTCCAGTGTCATCTGCGGGGGCGTGCAGATCATCCGGGTCGTCGCCGCCGGGCCCTCGACGGTGAGGGTCCGGGCCTTCTCGTCCACGCGGACGGCCGCGGAGAAGTTGTTGCAGCCCAGGTTTCCGGTGGCCCGGCCGTCGGCGCCGAGGACGATCCGCGCCTTGGTCCCGCCGCCGGCGGGCAGGGAGGACGCCGTGCCCCCCGAGACCAGCCCGTCGACCTTCCAGGTGGTGCCCCGCAGCGGGGCCTCCTCCTCGGCCGACAGCTCCACGCTGTTGCGCCCGTCGGACGAGGTCAACCGCAGGTCGTCGCCCTTCAGGGTGCCCTTCAGCGAGCCGGAGAAGGCCTTCAGGAACTCCGGCTCGAAGCCGCCCCGGTCGTGGGAGCAGGCCATCGTGGTGGTCTCCTCGGGGGTGACGGTGAGGGTGTCCCCCTTCACGGCGACGGCGGCGCCGAAGGCGTTGCAGCCGCCGTTCCCCTGGGCCCGGCCGTCCTTCCCGAAGTCGACGCGCGCGCCGTCGGGCGCGGCCGACCTGCGGCCGTCGACCGTGACGGCGTCGACCGTCCAGTGCGTGCCGGCGACGGGCAGGTCGGGCTCTCCCGCGTCCGCACCGCTCCCCGCCCCTCCTTCCGTGCCGCAGGCGGTGAGCAGGAGGAGCGGGACCAGGACGACGAGTGCGCGTGGCTTCGACATGGGGATGGGACGGAACGGCCGGCCGTACGGTTCCGGGGTCTAGCCCATCAGGGGCAGGAGGTCCTTCAGATCGGCGCGTTCGCCGCTCGCGCTGACGTGCGCCCCTTCCAGCTCCGCCGCCCACTCCGTACGGCCCGTCGCCAGCCGCAGCCAGGTCAGCGGGTCCGTCTCCACCACGTTCGGCGGGGTGCCCCGGGTGTGCCGGGGGCCCTCCACGCACTGCACCACCGCGTACGGCGGGATCCGCACCTCGACCGCTCCGCCCGGCGCCTTCGCCGCGAACGCGTCGGCGAGCAGCCGGGTGCAGGCGGCGAGCGCCTGGCGGTCGTACGGGACGCCGGCGCCGGTCGCCGCGTTCAGGTCGTCGGTGTGGACGACGAGTTCGACGGCACGGGTGACGAGGAAGTCGGCGAGGGTCATGGCGCCGAGGCTCAGCGGCAGGAGCCGCTCGTCCGCCGCCCCGGCCACCGCCCTCTCGTACTCCTCCGCCACGCGCGCGTACAACCCGACCGGGTCCGAGACGTCGATCCCGCGCGTGTGCTCGTCGATCCGTCCGGCCGCCGCCGCCGCCGTCGCCGACGGCCAGTCGAGCAGCGCCAGTTCCCGCACCACCGGCGCGGGGGCGGCCAGCAGCCGGGGCACGGAGTCGACCATCCACGCGAGGTGCCCCACCAGGTCCCGCACCGTCCACTCCCCCAGCCGGGTCGGCCCGTCCAACTGCTCGGGCGTGAGCGCGGTCACCGCCTCCCGCACGTTCCGGAACTGGGCCAGGACGGCCGCCCTGGTCCTGGCGGGGTCGTAACTGCGGGCGCGCTTCTTGGCAGGTGGCATGGCCCGAGGCTAGCCCCGAGACTGGAAGGAACGGAGCCAATCGCAGCGAGAGCAGGCGACGGGACCATGACCCACCACGAGCACCCCGACGCGGCCTTGGTGCGCCGGGGGTACGCAGCGTTCGCCGCCGGCGACATGGAGACGCTCACCTCCCTGATGACCAGCGACTGCACCCACCATGCGCCCGGCGAGAGCCAGATGTCCGGGCACTTCAAGGGCCGGGACAACGTCCTGGACCATTACGCGAAGCTCTCCGAGCTGACCGACCGCACCTTCCGCGTGAGGCTCGAGGACGTCTACCCGGACGGCCGGGGCCACGCCATGTCCGTCCACACGTGGTACGCCGACAAGGGCGACCGGGGCATCGAGATGAAGGGCGGTCTCTTCTTCACGATCATCGGCGGCAAGATCTCCGACATCGACGAGTGCGTCGCCGACCTCACGGAGACGGACTCCTTCTGGGGCACCGGCTGACAGCACGGAGCCCCCGCCCTTCCCGGGCGGGGGCTCCGTTCCGTACGGGACCGATCAGGCCAGCAGGCCCGGGATCGTCGCCTCGTGCGCCTCGCGCAGCTCCGTGAGGGAGAGCGCGAACTCGCCCTGCACGTCCACCGCGTCGCCGTCGACGACACCGATGCGGGTCGCCGGCAGGCCGCGGGCGCCGCACATGTCGGTGAAGCGGAGCTCCTCGCTGCGCGGGACGGCGACGACCGCACGGCCGGCCGACTCGCTGAAGAGGAACGTGAACGCGTCCAGGCCCTCCGGGACGACCAGGCGCGCGCCGTTCCCGCCGCGCAGGCAGGACTCGACGACCGCCTGGACGAGTCCGCCGTCGGACAGGTCGTGCGCCGCGTCGATCATGCCGTCGCGGGAGGCCGAGATCAGGATGTCGCCGAGCAGCTTCTCCCGGTCGAGGTCCACGGCCGGCGGCATGCCGCCGAGGTGCTGGTGGATCACCTCGGACCAGGCCGAACCGCCGAACTCCTCCTTGGTGTCGCCGAGCAGGTAGAGGAGCTGGCCCTCTTCCGCGAAGGCGATCGGGGTGCGGCGGTCGACGTCGTCGATCACACCGAGGACGGCCACGACGGGCGTCGGGTGGATCGCGACCTCACCGGTCTGGTTGTACAGCGACACGTTGCCGCCGGTCACCGGGGTGCCCAGCTGGAGGCAGCCGTCCGCGAGGCCACGGGTGGCCTCGGCGAACTGCCACATCACGGCCGGGTCCTCGGGCGAACCGAAGTTCAGGCAGTCCGAGATCGCCAGCGGCTTGGCGCCGGAGGCGGCGACGTTGCGGTACGCCTCCGCCAGCGCGAGCTGCGCGCCCGTGTACGGGTCGAGCTTGGCGTACCGGCCGTTGCCGTCGGTCGCCATGGCCACGCCGAGGTTGGTCTCCTCGTCGATGCGGACCATGCCCGCGTCCTCGGGCTGCGCCAGGACCGTGTTGCCCTGCACGAACCGGTCGTACTGGTCCGTGATCCAGGACTTGGAGGCCTGGTTCGGCGAGGAGACGAGCTTGAGGACCTGGTCCTTCAGCTCGGCGCCGCTCTGCGGCCGGGGGAGCTTGCCGGCGTCGTCGGCCTGGAGGGCGTCCTGCCAGTCCGGGCGCGCGAACGGCCGGTGGTAGGTCGGGCCCTCGTGGGCGACGGAGCGCGGCGGCACGTCGACGATCTGCTCGCCGTGCCAGAAGATCTCCAGGCGCTCGCCCTCGGTCACCTCACCGATGACGGTGGCGATGACGTCCCACTTCTCGCAGATCTCCAGGAAGCGGTCGACGTGCCCGGGCTCGACGATCGCG
This sequence comes from Streptomyces sp. NPDC107498, assembly GCF_055582805.1. NCBI lineage: Bacteria > Bacillati > Actinomycetota > Actinomycetes > Kitasatosporales > Streptomycetaceae > Streptomyces > Streptomyces sp. NPDC107498. The sequence continues at coordinate 28,077 of NZ_JBVJPE010000027.1, read as the reverse complement.
CACATGCGCTCCTGCGACTCGCTCATGAGGATCTCCTCGGGCGAGAGCGTCGCGTCGCGCAGGTGCACCAGGTCGAGGTCGACCCGCATGCCGCCGGAGCCCGCGGAGGCCAGCTCGGACGTGGCGCAGGAGAGCCCGGCGCCGCCGAGGTCCTGGATGCCCGCGACCAGCTTCTCCTTGAAGATCTCCAGGGTGCACTCGATGAGGAGCTTCTCCTGGAAGGGGTCGCCGACCTGGACGGCGGGGCGCTTGGTGGGCTTGGTGTCGTCGAAGGTCTCGGACGCGAGGACCGAGACGCCGCCGATGCCGTCGCCACCCGTGCGGGCGCCGTACAGGATGACCTTGTTGCCGGGGCCGGAGGCCTTGGCGAGGTGGATGTCCTCGTGCTTCATCACGCCGATGCAGCCGGCGTTGACCAGCGGGTTGCCCTGGTAGCAGGAGTCGAAGACGACCTCGCCGCCGATGTTCGGCAGGCCCAGGCAGTTGCCGTAGCCGCCGATGCCGGCGACGACACCGGGCAGCACGCGCTTGGTGTCGGGGTGGTCGGCCGCGCCGAAGCGCAGCGGGTCGACGACCGCGACCGGGCGGGCACCCATGGCGAGGATGTCGCGGACGATGCCGCCGACGCCGGTGGCCGCGCCCTGGTAGGGCTCGATGTACGAGGGGTGGTTGTGCGACTCGACCTTGAAGGTGACCGCGTACCCCTGGCCGACGTCGACGACGCCCGCGTTCTCGCCGATGCCGACGAGCATGGCGTCGTTCTCGGGGGTCTTCTCGCCGAACTGCTTCAGGTGGACCTTGCTGCTCTTGTAGGAGCAGTGCTCGGACCACATGACGGAGTACATGGCGAGCTCGGCGCCGGTGGGACGGCGGCCGAGGATCTCGCGGATGCGCGCGTACTCGTCCTCCTTGAGGCCGAGCTCCTTCCAGGGCTGCTCGCTGTCCGGCGTCTCGCTCGCGTGCTTGACGGTGTCGAGGCTCATCAGGCGTTGACCAGCTTCTTGAGGATCGAGGTGAAGAAACCGAGGCCGTCCGTCTTGCCGGTGCCGATCAGCGGCTCGACGGCGTGCTCCGGGTGCGGCATGAGGCCGACCACGTTGCCCGCGGCGTTGGTGATGCCCGCGATGTCGCGCAGCGAGCCGTTGGGGTTCACGTCCAGGTAGCGGAAGGCGACCCGCCCCTCGGCCTCCAGCTCGTCGAGCGTGCGCTCGTCGGCGACGTACCGGCCGTCCATGTTCTTGAGCGGGACCTCGATCTCCTGGCCCTCGGTGTAGTCCGAGGTCCAGGCGGTCTCCGCGTTCTCCACCCGCAGCTTCTGGTCGCGGCAGATGAAGTGGAGGTGGTTGTTGCGCAGCATGGCGCCCGGCAGCAGATGGGCCTCGGTGAGGATCTGGAAGCCGTTGCAGATGCCGAGGACGGGCATGCCCGCCTTCGCCTGCTCGATGATCGTCTCCATCACCGGCGAGAAGCGGGAGATGGCTCCGGCCCGCAGGTAGTCGCCGTAGGAGAAGCCGCCGGCCAGGACCACGGCGTCGACCTGCTTGAGGTCCTTGTCCCGGTGCCAGAGCGACACGGGCTCGGCGCCCGCCAGGCGGGCGGCGCGCAGCGCGTCCTGGTCGTCGAGCGTGCCGGGGAACGTGACGACGCCGATGCGTGCGGTCACGACTCCACCTTCACGACGAAGTCTTCGATCACGGTGTTGGCAAGGAAGGTTTCGGCCATCTCATGGATGCGGGCGAGGGCGGCGTCGTCGACCGGTCCCTCCACCTCCAGCTCGAAGCGCTTCCCCTGACGGACGTCGGCGATTCCGGCGAACCCGAGGCGGGGCAGTGCACGCTGCACCGCCTGTCCCTGCGGGTCGAGGATCTCCGGCTTGAGCATGACGTCGACTACGACGCGTGCCACTGGCACTCCCGGTGGTGTGTTGCGTGGGCGGTTCCCTCAGCGTACCTGCCTCCAAATTCTACGCGGGTAGAGATCTGAAGGATCCTACAAAAGACCGGTTCAGAGCGGTGTGCGTCACACGAACGCCGTCCGACCGCCCGACACGTGCCCCGCACAAAATTCGAGTGAAATATCGCGGATCCCATTGCGCCGGGACACGCTCAAAAAAATGACGGGGCTTCACAATGCGACGCCCACCGCTGTACAAAGGAATCCAGAAGAAATCAGCATTGTCCCGGCACAGCCGTACGGTCGGCATCGCCGCACGTCAGGGGCGCCACAAGCGTCCTCGTGACCGCGGCGGCCGCAGGAAAGGACCGATATCCGTGGCTCAGCGTGTGGTGGTCACTCTCTCCGACGACATCGACGGCGGAGAAGCGGCTGAAACGGTCGCGTTCGGTCTGGACGGGAAGATGTACGAGATCGACCTGAATGCTGCCAATGCAAAGAAACTCCGCAAGGCCCTCGCGCCCTACCTCGCCGCCGGCCGCAAGCTGTCGGCCCGGGCGACGGCCGGCCGGAGCGTCGCGGCCGACTCGTACACGCACACCGCCCTCGCCCCCGACCCGGCGGCGGTCCGCGCCTGGGCCCAGTCCCACAAGATGGAGGTCCCCGCCCGCGGCCGGATCCCGAAGCGCGTCTACGAGGCCTTCCGCGCGGCGAGCTGAGCGGGGGCCCACGGGGGGGGCGGGCCCGGCCGGAGGTCCGGAGGCGGGCCTCGGTCGGAGCCGATTTGCATGACACCCCCCATGATCCGGTAGAGTCTGGATCACGCCGAGGGGCGAGGCCGAAAAGCCGAGTCCCCAGCAGCGTGCGGGTGTAGTTCAGTAGTAGAACAGCCCCCTTCCAGGGGGAAGGCGCAGTGTGCGATCCCTGTCACCCGCTCTGCATCGCGTTACCGAGCACTCCGGTGCATCAGGTAGAGTGGTGCTCGCACCGCCCGGTGAAAGCCGGTCGGGAGCAATGCGGACGTGGCTCAGTTGGTAGAGCATCACCTTGCCAAGGTGAGGGTCGCGAGTTCGAATCTCGTCGTCCGCTCAGGGAGTACGAAGGCCCCGGTTCTCAGGAACCGGGGCCTTCGTCGTGTTCCCGGAAGGTGTGAAGGGCCCCACACGGCGGTGTGTCACGAGCACGCGCGACGTTGGGTATAGTTAGCAGCGCGCTACGGCGCATGCGGACGTGGCTCAGTTGGTAGAGCATCACCTTGCCAAGGTGAGGGTCGCGAGTTCGAATCTCGTCGTCCGCTCCATGAAGAAGCCCCCGGTCGAATCGACCGGGGGCTTTCTCGTTCTCGGGACCGGGCCGACCCAGGACCAGGGCCGGGGCCGGCCCGGGACTAGGACCAGGAGGTGCCGGTCAGGAGCTCGTACGCCTCGATGTACTTGGCGCTGGTCTTCTCCACGACCTCCCGCGGCAGGGCCGGCGGCGGCTGCTCGCTCCTGCGGTCCCAGCCGGAGGCCGACGAGGTCAGCCAGTTCCGCACGATCTGCTTGTCGTACGAGGGCTGGGCGCGGCCCGGCTCCCACTCGGAGGCCGGCCAGAAGCGCGAGGAGTCCGGCGTGAGGACCTCGTCGGCGATGATCAGGCGGTCGCCGTCCGGGGTGCTCTCGAAGCCGAACTCGAACTTCGTGTCGGCCAGGACGATCCCCCGGTCACGGGCGATGTCCCGGGCCCGGGAGTAGACGGCGAGGGTCGTCTGGCGCAGCAGCGCGGCCGTCTCGGCGCCGACCTGGCGGGCGACCTCCTCGTACGACACGTTCTCGTCGTGGTCGCCGACGGCGGCCTTGGTCGCCGGGGTGAAGATCGGCGCGGGCAGCTCGGAGCCGTCGGTCAGGCCCTCGGGCAGGGCGAGACCGCAGACCGTGCGGGACTCGTCGTACTCCAGCAGTCCGGAGCCGGTGAGGTAACCGCGGGCCACGCACTCGACCGGGACCATGTTCAGCGGCTTGCAGACGAGGGTGCGCCCCGCCCAGTCGGCGGGGGCGCCGGCCGGCAGGTCGGTGGAGAGCACGTGGTTCGGGACCAGGTCGGCGAGCTTGTCGAACCACCACAGGGAGAGCTGGGTGAGCACCCGGCCCTTGTCGGGGATCTCGGTGGGCAGCACCCAGTCGTAGGCCGACATGCGGTCGCTCGCCACCATGACGAGGTGGCCCGCCTCGTTCCGGTACAGGTCGCGGACCTTGCCCGTGTGGAGATGGGTGAGGCCCGGGACCTGGACGGGCTCGGGCTTTTCTACGAATCCGGACACGGTTCCTCCGCGTAGGTTGATCCAGGAGCGAGTCCGATTCTCTCGCACATCCGGGCGGGCCCGCCCGCGAGGCCCTGTGACCCCCCGCTCAGTCCCCCCTTGCGGTCCGGTCCCCTCGTTTCTCGGCCCTTCTTGCCGCCCGGTTCCCCACGGCCCTCAGTCCCTCTTGCAGATCCGGTCGAGGAGGTTCGCGGTGGCGCGCTGGACCCGGGCGTCGACGTGGCCCGGCCGGTCCAGCGCCGGTGACCAGGCGAACGTCCCGGACGCGAAGACCCAGGCGCCGGACGGGGCCCGGTAGAGGGAGGTCTCCTGGTGGCGGAGCGCCCCCTCGCCGTCCCGGTAGGGCGAGTGCGCGAGCAGGATGCGGCCCTGGTGCTCCGGCAGCGCGGTGCGCGGGAAGTAGCGGTCGGCCTCGCCCGCGACCAGGCCCGGGAGCTCGTCGCCGTCGCCCGCGCCGGTGGCCTCCCAGAGCCAGTGGTCGGCGTTCCGCACGACCAGCGGGGTCGGTTCGGGCACCCGGCCCGCGTACTGGATGCCGAGGAGCTGCTGCTCGGGCCGGTCGACCTCGCGCCAGAGCGCGGGACGGCCGGGACCGCGCCGCTTGCGGCAGGTGAGGAGGCGGTCCGGCACCCCGGACGCCGAAGGGGCGAGCTCCACCTGCCAGTACATGGTGTTGGCGGACAGGAAGACGAGCGAGGTGCCCTGGTCACGGGCGAGTTCGACGGTCCGGCGCATCGGCGCCGACCAGTACTCGTCGTGGCCCGGGAAGACGAGGCCCCGGTAGCGGCTCGGGTCGACCCGCCCGGCGTGCAGGTCGCGGGTCTCCGCGTAGGCCAGGTCGTAGCCGTAGCGCTCGGCCCAGCGGATGAAGTCGTAGGCGTGCCCGACGTGCAGGGGCAGGCCCGCGCCCGCGTACGGACGGTCGAAGGAGACGGTGGTGGCCGCCTCCTCCTCGCCGAGCAGCCGGCCCTCCTCGTCCCAGGCGTGGTAGAGGCTGGCGCCGGTGTGGCCGTCCTCCGGGTAGAGGTTGTACGCCTGCCACGTCACGTCCGGGAGGACGAGCAGCAGGTCCGCCGGGTGGTCGTCGCGGACCGTGAAGGGGATGTGCGAGCGGTGGCCGTCGACGGTGGTGAGGACGGCGACGTACGCGCCGATCGACCAGTACGTGGGGACCTGCAGCCGCCAGGACTGCCACCAGTGGTGACAGGAGACCGTGCGGTCGGCGGTCAGCGGGGCCGGCTGGACGATCCCGGAGAGGCGCGGGCTGGTGGTGATCTTCGCGGCGCCGTCGCCGCCGTAGTGCCCGATCCGATAGACGTCGACCGAGAACTGCTGCGGCGGGTCCACGGTGATGTGGAAATCGATCGACTCGCCCGGCGCCACGGCCCCGCCCGACGCGAAGCCCTTGATCTGGCGCCGGACGTCGTCCGCCGTGCGCGGCCCGCCGCTGCCGCCGCGGGCCAGGATCTCGTCCGCGTACCAGGGGACCATCTGGCCGGTGCCGTCGAAGTAGTTCTCCGAGCCGCGCAGCCAGGGCAGCGGGCCCTGGCCGAAGGGATCGGAGACGGCGTGCGCGAGCGCACCCGACTCCCACCGTCTGATCTGCTCCGCCCCCATGTGCGCCCCTCCCTCGACTCCCCCGGTCGGCCGGTCAGTGCCTCTGATGCGTTCCCGTGGTGCGTGTCGGCGATGCGTCCGCGTGACGCGTGCCCGTGGTTCGTGCCTCGGTCAGTGCCGGTCTCCAGCACATCACATAACGCACGCACTCCGTCACCGTTCGTCGTGAATTGACGAGAGTGGAAGCCGGTCCTCCGGCCGACGCCCTTTCGAGGGGGCCTCAGACCAGGCGTACGGGCTTCTCCGGGCGCACCCCGGTGCGGGCGAGCCAGGCCCGCAGCGGCTCCGGGTCGCCGTCCTCGACGAGCGCGAGGACCCGGGGCCCGAGGTCCGCCGCGCGCTCGCCGCCGACGAGCAGGGCGGGCCCGTCGAGCCAGTCGAGCCCCGGAGCGGCCTCGGCGGTGTCCACGGCCGCACAGCAGACCATCGCGGTCACGTGGTCGGCGAGCAGGTCGCGGCCGGTACGGGGCGGCTGGAGCGGGAACAGCGGCAGGGGTCCGTCGGGGCCGCTGACGGCGTCGGGGGCGACGGTGTCGGCCCGGTCGCCCTTGTCGGTGGCGCGAGCCGTCTCGGCCGCCGCGGCGACCCGGGCCTCCCGGGCCGCCTCCTCGCGCGCGAGGAGCGCGCTGAGCGCCCCGGCGAGCGCCTCGGCGGCGGGATTGACCGGTTCGTCGTCGTCCTCCTCGGAGCCGTCGGAGAGGGCCAGGGCGAGGTCGGGCTCTTCGGCAGGGGCGGCGGGGGCGCCGGGCAGGGGCTCGGGCGCGGACTCGACGGTGGCGGCGGGGTCGGCCGGGGCGGCCGGGAGCTCCGGACCGTCGGGGCCGGTGCCGGTGGCGCGCAGGGGGCCGGGTCCGTCGGCGTCGGTGGTGCGCCCGGCCTCGTCGGCGTCGGTGCCGCGCTCCGGCCCGGACTCCCCGGCGTCGATGGTGCGCCCGGGAGCGGGACCGAGACCGGAATCGGGATCGGGATCGGGATCGTTTTCGGGGCGGGGGGTCGTCAGGTGGTCCATCACGCGGGTCAGGGTCGGGCCGGCCGCGCCGGAGGCCGGTCCGGCGGCGGGGGCGGCCACGCCGAGGCCGTCGAGGACCTGGTGCAGGCGGGCCGCGTCGGTGCGCCACTTCCGGTCGACGACCTCCTCCGGGTACTGGCTCCACTCCACCGGGGCCCAGTCGGGGCCGGGCTCGGCGGGGCCGCCGTGGAAGAGGCGGGCGGCGAGCAGCGAGGCGGCCTCGTCGACGGCGCCGGGCTCCTCCAGGAGGTCGCAGGCGGGGCGCTCGCCGAGCCGGGAGGAGAAGCCCTCCGCGAGCCGGTCGCGACGGGAGAGCTCGGTGAGGGCGGAGACCACGCCCGCGTCGAGCTTGGCGGGCCAGCGGCCCATGCGCCAGGCGGGCAGCGCGACCCGGGTGAGCAGGCGGTCCCAGCCCGCGTAGGCCAGGCCGACCTGTTCCTGGGCGACGATCCGTACGCCGTAGTCCACGGCCTGGGCGCGCTCCGAGCCGGCCGCGGCGACCCCGCGCTCCATCTCGGCGGCGTGCCCCCGGCAGGCGCGCAGCAGCACGCGGGCGACCCGCCCGACGCCGTGGGCGCCGAGCCTGCGGAGCGGGTCGAGGCCGGGGACCCGGGGCACGGCGACGGCGGCGTCCAGTCCGCGGACGAAGCGGCGGGCCGCGGCTATGTCCGGGTGGGCGGCCGGTCCCGTACCGGCGACGACGGGGGCGAGGACCGCCCGCAGCTCGCCGACGCGCATCCACCACAGGAAGGGCGAGCCTATGACCAGGACCGGGGCACCGTCCCCGCCGGACGTCCGGTGGAGGCGGTGGGCCCGGTGGGTGCGGTCCTCCAGCCAGCTGTCGCAGTCCGGGGTGAGGGCTATCGCGGCGGGTGCCGGGACGCCGAGCCGGTCGGCCAGGTCGCGGACGAGCCGGTACAGATCGGGGGCGGCGGACTCGGCGAGCTCCACCGTCGGCGTGGCGGCCGGACGGGCCCGGGCGACGACGAGGGCGACGACCGTCGCGGCGAGGAGCACGACGACGGCGAGGACGGTCACGACCCAGCGGGCCGTGTCCCAGGCCGCTCCGGTGAAGTGGCCGGTGACCCCGCCCGCGTACAGGACGACGGCCACGGCGGCGGGGAGCACCGCGAGGCCCAGCGCCCTGCCCCGGACGCGGAGGACGGCGAGGGCCCGGGAGCGCGCGGCGCGCGCACCCCATTCCTCGCCGACAACGGAACCGGTACCGGACACGCCGTTCATCACCCCCTCCTGTCCTCGACGGGACTGCCCGTGGCGGTGTTGCTCACTCCCCCACTGTGGCACCCGCCACTGACATCGCAATGCCGGTGGGCCAAGTGCCGGAATGCCTTCGCCGCACCCTAGTTGGGGCTTCGGCGGGCGTCATCCGTATGGCCGAGCCGTCACTCGATGGAATGGCTTTGGGTAAAGGTGATGGCACAGGTGTGGCCGTGTGGTTCACGGGTTCCGCACCACACGGCCACAAGGGGAATCCGGCGAAATCGGCCGGAATCAGGAGGGATCAGGCCTCGGCGGCCTTCCGCGCGATGTCCGTGCGGTGCTGCGAACCGTCAAGGCGGATACGGCCGACCGCCGCGTACGCCCGCTCACGGGCCTGCGCCAGGTCCGAACCGGTGGCGGTGACCGACAGGACGCGCCCGCCGGCGCTCAGGACCGCGCCGTCCTCGCTCCGCTTCGTACCGGCGTGGAGCACGTACGCGTGGGGGGCGTCCTTCTCCGCGACCTCGTCCAGGCCCTCGATCGGGTCGCCCGTGCGCGGGGTGTCCGGGTAGTTGTGGGAGGCGACGACCACGGTGACGGCGGCGTCGTCGCTCCAGCTCAGCGGGGCCTGGTCGTCCAGGGTGCCGTGCGCGGAGTTCAGCAGGACGCCCGCGAGCGGGGTCCTGAGGCGGGCCAGGACGACCTGGGTCTCGGGGTCGCCGAAGCGCGCGTTGAACTCGATGACCCGGACGCCGCGGCCGGTGATCGCCAGGCCCGCGTAGAGGAGGCCGGAGAACGGCGTGCCGCGGCGGCGCAGCTCGTCGACCGTCGGCTGCAGGACGGTCTCCAGGACCTCCTCGACCAGCTTCGGGTCGGCCCAGGGCAGCGGCGAGTAGGCGCCCATGCCGCCGGTGTTCGGGCCCTCGTCGCCGTCGAGCGCGCGCTTGAAGTCCTGCGCGGGCTGGAGCGGGAGGACGGTGGTGCCGTCGGTGATGGCGAAGAGGGAGACCTCGGGGCCGTCCAGGTACTCCTCGATGACCACCCGGTCGCAGGCGAGCGCGTGCGCCCGCGCCTGCTCGACGTCCTCGGTGACGACGACGCCCTTGCCGGCCGCGAGGCCGTCGTCCTTGACCACGTACGGGGCGCCGAAGGCGTCGAGCGCCTCGTCGATCTCCTCCGGGGTGGTGCAGACGTAGCTGCGGGCGGTGGGGACCCCGGCGCCGGCCATGACGTCCTTGGCGAAGGCCTTGGAGCCCTCCAGCAGCGCCGCCTCCCGGGACGGGCCGAAGACGGGGATGCCGGCCGCGCGGACGGCGTCGGCGACGCCGGCGACGAGCGGGGCCTCCGGGCCGACGACGACCAGTTCGGCGCCCAGCTCGGTGGCGAGCGCGGTGACGGCCGCGCCGTCCAGCTGGTCGACGGGGTGCAGCTCCGCGACCTCCGCGATTCCGGCGTTGCCGGGCGCGCAGTGCAGAGCGGTGACGTCGGGATCGAGGGAGAGAGAGCGGCACAGGGCGTGTTCGCGGGCGCCGCCGCCGATGACGAGGACCTTCACGCCTGCCAGGGTAGCCCGCGGGCCGGGATGCCCCTTGTGCGGGCCACCGAGCGAGACGGCCCTACTCGTTCGTGTATTCCTCCACAACCGTGGCTCCCAGCTCGCGCACGATCAGGTCGTGCCCGGAGAGCGCGGAGTCGACGAGGTCCGGGTCGTCCTCCTCCGGGACGTCGTCCTCGGGCGCCACGGGCTGCGGCACCGGCGGGGTGTACGCGGGCGCGGGAGCGGACGACGGGGCGGGCTGCGCCTGCGCGGGCGGCGGGGCCTGCTGGAACACGGGGGTGGGGGCGGCGGGCGCGGGGGCGGCGGACCGACCGCCGCTCCCGAAACCGCCGGCGCCGCCTCCGCCGCCGAAGCCGCCGGCGTTGTTGCTCCCGGCGTTTCCGTGGTTTCCGTTGTCTCCGCCGCCGAAGCCGCCGAAGCCGCCGGTGCCGCCCGAACCGCCGAAGCCGGTGGCGGCGGGCGGGGGCGCGGCGCCGCCCGAGGGGTCGATGATCGCCTCGATCTTCCAGTTCACGTTGAACTGCTCGGCGAGGGCCTGCTTGAGGACGTCCTCGCTGCCGCTGCTCGCGAAGTTGTCCCGGGCTCCGGCGTTGAGGAAGCCGAGCTGGAGCGTCGCACCGTCGAACCCCGCCACCTGGGCGTTCTGGCTGAGCAGGATCCAGGTGAAGCGGCGCCGGTTCTTGACGGCGTCGAGGATCTGCGGCCACAGGTTCCGCACCTGGGCCGTGTCCCCGCCACCGCCGCCACCGCTCGCGGCGGCCGGCGCGGGTGCCTGCGGAGCGGGCTGCGCCTGTACGGGCGCGGGGGCCGGGGCGGCGGGCGCCGGGGACGCGCCGGGCCAGGCGCCGGGCGCGCCGCCGCCGGGGGCGGCGGCACCGGGCCAGGCGCCGGGCCGGGCCGCGGCGGGCTGTTCCTGCACGGGGGCGGGGGCCTGCTGCTGGACGGGGGCGGGGGCGGGCGGCGGCGGGGGCGGGGCCATCGGGGTGTGGGCCTCGGGGCCGGGCACGTACGCCATGGCGGGCGCGGGGGGCCCGGGCGTGAAGACGGGCGCGGGCGCGGCGGCCGCCCCGCGCTCCAGCCGGTCGAGCCGCGCCTGGAGGGAACGCTCGTCGTCGAAGGCGGCGGGCAGCAGCACGCGCGCGCAGATCAGCTCCAGCTGCAGGCGGGGCGACGTGGCTCCGCGCATCTCCGTCAGTCCCGCGTTGACGAGGTCGGCCGCACGGCTCAGCTCGGCCGCGCCGAAGACGGAGGCCTGGGCCTGCATGCGCTCGATGACGTCGGCGGGGGCGTCGATGAGCCCCTTCTCGGCGGCGTCGGGCACGGCGGCGAGGATCACGAGGTCCCGCAGCCGCTCCAGCAGGTCGGCGACGAACCGCCGGGGATCGTTCCCGCCCTCGACGACCCGGTCGACGACCTCGAAGGCGGCGGCGCCGTCCCCGGCCGCGAAGGCGTCGACGACGGAGTCGAGCAGCGACCCGTCCGTGTATCCGAGGAGGGAGGTGGCCATGGAGTACGTCACACCGTCGTCGGCGGCGCCGGCGAGCAGCTGGTCCATCACGGACATCGAGTCGCGCACGGACCCGGCGCCGGCGCGGACGACCAGCGGCAGCACCCCGTCCTCGACGGGGATGCCCTCACGCCCGCACACCTCGCCGAGGTACTCCCGCAGCGTGCCGGGCGGCACGAGCCGGAAGGGGTAGTGATGGGTCCGCGACCGGATGGTCCCGATGACCTTCTCGGGCTCGGTCGTGGCGAAGATGAACTTCAGGTGCTCCGGCGGCTCCTCGACCACCTTCAGGAGGGCGTTGAAGCCCGCCGAGGTGACCATGTGGGCCTCGTCGATGATGTAGATCTTGTACCGGCTGGAGGCGGGCCCGAAGAAGGCCTTCTCGCGCAGGTCGCGGGCGTCGTCCACACCGCCGTGGGAAGCGGCGTCGATCTCGATGACGTCGATGGACCCCGGCCCGTTCCGCGCGAGGTCCCGACAGGACTGGCAGTCGCCGCACGGGGTGGGCGTGGGGCCCTGCTCGCAGTTCAGGCACCGCGCGAGGATGCGCGCGCTGGTCGTCTTGCCGCACCCGCGGGGCCCGCTGAACAGGTACGCGTGATTGACCCGGTTGTTCCGCAGGGCCTGCTGCAACGGGTCGGTGACATGCTCCTGCCCGATGACCTCGGCGAAGGACTCGGGACGGTAGCGGCGGTACAGCGCGAGAGACGACACGTATACGAGGTTATAGGCGCCCACCGACAACCCGGGAAAACGGGAACGGGGCGGGGGCGGGGGCGGCGCGGGGGCTGGGCGCAGGACGCGGGCCGGGTCGTCGGCCGGGGCGTCGGCCGGGTCGTCGGCCGGGGAACGCAAGCGCCCCCCACGCACCTGCCAGAGCCGACCTACCCTTGCTGCCTTCCGGCCCTGGGGGAGTTCAGTCAGATAGCACCGCGTGAGGGGCTCCGCCCAGCGTACCCGATCCGAACCCCCGCCCGTCCCCCCTCCCCGACCTGCACCCCTCGCCCACCCCCGCTCCGAGATCACGTGCGCGAGCACCCCTCCCGGTCATGTAATGTTCTCCCCGGAGGATTCGCCTAGAGGCCTAGGGCGCACGCTTGGAAAGCGTGTTGGGGGCAACCCCTCACGAGTTCGAATCTCGTATCCTCCGCCATTGCTCTCACCGGGCAATTCGTTGAAGGGCCCCACCGTTCGCGGTGGGGCCCTTCGACGTTGTCTCAGTCCTCGTTGTCCTGGTCTTTGTCCACAGAGGGCTTCTCCGGGGGTCCCCAGATGGCTTCAGCGATCTTCCGGGCCACGTCCTTCAGCATGGCGTCCGGCACGTGGAGGTACCGCGCCCGCATCCGGGAGGAGGTGCCCGGCTCCCACCCCATGATCTGGTCGATGACCCGGTCCGGGACTCCGAGCAGCATGAGCACGGTGGCAGCCGTATGCCGGGCATCGTGCAGGCGCGCGTCACGCACCCCCGCGTCGCCCAGCAGCTTCTTCCAGTCGTGGTAGTCCGTGTTCGGGCTGAGCGGGCCGCCGAGCGGCTTGGTGAAGACGTAGTCGGACGGTGTCCACAGGTTCCCCGCCTTCGCCCGTTCAAGGGCTTGCGCCTCCCTGTGGGCGCGGAGCATCACGACCAACGGGCCGGGCAGCGGAACGGCACGGCGGCCGGCCCGCGACTTGGTGTTCTTGGTCTCCCTCCGCACCTGCTCCCGCTTGGGGCAGTACCCCGCCTTCCGGCCGCACGGCGCCGCGTCGGAGCAACCGTGCGCGTACTTCGGCCGCAGGCGGTTTCGGCGCAGCTTCAGATACTCGTTGTCCAGGTCCACGTCGGACCATCGCAGACCGAGGGTCTCGCCCTGTCGCAGTCCGAGGGCGAGCGCGAGCATCCAGCGCGCGCTGTTCCGGCGCTTGTTCACCGCGATCAGCAGGCTCTGCACCTCTTCGACGGAGTAGGGCTCGATCTCGTCTTCGTCGCCCTCCATCCGGGGCGGCTTGGCCAGGGCGGCGGCATTCTTCGCCGCATAGCCGCGACGGACTGCTTCACCGAGCGCGGTACGAGCGGTGCGGTGGGCCTGGTGAGCCGTCGCCGGCTTGCTGCCGTTCTTCTGCATCCGGCGGTACAGGCTTTCCAGGTGCTCGGGCTCCAGGCGGTCCATACGGTGCTTCCCGATGCCGGGAATGAGATGTACGCGTACCGCCACTTCGTAGCCGTCATACGTGTTCTCGCTGACGACGTCCTTGGCGATGTTCTCCACCCAGTGACACAGCCACTTCTCAACGGTCCACAGCTTCCCGGGCTGCTGGGCGGTTCCCTGGTCGCGCTGCTTCTCCAGCCGCTTGACCTCATCCTTCAGGGCGTCTTCCGTAGGCCGCGTGATGTGCCTGCGGTAGGGCTCGCCGTTGTCCTTGTAGCCCATGGGCACCCGGGCGTGCCAACGGCCGTCCTTACCGAAGTAGATGGCCGTTTCGCCGTTCGCCCGGCGGGTGCGCTTCTTCTGTTCTCCCACTTTGATCCTCTTAGGCGGCCGGCCGATGGGCGCGGCGGAGTTGGGTGACGAATTCGGTGACGGCGTCGGCGGGGACGCGGCGGAGTCGGCCGAGCGGTACGGATTCCAGCTCTCCGGTGGCGATGTACCGGTAGCAGAGGGTCCGACCGATCTGGAGGCGGCGGGCTGCCTCCTTGACGGTGAGCAGAACGAGCGTGGAGTCAGCGGGCACTTCGGAAAGGGCCACGTCCATGCGGTGCTCCTTTGACCTGGGCGTGATCGGTGGTGGCTGGTGTGTCCGAGGTGGGAATGTCTGCGTCACGGCGTCATCAGCGTCATTTGTGCCGCTGACCTGCGGATACGCGTGACGCGGGGCGGCGGGCGCTGTGTCACCGGTGACGGAGCCGTCCGTCACGGCGTGACGCAGGTGACGAACGGTGACGCAGAGATTCGGGCTCTGCGTCACCGCTGTCGGTGCAGGTCAGGCCCGCTTTCGGAGCCGCCGGTGACGCGGTGACGCAGCGTCTTCCTACTTAGGAAAAAGAAGGGGCCTGTGTCTGTGGTCGTGCGCGCCTTCGGGCCTGAATGCGGAGCCGCTTCGCGGCACGACCTTGGGGAGCGGCTGCGCCGCTGAAGAGCAAGAGGAGCACCGGCCGCGCCGGGACGGGGTGCTCCTCTTGCCGGTGCGGCCGGGACCGCGCGGGCGCGGGTCAGAACGCCTGCTGCTGCTCGTCGGCCGGGGCCTTGGGGCGGGTCATCTCGATGTAGCGGGCGGTACGGGTGCGGCCCCAGTCCACGAGAAGGCCACGCGCGGCCAGAACCGGCTGGAGCCGCTTGAGCCGGTCGGACAGGACCTTGCCGGTGGTGGGCCAGCCCTTGGGCAGGGGCCGGAACTCCCCCTCCCCGGTGTAAAGCTGGGTCAGCCCGTGCAGCCACTCGGCCGACGTCATCCGCACCTCGGTACCGGGCTCGATCTCGGCGGCGCGCTTCAGGACGGTCTGGGCGAGCAGGTCGCCCTCGATGACGTCGTCGTTCAGGTCGTCCAGGCTGGCCCGGTAGGCGTCCAGGGCCCCGAAGTTCCGGGCGGCATCGAGCTGGGCGCACAGGTGGGCGAAGTCGGCCATCCGCAGGTCGGTGGGGATGTCGGCCCGGGCCGCGCGGACCTCGACGGCCAGGTCGAGCACGGAGCCGAGGATCACGGGCAGCGCCTCGGCGAACTCCGCCCACAGCTCCGCCTCGGTCCGCCGCACCCTCGGCCGCTCCAGGCGGAGCGGGAGGAGGCGTTCGGCGAGGTCGGGGCGGATGACGCCGACGTCGATGCCGGTCAGCAGCATCGGCCGGCGGTAGCGGGAGCGCACCACGTCGCCGTCGGTGAACAGCGCCCGCTTGATGTTCTCCGCGCCGGTGACGATGCAGCACATCAGGTCCGACAGGTCCGGGCCGAGGTGGGAGAGGTTGTCCAGGCCGGTGACCCACCCGGCGGCGACGGCGGTGATCAGGTTCTCCTCGTCCTTCGGAGCCCGCCGGAGGTCGCCGCTCATGCCCTCGATGATCCGCACGAGCATCTTGCCGGCGGTGGACTTGCCCGCTCCCTGCGGTCCGGTGAGGAAGGGGGCGGGGACCGGGACGTCCGGGCCCAGGCAGCCGATCAGCCAGGCCAGGGCCAGGCTCTCGGCGCGGGCGTCGGAGAAGTTGCACAGCCGCATCAGCCGGTCGATGCCCTTGCCGTCGGTCTTCTGGACGGGCAGGGGCAGTTCGCCGGTGAGCTGAGTGCGCCGCCAGCACACCTCGCGCGGGTCGGGGACGGTGATGGCCCAGCCGGTGGGGTGGATGCGGACGGACCGGCCGTCGTCGCGGCCCAGGTCGAGCCAGGTGGCGCCGTCGAAGCCGGGGGCGACGCGGATGTGGACGGGCTGGACGTCCTCGGTGAGCGCGAGTGCTTCGATCAAGTCGAGTGCCTCCTTCAAGGCGGTTCCGTTGAAGACGCCGAGCCCGTCGCGGAACAGGCCGACCATGAGTTCCTGGCGGTGGCTGCCGGTGGTGCCCTGGGAGCGGATGGGGCGGGCGACGGGGTGGCCGTTGCGCTGGGCGTAGACGGTGCCGTCGACGGTGCGGAAGTACCGGAAGTGCTCCTGCGCGTAGTCGGCAATGATCGCGCGGGCGGGGTTCTTCTCGTCCTCGGCCATGTCACATCCCCAGAGCCGTGGTGGCGTTGGACCAGGCGACCGCGCAGTGCCGGGGGGACTCCCCCTTGGCCTGGGCGGCGGTGAACAGGCGGCCGATGTGCGCCTCGGTGAGGCAGCCGCACCGGCCGTGCGCGGACAGCACCGCCAGGAACGTCCGGTACACCGTGGCGTGCACTCCGCTGGCCGCGTCGGTGATGCGCTGTTCCGCCATGGCGATCCCACGCTCGAGGTAGGCGGGCGAGCGATGGCGGCACGACCCGCCGCCGGCCGGGGCGGGCATGGTCGCGGCTCGGGGCGGCCGGGCGGCGGTGGGCGCCTTCTCGGCGAGCGCGCGCACGACGTCCGGCAGGTCCGCCAGAGCCCCCGTGCCGGGACCGAGCCACCGGGCGTAAGACATAAGGGACTTGATGTCGACGCCGGACCGGACGCCGTTCACCGACCGCAGGGGACCCCGGTAGATCCAGTGCTCGCCGCGGGTGGTGGGCACGGTCGCGGTCGCGGGCAGGTTCTCCCGGGCCCAGGCGACCGCCTCGGCGTTGTCCAGGTCGACGACCGTGACGCCGGCGCCGCCGGGGTGGTAGCCAATCGCCCGGGCGCGGCGCCAGGCGGCCGTCCACTGCGGGGAGGCGAGGACGGCGGGGTCGGTGGTGGCGGCGGCCCAGCCGTGGCACGGCCACGGGCAGACGCACGGGCCAGGGACGCGCATGTTCGGCCGGCCGCCGCAGGCCAGGTCCTCACAGGCGCGGCAGTTGCCGAAGGGGCGCTTGTCGGCCCGTAGGGGCAGGACCGGCAGGCCCGTCTCGGCGAGGCCGAGGGCGGTGGTGGGGATCGTGTTCACGCGATCCCCCGGTGGTCTCGTCGGATCGGGTTCGGATGGGTCATGCTGGATGTCTCCAGTTCGTTGTGAGCGGTCTGGATTGAGGGCGGCCCCGGACTTTGGCGAGACGGGGGCCGCCCTTGTTGCTGTGGTGGGTCAGAGGTGGGAGAGGGCGTCGGTCAGGGAGGCGGTGAGGCGGTTGATGGGTTCGGCGGCGCCGGTGGAGGCGAGGAGGAAGCCGAACATGACGGCGGTGAAGGCGGAGCCGGGGCCGAGTTCCTTGGAGCGCAGCAGGAAGAACAGAGCGATGCCGAACAGCAGGATGAGCGAGACCGTGACGACCATCGGGTGGTGTCTCCCCGGGAGGCTGTAGGCCCGGAATCCGGGCCTGAGAGGGCCGGGAAGGGGGTCGGACGGCCCCCCTTTACCGGCATTACCTTGCAGGTCAGAGGCCCTTACCACCCCCATGACCGGGGTAAAGGGCCCCCTCTACTTCGCGGCCCCTCCGGGCATGCGCGGGAGGGGCCGTGGGCGGGGTGGTGTTCTGGGGGTGGGGTAGAGGGGGACCCCTCTACCTCCCGGCCGACAGTAGGATCTCGGCGGGCACGGCGGCCTCGATGTCGCGCCGCTGATACCCGGCGCCGTTGGAGCCGCTGATCTTGACCTGCTTACTGGTCCGCTTCACCCCGGCCGCTTCGAGCGCGGAAGCGAGGGCTTCGGCGTTGAAGTCGCCGTAGGTGTCCTCGTCGATGTTGACGAGTCCGGCGAGCAGGTCGGGGGTGAACATCCGCGGGGAGTGCCGCATGACCTCCAGGACGTCGGAGACGATCGGCGGAACGGTGACGCCGGCCGCGTCGGCGGCGGCGGTGACGTCCCCGGCCGCGTCGCCGGTGAGCTGCCCGGCGGCCTCGCGCAGGGTCCGGCCCTTGCGGCACAGGGCCGCGAAGGCGGTGGCGTCGAGGTAGTCGGCCCGCACCGTCACATAGGACGCCGGACCGGTCACCAGGACGCCGACCCCCATGTGCTCCTCGGAGAGCACCGAAGCGTCGGCCCCTTGGGCGGCCTTGCCCTTGCCGAGGACCATGTCGCTGGAGGCGCGGTCGACGACCTGGGTGGAGTAGCGGATGGTGATGATCTCCCGCAGCTTGGTCGGCACCGAGTCGGCGTCGGGGCGCTGGGAGGCGTAGTTGGAGATGAACCCGGCGGCCGGCCCGCGGCGGGCGATGCGGCACAGGTCGTTGATGACCTGCTCGCGGTCCTCCCGGTCCATGGCGGTGAAGTACTCCTGCAGTTCGTCGATGGTGACGAAGATGACCGGCAGGTTGTAGCGGGCGACGATCTCCGGGGTCAGCTTGCCCTGCGGACACACCGACGGCGGCAGATCCCGCAGCAGGGCGAAGCGGCGTTCCATCTCCGCCAGCAGCTCGGCCAGCATGGCCTTGAGGGCGGTGATGGCGTCGTCCTCGGCGCCCATCACCAGGCGGTGGGCGACGGCCTTCATGGGCATCCAGTCGGCGCCGCCCTTGCCGTCGGCGACGTAGTGCCGCACATGGGAGTCGAGGAGGCCAGCGGCGGTCAGGAGCCGCTGGGAGAAGGTCTTGCCCCGGCGGGGCAGGCCGCCGAAGAACATCGACTGCCACATCACCGGCACGCTGATGCGGGTGCCGCGGGCGTCCTGGCCGAAGGGGACCGGCTCCCAGATGGAGAACGTCTCCGCCTTCTCCAGCGGCGAGGGGTTCGGGGTGCCGAGGTAGGGGTCGTCGTCGGAGACCCACATGGAGACGCGGCCGGCGTTGCCGCCGTTGACGGCGCGGACGCGGGACATGATGACCTGGATCTCGTCCACGCCGAGTTCCTGGGCGATGACCTCCCGCTTGGCGAGCACGTCGGAGGCGGTCTTCCCACCACCCCGGGGCATGTCGAAGATCACCGACCAGCCGCGGCCGTCGCGGACGGGGCCCATCGTGCACGACACCCGCGGAAGGTCCTTCTCGTCCTTGCCGCTGCCGCTTTTCAGGAGGCCGGCGGCCCTAAGCGCGTCGTTGAGCTGCTGCGCGGACATGTCCACCCGGATCGGCGGCGCCGCCTGATCCAAAAGCCGCGTCTCCTCCCCCCGGCCCAGGTGGGCGAGGGGAACGGTGACGGCGGCGCCGATCGCCGCCTGCAGGAGCGGGTCGGCGAGCAGGATGCCGGTCGCCGCGGCCGCCACCCCGACGGCGGCCAGCCCGAACCGCCACCGGCGGCTCTGCGTGCGCTCGGCGTAGGCGGCCTGGTGACGGGCCGCCAGCTCGATGTCCTCCGGCCGCAGCTTCGACTGGGCGCGCAGGGCCTTCACGGTCGCGGACTGCTCCTGCGCCGACAGCGTCGGCCACAGGCCCTTGGCGGCGCGGTAGAAGCCGCGGGCGGCCAGCAGCACGGTCTTGAGCAGGTACTTCGGGGTCCGCACGCCGTGGTAGCGGAAGTGCCACCAGGCCAGGCGCCCCAGGGCGGTGGTGTTCTCCCGGATGGACCGCACCGACCGGGCCCACACCGGCAGGACCGGGGTGTCGGGGACGGTCAGCCAGTCGGCGAGCGGGTTGCCGGGCAGGTCGACCACGTCGACCCCCGACTCCTCCGGCTCGGTGTCGACCGGCTCGGGGGACTCGGCGGTCTTGTTCAGGTCTATTGGCGGCGCCTCGTCGGTGCGGGCGGCGCGGTGCTCGGCGAGGTTGACCACGGTCGCCTCGGTCGTCGCGTGTTCGGTCATGATGGGGTTCTCCTGCTGCTCGAAAGAGTGGAGGGAGGGGCCCGGGGCGGTCGGGATGCTTGCCGGCTGTCGGCCGCCCCGGGGCAGAGCTACCTGCGCTTGAGGGTGAGCTGCACGGGGCTGCAGGGCCGGTAGCCGGCGGCCTGCACCGACTCGATGACGCCCTGCCGGGCCGCGTCCTCGCTGTGCGAGTCGACGAGGCCGCTGTGCCTGCCGCGACGGCCCTGGTCGTCGGTCGCTTCGACGGTGAACTTCCAGGTCGACCGTGCCGCGCTCACTTCGCGGCCCGCTTGCGGGCGCGGTCGATGACGCGCTCGACCTTCTTCTCCAGGTCGCCCTGGTAGACGCCCTCGCCGGCGACGCCGCGCTTACACATGCGGGCGACGTACCAGGCGACCTGCGTCTTCTCCCCGGCCGTGAGCTTCGGGGTTACCTGCTCGGACTCGTTGTTCTTGCTGGCCACGGTGGGGTCCCTTCCGGGGCCGGGGCTGTCCCGACTCCCCTCACCGCCCGTACGAGACGGGCGGATCGGGCAGCCGTCAGCGGCGGCGCTTGCGGGACTTGGCCAGCGTCTTGGCGGCGGCCTTGCCGTCCGGCCCACCGATCGACTTCACGACGCTCACCACACCCCAGGACAGGACGGCGGCGAGGAACGCGAGCAGGGCCAGGTTCGCGGCGATCGCGGTCAGTGCCCCGACGAGCAGGGGGCCGAAGTAGACGCCGGCGGCGACGGTGCCGGCGCCGATGCCGGAGCCGAGGGCGATGCGCTGGACGGTGCGGTCGGGCGGGGCCTGGTGGATGTGCTGGTGGACCACCTGCGGTGCGGCCGGTTGGAGGGGGGTGGGGAGGTGGTCGGCGTAGGTGTAGGTGCCGTCCGGGAGCTGTACGACCCGGACCGGGTCGGGGAGGTTCGACATGGGTTCTCCCAGGTCAGAAGTGGCCGCTAGAGTCGCGGGCCATGGGGGATCGGATACGTGTGAAGCACTGCAAGCAGTGCCGTCGGCCGCTCGATGAGCGCAGCCGGCTGCGGCGCCCGAAGCGGTTCTGCAGCCGCCGGCACCGCCTGAGGTACTGGGTGGAGGAGATCTTGGACGCCGTCCTGGGCTGACGACTCGCCCGGCGCACAGCACGCAGTAGGCGCGAGAGGGAAGAGTGGAACGGATCACCGAGGAACAGATCGCGCAGCTGGCCCGGTTCGTGCTGGCACGCATCCCGGATGCGTCTTCACTGGAGGGCGAGGCCCGTCGTGCGGCGGTGGCGCTGCGCATCGCTGCCCTTCGGCAGATTGCGGCGGTGCGCTACCACCGGGCCTCCTCGGGCGCGGTGGTAGCGGAGACCGAACTGAGCGCCATCGCCTCGTGGAACCTTCTGGTCGCCTTCGCCGGCGTCTGGCGTGACCATCCCGATTTCCCGTTCGATGCCGCCATCGAGACCTTCGAGTTCGACTGCGAGTCGCCTCTCTCCCCTCTCGACGCTCACCCGGCGGACGGGCCCGGGTAGGCGCAGGGGGTGCACATGCCGAGCGAGGGCGGGATGCGGTATCCGGCGTCCCGCCCGCACTCCGGGCAGACCTGCCGGACGGCGTTCGCCTTGGCCAGGGCCGCCCGCTTGGCCGAGGTCATCGACCGGACCGGCTTGGCCCGGTCGATGCGGTAGAGGAACGCGACCAGCGGGCCGCGCCGGCGGCGGGGGCGTTCGAGCTGGGCCACCACCGGCTGACCGGCCGGCCGCAGCCCCAGCGCCCGCAGCTGCCGGAACGTCGCCAGCCCCTCCGGGGCCAGCCGCCAGGGGTAGACGGGGAGCGTGCTCACGCGGCCTCACCGCGCTCGCCCTTGAGGGTGTCGCGCAGCCACCGGCCCTTCTCCGGCGACGTGCGAACCGCCCGACGGATCCGGTCGGCCGTCAGGTTCTCCACCGGCCACGACTCCGTCAGTTGCCGTGCCTCGGCGAGGAGTTTCTCGCGGGTGCGGCGGGGCTGGGTCGTCTTGGCCGCCACCGGCACCCGGCGGGTCACCCGCTTGGTCGATGGCGCCTGCTCGGCCGCGTCGACCCGCTTGGATCCCCAATCGATCGACTCGGCCGGAGCGGGCCGGGTGGGCTCTTCGAGCTGGAACAGGTCGTACGGGCTGCGCTTGACCGGGGCCGGTCCGAGGGCCGGTACGGGCAGGTCAGAGGTAGACCGTTCCATACTGATCTGTTCCGCTTCCTCCGCATTCACGGGATGGATCGGTCGGGTAGACCGGTCCACCCCCAGCTCCACCGTCATCCCGGCCGGCTCGCCGATTGATCCGGCGGCCGGGGTGGGGGTGCTGGGAATGCCGAACATGTCGGCGAGGGCGGCATCGGCGCCGGCGGTGATGTGCTCGCGCTGCACGTCGACCAGTCGGGTGCCCAGGGTGCGATCCCCGGTGCCGACCTTCCGGGCGAGCCGCCAGGACGCCCGCTCGGAGCGCTTGCGGGTCCACTCCCCGGGGTGGTTCACGGCACGGGCCCGGTGATAGGCCAGGGCCTGCACTATCGCGGCGGTGTGCGCCTCGGCCTCGGCATCGTGACCGTCGCGGTAGACGACGATCCGGCGGGCGAGAAACGCGGCGCCCTCGGCCGATGCGGTCATGCCCATCGGGGTCAGGGCGTAGATGACCACCTCGCCCAGGGTCTGGGCAGCGGTGGCGGACATGGCGGCGGCTGCGGCGGGAAGAGCCCACAGCCCCGCCCGGATCACGCGCGGCGAGGACTGGCCCAGCAGCGTCAGGCCGAGCAGCACGATCGCCAGCACGGCGGTCGCGCCCTCGCCGGCCGCGACCGCACCAACGGCCGTGCCGGGGCCGTAGGCGGCCTTGATGTTGGTGAAGGTGCCGTACCCGCCGGCGCCGCCGGTGGCGAGCATCGGCACGAACGCGGCCCCCAACACGATCTTCTGGAGCCTGCCCAGCTCCTTGCCGACGGCGCTCACTCCTTGCCCCCTCGGTCCGAGAAGACGAAGGGGGTGTAGGTGACCGGGTGCTCGGCCGTGCAGTCGCGGATGTAGCGTGCGTCGTCGCGCAGGTCCGGGAGATCCGGGTGGGCGAGCAGGGACGCCAGGGCGATGCGGACGTCCGAGACGCGGCGTTCGAGCAGCCGGTAGTGCTTGCGGTCGTTGCCGTCCTCGACCGCCGGCAGCGGAATGTCCAGGGCCTCGACGATCGCGGACAGCAGGTCCGCGACGTCGGCCGGGAGCATGTCACGCTCGCTCATGCCGCACCTCCCGTCGGCATCGGGGCGTTGGTCAGGCCGGTCATGGCGGCGATCTGACCGCCGGAGAGGCTGGCGTTCTCGTTCATGGCATGGGCCACGGTCCGAATCTCCCGCCACAGGTGACCCATGCGGCGGCGGGCCATGCCCTGCACCTGCCCCCAGGACTTCCCGCCGGCCGGGACGCGGTCGCGGTCGAGCAGGCAGCCGAACTCGGCGAGGACGTCGATGGCCTGCTCGCGGTCGTGGTCGGCGGCGCACCCGAGGGCGAGCTGCGGCGTCCACAGCCCGGAGACCAGGAGGTACTGCACCTTGGCCAGCGCGCCGGCGGCGGCCTGGGCGGCGAAGTGCCACGGGCTGGTGCCGTACGCCGCGAGGGAGGTGCTGCCCGTGAGGGTGAAGCCGCCGCCCTGCGGGGTCCGGGAGATGACCTCGCTGGAGACCACATGCATGCCGTAGGACATGGCGATCACCGCGTGCCCGGCTTCGTGGAAGGCGGCCCCGAGCCGGGCCTGCTCGTAGTCGAGCGACGTCTCGACACGCGGCTTGACGTTGCCCCGGTGGTCCAGGAGCGCCGGGTGAGAGGCGGTGGTCGTCATGCGGCACCGCCCGCCTGCGCCAGGCCGGCGCGGTTCGTGAGGTTTCGGCGGGCCGCCATGACCCGGTTGCGGGCCCGGCGGATCCGTCGGATGTCCAGCTCGGCGGCCGGACGGTCGATGGTCATGATCTGCGCGTCGAGCAGGTCGACCTCCGCCAGGATCAGCGGCATCTCCTGCTCGATCGCGTCCAGCTCCGCGTCCGACGGCTCACCGTCGAACGGGATGGCCGTAACAACGGCCTGAGGTGCAGCGATGGACTTCATTGGGTGTGTTCCTCTCAGTCAGGAACGGCCCGAACAGAGCCCCCGGTGTTCCAGCACCGGGGGCTCACGCCGTTTGGAACCATCCGGCTCCCCTCAGCCCCGCCCGTACGAGACGGGCGGAGGAGGCAACCGGCCGCAGCCCGCACAGATGCGAGGCGGGGAGGTTGGAGTGCGCTGTTCCGTACGCGAGGACAGGACTCGCATACGCCGCCCACTTGTCGCTTGAGGGGGACGGATACCTCGGCACTCTGTTCAGTTCTCAAGGCGCGATCGCTTCCTTCGAGCCCGTTTCACGGAGCCCTCCGGGCGTTGGGCAACTCCAAGAAATCGCCCCTACCTGCGGGAATATCGCCGCCAGTGGGCACACTTAATGGTGTTGCACCTCTTGCTCAACTTGTTGGTACAAGCTGATGCAGTGATGTTGCACCCACGGACAGTGAGTCGTCAAGCGATCGGGGCCTACATGTACCAACAAGTTGAGCGAGTGCGTCATGATGGGTGCATGAACAAGCAGCCGAAGTACCGGCAGGTGGCGGACGCGCTCCGTCGCGACATCGACAACGACGTCTACAAGCCGGGCTCTCGCCTGCCCTCCGAGGCCGATCTGTGTACGCGATTTGACGCTTCCAGGAACACCGTCCGCTCCGGCCTCGCTCTGCTGGTCAGCGAGGGGTTGATCTCGTCGAGCCAGGGGCTCGGCTACGAGGTCCGGAAGCACGAGGTATTCGAGCTCAACGCGTCCCGCTTCGAGAACCTGACCTTTCCGCAGAACGGCGACGCCTACAGCACCGACGTCACCAACGCCGGCCGCCATCCCACCCAGACGTTCCGCGTCGAGGTGACCCCGGCGACCGAGTACGTGGCGGAGCGGCTCAAGGTCGAACGGGAGTCGACCACCGTTCTCCGGTTCTGCCATCGATTCGTGGATGACGTGCCGTGGTCGACCCAAGCCACCTACTACCCCGACTGGCTCGTGAAGGACGCTCCGCGGCTCGCGGAGCCCGGCGACATCGAAGAGGGGACGACGCGGTACCTGGCAGGTATCGGCATCGAGCAGATCGGCTACTTCGACGAGATCGCGGCCCGGATGCCCACACCCGACGAGGCGCGACTGCTCGACATCGGCGCCGGCGTCCCGGTGCTGCTCTGGACTCGTACCGGCTACTCGGCGGACAAGGTCATCCGGTGCACCATCACGACCTTCCGGGGCGACCTGAACCGGATGAACTACGAGATCGGCACGCTGTCCGCTCGGCAGGAGGACGAACCTCAGTGATCATCGAGCGGGCGACCGCAGACGACTTGGACGTACTGCTCGCCTTCCGTCAGGAAGCCGCATCGTGGCTCACCGCCCTCGGAAGTGACCAGTGGCAGCGCCCCTACCCGGCAGACAGGCTGCTGACCACGATTGAAGCCGGGGTGGTGTTCATGGTCCGGGACGGCTCGACAACGGCGGCGACCATCACGTTGACCCCGGACGCGGAGGAAGGGCTCTGGAGCGACCAGGAACTCCAGGAGGAGTCCCGGTTCGTGAACAAGCTGACCGTGGCTCGTACGCACGCGGGCCAAGACCTCGGGGGCCGTCTGCTCGATTGGGCAGGCGACCGGGCGTATCGTTCCGGCGCCAAGTGGCTTCGGCTCGATGCGTGGACGACGAACAAGCCGCTCCAGGACTACTACCTTCGCCACGGGTTCGAGCACGTACGAACGGTCACGGAGGGCGGAGCAGTCAACGGGGGCCCTCGCGTCTCCGGGTGGCTCGCGCAACGTCCAGCGATGCCCAGTACGGCGCATGGGCTCACTGACCAGGTGGAGTCGAGCGCACGGCTCGGGGACTTCTGACACCAGCCGCCGGCACCAACGTCCACGGACAACGGCAGACGTCCACAGACAAGCGGCCGTGAAAGTGCCTGCGAAACCAAGGGTTGCGCCGTTCTGCATTCGCAGAACGGCGCGTTCTTCTAGCCTTGACGTCCATCAGGACGATGGGTGCCGGACAGGTCAGGGGGCCGCTGTGAGTGCGGAGATCATGGAAGTGGTGGAGCAGGCGGGGCCGTATCTGACGGCGGCCGTGAGCGCGTACGGGACGGCGGTGCTGGTGCGGGCCCAGGACGCGGCGCTGGATGCCGCGGTGGAGGGGACCGCCGGTGTCGGCCGGCGGATTCTCGACCTGGTGTGGCGTCGCCGTGACGGGGAGGAGCGTGCGGCGCTGGAAGCGGCGGTACAGGAGGCCGCCGAGGAGCCGGAGGACGCGGATGCCGCGGCAGCGCTGCGCCAGCAGATCAAGCGGGCTCTGCGGGAGGACGCCGAGCTCCTGCGCGAGCTGGCGGCGCTACTGCCGGAGCGAGGTGGTGTGACAGTGAACGTGTCGGGGACGCGGGCGATCGGCGCCCAGCACATCGGTATCGCCGCGACCGGCGACCACACCACGATTCACCCGCCACAGTCGTGAGCGTGCCGGCCCCGGGGAAGCCGGCGCGGGTGAACGTGTCGGGCGACCGGCCGATCGGCGCCGAGTCGATCCAGGTCGCGCTCAGCGGAGACCATGCCCAGGTGACAGTGCTGCCGGAGCAGGCCGCGCACTGGGCGCGCACCGTTGAGGTGCCGACGGGGGCCGGATTCCTGCCGGAGTCAGCATCAGGGGTATTCGTCGGCCGCGAAGAGGAGCTGACATCGCTGCGGCGAATGCTCACCGGCGAAGGTGCGGCGGCAGTGGTGCAACCGCAGCGGACGCCGGCGCGCGCGATCAGCGGATTGGGCGGGGTGGGCAAGAGCGCGCTCGCCCTGCACTACGCCCATCGCTACCGCGACGCCTACACGCTCGTGTGGTGGGTCTCCGCCGAGTCGCCGGAGACGATCGTGACCGGTCTGGGCCGGATCACGGAGCAGGTGTGTCCGCAGTGGGCGCGCGGGTGCGGGCCGGAAGACCGGGCGGCATGGGCGATCGCCTGGCTCCAGGCACACCCGGGATGGCTGCTCGTCTTCGACAACGTCGAAGACCCGTCCCATCTGCACCCTTACCTAGGCACCCTCTCCGGCGGACACCACCTCGCCACCAGCCGCAGAGCCACCGGCTGGCACGCCCTGGCCCCCGTCATGCCCCTGGGCACCCTCCCGCCGGGCGAGGCGACCGGCCTGCTGTGCTCCCTCGCCTTCCCCGGCCAGACCGCCACGGCGGAGCAGCGGAAGGCAGCGCGGCGGCTCGCCGAAGACCTGGGGTGCCTGCCGCTGGCCCTGGAACAGGCCGGCGCCTATGCCTACCGCACCGGCATCGACCTCGACACCTACCGCTGCTCTCTCGCCCTCGTCCTCGACGACAACCGCGACGCCCCGAGTCCGGAACGCACGATCGCCCGGATCTGGGACCACACCCTCACCGCCCTCACCGCGCGCGACCCCCTGGCCGTCACCCTCCTGCACGCCATGGCCTGGCTCGCCCCCGACGACATCCCCCGCACCCTCCTGGCCCCCCTCGCCCCGCACCCGCTCGCACTCGCCAACGCCCTGGGGGAACTCCACGCCTACAACATGATCGCCTTTACCTCTGACCGCCAGGGCGTCGGCGTCCACCGCCTCATACAGACCGTCCTACGTAACCGCGACCCGCAGCCCCTCGGTCGCACAGAGGCCGAACAGGCCGTCCGCCAAGCCCTCCCGCCCAACGATTCCCAGCCCGACGACACCATCCACTGGGAACGCCTCCTCCCCCACATCCACACTCTGGCCGACACCACACCGGCCGATGCCGCGGCATCCATCGAAACCGCCGACACCTACGTGCGGGCAGCCCAGTACTTGTACCGGCAAGGCCGCGACGCCCACACCACCAACCTCCGCGAACGAGTCCTGGCCCAGCGGGTGGAGGCGCTGGGCGAAACCCACCCCTCCACCCTGATCAGCCGCAACAACCTCGCCGGCGCCTACGAATCAGCCGGAGACCTGGGACGGGCCATCCCCCTGCACGAGACCAACCTCGCCCAGTGCATGGAGGTACTGGGCGACACCCACCCAGACACTCTGACCAGCCGCAACAACCTCGCCGGCGCCTACGAATCAGCCGGAGACCTGGGACGGGCCATCCCCCTGTACGAGACCACCCTCGCCCAGCGGATGGAGGTACTGGGCGACACCCACCCAGACACCCTGATGAGCCGCAACAACCTCGCCTATGCCTATCAAGCGGCAGGGGAGCTGGAGCGGGCGACCTCCCTGTGCGAGACGGCCCTCGCCCAGCGGATGGAGGTACTGGGCGACACCCACCCAGACACTCTGACCAGCCGCAACAACCTCGCCGGCGCCTACGAATCAGCCGGAGACCTGGGACGGGCCATCCCCCTGTACAAGACCACCCTCGCCCAGTGCATGGAGGTACTGGGCGACACCCACCCGTACACCCTGTCCACCCGCAACAACCTCGCCTACACCTACCAAGCGGCGGGGGACCTGGGACGGGCCATCCCCCTGTACGAGACCACCCTCGCCCAGTGCATGGAGGTACTGGGCGACACCCACCCGGACACCCTGTCCACCCGCAACAACCTCGCCTATACCTACCAAGTGGCGGGGGACCTGGGACGGGCCATCCCCCTGTACGAGACCACCCTCGCCCAGCGGATGGAGGTACTGGGCGACACCCACCCGGACACCCTGTCCA
>NZ_JBVJPE010000026.1:0-96730 GCF_055582805.1 Streptomyces sp. NPDC107498 | reverse complement strand
TACGACAAGACCGCCACCATCTACCTCGCCGGACTCCACATCGCCGCCATCTTCATCTGGTCGGCGAGATGATCCGAAGGAAACGGCCTAGACGGTGTCCCGGAGCCGGACCGTGACGACGAGACCGCCGGCGGGACGGGGGACGAGGTCGAGGGTCCCCTCGTGGGCGCGGACGATGCTGTGCACGATGGCCAGGCCCAGGCCGACGCCCGCGTGCTCGTCGGTGCGCACCCGTTCCGTCCCGCGCCGGAAGGGCTCGGTGAGGGTCGGCACCAGGTCCGGCGGGAGCGGGCGGCCCGTGTTCTCGACCCGCACCACGCTCGCCCCGTCCCGCGTCCCGGTGTGGACGGTCACGGTGCCGCCGACGGGGAGGTTGTGCACGACGGCGTTCTGGACGAGGTTCGTCACCATCCGCAGCAGGAGCTCCGCGGAGCCGCCGGTCCGGGCCGCTCCGCCGGTGACGTCGAGCGTGATCCCGCGCTGTTCGGCGAGGGGGAGCAGGGTTTCGACGGCCTCCTCGGCGACGAGGGACAGGTCGACGCCCTCGCGGCCGAAGGCACCCCGGTCGCTGCGGCTGAGCACGAGGAGGGCCTCGGTGAGGCCGATCGCCCGGGTGTTGACGGCCCGCAGCCGCGCCAGGAGCTCGTCCCGGTCCCGCGTGGGGTCCCTGCGGGCGACGTCGAGCAGCGCCTGCGAGACGGCCAGGGGGGTGCGCAGTTCGTGGGAGGCGTTCGCGGCGAACCTCTGCTGCTCGGCGACGTGCGACTCCAGCCGCCCGAGCATGGTGTCGAAGGCGTCGGCGAGTTCGCGGAACTCGTCCCGGCGCCCCTCCATGCGGATCCGGTGGGACAGCGAACCGCTCCCGGCGGCCCGTGTCGCGGCCGTGATCCTGGTGAGCGGCGCGAGCATCCGGCCGGCGAGGACCCACCCCCCGACCAGACCGAAGACCAGCAGGAAGGCCATCGCCACCGCCGCGGCGGGGCCGAAGGTGCGCACGAGGAGGTAACGGTTGGGCGAGACCCCGAGAAGGCCCTGGGCGTTGTCCGGTACGTAACGCAGCAGGAACCCCCACACCACGGCCAGCAGGAGCGCGCCCGCGACGGCGAGGAACCCGGCGTAGCTGAGGGTGAGCCTCAGCCGGACGCTGAGCCCCGGGCGTCTAGACATGCGCGCCCCCGCGGCCGGGGGCGTCGGGACCGACGTCGATGCGGTAGCCGACGCCCGGCACGGTGGCGATGGCCCACGGTTCGCCGAGCCGCTTGCGCAGGGCGGAGACGGTGATGCGGACGGCGTTGGTGAAGGGATCGGCGTGCTCGTCCCAGGCCCGCTCCAGCAGCTCCTCGGCGCCGACGACCCCGCCTTCGGCGGCGACGAGGACCTCCAGCACGGCGAACTGCTTGCGGGTGAGCGCGACGTAGCGCCCGTCGCGGAAGACCTCCCGGCGGAACGGGTCGACGCGCAGACCCGCGATCTCGCGGACCGGGGGCCGGGCGTACGCGCGCCTGCGGTCGAGCGCCCGCAGCCGCAGGACGAGCTCCCGCAGCTCGAACGGTTTGGTGAGGTAGTCGTCGGCGCCGAGCTCGAAACCGGAGGCCTTGTCGTCGATGCGGTCGGCGGCGGTGAGCATGAGGATCGGGATGCCGCTGCCGGAGGCGACGATGTGCCGGGCGACCTCGTCGCCGGAGGGGCCGGGGACGTCCCGGTCGAGGACCGCGAGGTCGTACGAATGGACGCCGAGCAGCTCCAGGGCGGAGTCGCCGTCGCCCGCGATGTCGGCGGCGATTGCCTCCAGCCGCAGACCGTCCCGTACGGCCTCGGCCAGATAGGGCTCGTCCTCCACGATCAGTACACGCATGGGCCGAAGCCTAGGACCGCCTCCGTATCGCCCGCGCATGCGGAGGCGGCCCTCCCGGGGCGCGGCTCAGCCCGCCGGCGTCGGAGCGGGACGAGGCCGCTCCGCCGGAGCGCGCCACCAGCGGCGCGACGCCAGTGCGGCCAGCACGGCGCCGGCGGCGTTGACCAGGACGTCGTCCACGGAGGACACCCGGTCGAGCCGCAGGACGTACTGCGCGGTCTCGACCAGGACCGAACAGCCCGCCCCGACCGCCAGGATCCTCGGTACGGACGCCACCGCCCCGGACCGCACCGGCGCGAAGAACCCCAGGGACGCGAAGACCAGCAGGTTGCCCGCGATCCCGAGCGGACCCATCGTGACCAGGTCACGCAGCGGCACCAGGCTCACCCGGCCGGGGACGGTGCCGGCCCCGGCGCCCGGCATCATGGTCATCCACAGGAACGGCGCCGTCCCGTGCACCGTCCCCACCTCGGCCAGCGACATCCGCCACGCCCCCGCGACACCGGCGGCCCGCCGACGGCGCGCCAGGGCCCACACCACCAGGGCGGCCAGGGGCAGCGCGGCCAGGGTGACGAGCACGACGCCGTTGAACGTGTCCAGGCAACCGTGCCACCGCCCGGCCAGGCACGTCGGAGCGGACATCATGAGCGGCTTCCGCACGACGAACAAGGCGCCCGCCGTGCCGAGGGCCGCCAGGCCGAGGAGCACGGCCCCGCGCGTGCGGCGGGGCGGTGCGGGCGGGGGCGCGTCGTGGTTCATGCCCCCATGGGAGACGGCGGCCGGTTGCGGGGGCGTATGCGATTTTCGGTACGCCCGCGATACACGCACGAGCACCGCCGCCACCTGGCACTTCGGCGCTCGTTGACGCTTCAGATTTATGTGCCTTCCATGTTTGGCGTCGGCTGTGCTGCGCAGATGGATTACAGAAGATTGGTGCCCTGACAAGAGGAACCCCATGGGAATCATCGGTTGGATTCTGCTGGGCCTGCTCGCCGGAATCATCGCGAAAGCCTTGATGCCGGGCCGGGACCCCGGCGGCTGCATCGTGACGATACTGATCGGAATCGCCGGCGCTCTCCTGGGAGGATGGCTCGGAAAGGTCATTTTCGGTGTCGACTCCCTCGACGGCTTCTTCGAGCTCTCCACGTGGATCGCCGCCATCGTCGGATCCGTCATCCTCCTGCTCCTCTACCGGCTCGTGGTCGGCAGAAGGCATTCGTGAGGACCTTCGTGGGGGCGGAGACGTGATCGCCTCCGGGGCGTTCCGACTCGGGGAAGTCGACAAGAGGTCGCAAGAGTGCGGAGGTGAACGGGAATGGCCACGGGAAAGAAGGCCAAGAACGCAGGCAAGGAAATGAAGGGCAAGGTCAAGGAGACCACCGGCAAGGCCGTCGGCAACGAGAGCCTCGAGGCCAAGGGAAAGGCCGAGCAGTCGGCCGCGGACGCCAAACAGGCCGGGCAGAAGGCCAAGGACACGTTGAAGCACTGAATGCCCGGCCCATGGAGTCATGAAGCCGGTGAAGCACACAGGAGGCTGTCGTCCTCGAGGGACGATAGCCTCCTGCGTGTCCTTGTCCTCATCCCCTTCCTCGGCTTCCTCAGCGCCTCGATCGGCGGCCGGGGCGAGCCTCCTCCTCGTCCTCCTCCTCCCAGTCGCCGTCCTCTTCGCCGTCTACGTCCTCGTCTTCGTCCTCGTACTCCCCTTCGTCCTCGTCCTCGTCCTGGTACTCGCCCTCGCCCTCGTCCTCGTCCTCGGCCTCGCCGTCGTTCCCTTCCTGCTCGCCGTCCTCCTCCTCGTCGTACTCCTGGTCCTCATCCTCCTCGTTCCCTTCCGGCTGTTCCTGCGAGGACTCCTCCTGCTCCTGCTCCTCCTCCTCGACGACCTCCTCGTGGCTGCGGACCACCTCGCCGTCGCGGATCTCGCCCCGCCAGCCGTCCGCCTCGTCGTTGGCGAGGGTCACGTGACGGGCGAAGTGCTTGAGGTCCAGGCGCAGCCGCCTTCCCTGGGCGCGCCAGATGTTGCCCGTCTTCTCGAAGAGCCCGGAGGGGTAGTACTCGACGATCACGAGCACGCGGGTGAGGGACGGGGCCAGTTCGTGGAAGCTGACGCATCCACGCGTGGTGCCCTTGGCGCCGTCGGAGCTCCACATGATGCGTTCGTCCGGCACCTGCTCCTGGACGCTGGCCTTCCAGCTGCGGGTGGAGGGGCCGACCTTGACCTTCCAGTCGGAGGAGATGTCGTCGCCCTGGGAGACGCTGCGCACCCCCTTGGCGAACGTGCTGAACTCCTCGTACTGCGTCCAGTGGTCGTACGCGGTGCGCAGCGGGACACCGATGTCGATCGACTCGCAGATGTGCGTCGGTTTGGACCCGCTCTTGCGGGACTTGCCCTTGCCGGTCAGCCCGCTGCCGAGGTCCTTGACCTTGTCCTTGACGTTGTCGAACGTACTGCCCGCGACGGCCTTCAGGGGCGAGTCGCCCTTGAGGAGACGGCCGCCGATGTTGGCGAGCGATCCCCCGTTCTCCGCCACGTCGGTGAGCTGGTCGGTGAGGTCCCCCACCTTGTCCACGGCCTTGTCGGCCAGGCGGTCCGCCTGTGCCCGCAGGTAATCGCCGACTTCGCCGAACAGCTGGTCCACGGGGGAGGAGGAACTCGACTCCGAGCGTGCGTGATCGGTGGCCATGGCGCTACCTCCGCGTAGACGGCTTGCGCGCCGTCTTCTTCGCCGACGTGGTCTTCCTGGCGCTGCCGCCCGCGGACTTGCTCGCGGTGGTCTTCTTCGCCGGGGTCTTCTTCGCCGCCGCCTTCTTGGCGGGGGGCCGGGACGACGTGGTCTTCTTCGCCGCGGCACGGCTTCCGGACGAGGCGGTCTTCTTCGCCGGTGCCTTCTTCGCCGGCGCCTTCTTGGCCGCGGAGCCTCCGCGCCCGGTCGTGGCCTTCTTCGCCGGCGCGCTCTTCTTCGCCGTGCCCCGGCTCCCGGCCGACGTGGACTTCTTGGCGGCCGGCTCCGGCTTCTTCGCGGCGCTCTTACGGGGCGAGGAGCCGCGGGCGGAAGCGCTGCGGCCCGCCGTGGAGGTCCGTGAGCTCCCGCGACGGGACCGCCTCGGGGGCGTCTCGTCCTCCTGCTCGTCCTCCTCGTCCTCGTCCTCCGGTCCCTCCGCCTCGTCCTCCGGCCCCCGGTCCTCCTCGTCCTCGGGCCCCTGGTCCTCTTCTTCCTCCTCCTCGGGCTCCTCCTCGTCGTAGGGTTCCTCTTCCTCTTCCTCTTCCTCCTCTTCTCCCCGTGCCTCGCGCGGGCCCGCTTCCTCGTCCTCCTCTTCCTCGCCCTCTTCCTCGTCCTCGTAGGGCTCGTCGCCGAGGTCCTCGTCCTCGTACGCCTCGTCCGCCTCGTCCTCGTCGTATCCCTCGTCCTCCTCCTCGGGCTCCTTGCCGCGGTGACCGAGGTCGAGCGTGCGCTGATGGATGGAGTCGGCCAGGCCGGAGAGCTGGCGGTCGGCGGCCGCCTTGAGGGCCTTGCGGCCGGCCTGGAGGGCTTCGCCCCGGAGCTGCTGGCCGAGCTCGGCGGTCTGGGGCATCTCCCCGAGTTTCCGCAGCCCCTGGGTCATGAGCTGCCCCGGCTGGAGATCGAGTTTGCGGCCCGCGATGTAGGTCGCGAGCGACAGGGCCATGCGGCCCTTCTTCGCCCGCCCTAGTACATAGCCTCCTGCAACGGCGGCTGCCAGGGCGATCTTGGTCGTGTCCTCCATCAGCCTCGTCCTTCCCGGGTGATGGGTGGCCTACGTCAAGTGACGGCCGACCCCGACGCTCGGGGCCTCATCTGGTGGGTGCTCGACGAGGCTCCGGATATGCGGGGATATGTGCAGAAAGTTCTCTTTGGTTGGAATGGGGAAGGATCTCCGGGGGGAGACGCGTGGGGCAAGGGAAGTTCGGTCCACTAAGGAATCAGATGACCACACCGGAACCAGAGCGCCGCCGACGCCGTCCCGCACGGGACGACGACGAAACGCAGCGGTCCGCCCGGCCCGCGCGCAAGTCGGCCGGCTCCCGCAGGCAGGGCGCGGCGGCGGCGATGCGGGCCGCGGCCGAGCAACTGTCGGAGCTGCTCGGCAGGAGCCCGGAGTCGGTGTCCTCCCTGAGGCCCACGGACGAGGGCTGGGAAGCGGTGGTGGAGGTGGTCGAGCTCGAACGCGTCCCGGAGACCACCAGCGTCATGGGCAGCTACCGGGTCGAGCTGGACGCCTCCGGCGAGCTGATCTCCTACGAACGCACTCGGCGGTACAGCCGGGGCACGATCGACCGGTCCGGCCGCTGAGGCGGCCGGACCGCGAAGGGAAACGTCATGACGGTGATGCCGCAGGGAGCGAGCGGAGGTCCCGCTCGCGGCGGCCAAGGCGGTACGGGCAGCCTCTACGACGTCCTGGAGCTCATCCTCGACCGCGGGCTGGTCATCGACGCGTTCGTACGCGTCTCCCTGGTCGGAATCGAGATCCTCAAGATCGACGTCCGGGTGGTCGTGGCCAGCGTCGACACGTACCTCCGCTTCGCGGAGGCGTGCAACCGCCTCGACCTGGAATCCGGCCGCAAGGCGCCCACCCAGCTGCCGGAGATGATGGACAAGATGGTCGAGGGCGGCAGCCGGGGCAAGACCAAGGGCGCTCTCAGCGGCGCGATGCAGGCCGTCACCGAGACGCTGTCCGGCGGCGGAGAGGACGACGAGGAGGAGGAGCAGGAGGCTCCTCGACGCCGGAAGCCGGAGCGGCGGACGGCGCGGCGCGAGAGGGAATGACCATGGCCGTCTACGTCTACGCGGTGACAACGCGCGACCACCCCTGCCGGATCGAGGGCATGACGGGGGTCGGATCCGAGGGAGCGGCGGTACGGGTCCTGTCCACGGAGGCACTGCGCGCCGTGGTGAGCGACATCGAGGGGGAGATCCGGCCGAAGCGGCGGGACGTGGCCGCCCACCAGGCGGTCCAGGAGCGTCTGATGGAGGACGGCACCCCGCTGCCGCTGCGGTTCGGCTACACCGCCCCCGACGACGAGGCCGTCCTGCGGGCGCTCGACGAGAAGGAGGACTTCTACCGCGCGGTGCTGGAGCGCGTCGCCGACTGCGCCGAGTACCACGTGAAGGCCTCCCGGGCGCAGGACCTCATGCTCCGGGAGATCCTCGAGGACCTGCCCGAGGCGCGTCGGCTCAACGACGAGATCCGCCAGGGCTCCGAGGACCCCCGGCTGCCCGTGGAGCTGGGACGCATGGTCTCCGAAGAGGTCGAGCAGCGCCGCGCGAACGCGGCCGAGACGCTCGTCGGTTCCCTGGCGCCACTGGGGCGGGAGCACGTCGTCCACCCCGTCGGGGGCGACGACTTCCTCGCCCTGTCCCTGCTCGTGGGGCGGGACGACGAAGAGGCACTGAAGGCCCTCGACGAACGGACGGGGGACCGCGGCGACGGCGTCGAGGTCCGGCTGACCGGGCCGCTGCCCCCTTACAGCTTCGTGTCGTAGGGCCCGCCGGTAGGGCTCCGTGTCGTGGGGCCCGCCGACGGCCGGTCGGAGGGGGTGGAGGAAGGAGCGCGATGGGCCTGCTGGGGAAACTCGTCACCCTGCCGCTGGCCCCGGTCCGCACCGCGGTGTGGGCCGCCCAGCGCGTCGCGGAGAAGGCGGAGGCCGAGTACTACGACCCGGCTCCGATCATGGCCCGGCTCGCCGAGCTGGAACGCCGACTGACGGCGGGCGAGATCGACGAGGAGACCTTCGACCGTGAGGAAGACCTGCTGATCGACCGTCTCGAGGAGATCGACAGGTACCGCAGGGGCGGCCCCTGACCGGGCTGCCCCGATTCGAGTTCCGTGACCGCGGCCGTCCGGCAGGACCGGCCCGAGGGGCGGGGCGACGGCAGACAATGGGAGGCGAACCTTCGTGACCGACCCCCTCGCCCGCAGGTTCGGCGCCGATCCGCCGATGGCCGGTTATCCGCCGAGCTCCGCCAGCAGTCTCGCCGACATCCTCGAACGGGTCCTGGACAAGGGCATCGTCATCGCCGGCGACATCCGCATCAACCTGCTCGACATCGAACTCCTCACCATCAAGCTGCGCATCCTGATCGCCTCCGTGGACAAGGCCAAGGAGATGGGCATCGACTGGTGGGAGCACGACCCGTCGCTCTCCTCCCGCGCCTCCCGCCAGGATTCGTCCCGCCTCGACGCCTCCCGCCAGGACGACGACACCTCGCTCGCCGCCGAGAACCGGCGTCTGCGGGAGGAGATCGCGCGGCTGCGCCGTGAGGGTCTCACGGCCGGGTCCGGTGCGGCCCCCGACGAGGTCGGCACCGAGGAGGAGGCGGAGGGGGCCGAGGACGGGGCACGGCCGGCCCGCCGCGCGACGAAGCGGAGGTCCGGGACATGAACGGACCCGCCACGGCGACGCTCACCTACGTCTACGCCGTCACGCCCCCGACACCCGCCCTCGGCGACGTCCTGCCCACCCTGACCGGGGTGGCCGGCAGCCGGGTCGCCCTCCTCGCCCCCGTCCCCGATGCCACCGGGCCGGTCGCCTTCGCCGTCAGCGACGTCCCCCGCGCCGACTTCGCGGAAGAGGTGCTCCCCGCCCGCTTCGAGGACCTGCGCTGGCTGGAGGAGACCGCGCGCGCCCACCACCGCGTCATCGAGGCCCTCGCCGCCCGCACCACCGTCCTGCCCCTGCGCATGGCCACCCTCTACCAGGACCACACCCGCGCCATGCGGGCCCTGCAGTCCCAGAGCCAGGAGTTCGCCACCCAGCTGGCCCGGCTCGCCGCCCACACCGAGTACGGCGTCAAGGTCTACGTACGCCCCGCCACCGGCCCGGACACCGGGACGGCCGCGCCGTCCGCGCCGTCCGCGCCGTCCGCCGGTCCCGGCAAGGCCTACCTGCAGGCCCGCCGAGCGCAGCGCGACGCCCACGAGGACCACTACCGGCAGGCCAGGACGGCGGCCGACCGGATCACCGAGATCGCCCGGCGGCACGCGGCCGAGCACGTCGCCCATCCACCGCAGAGCGGCCCGCTGGCCGCGGCCTCGGTCGGGGAGAACGTGGTCAACGCCGCCTTCCTGGTGCCCGACGCCGAAGCCGACGCCTTCCGCAGGGCGGTCCAGGCCGCGGCGGAGGACCTCCCCGGAATCCTGCTCGAAACGACCGGCCCCTGGGCCCCGTACTCGTTCACGGCCCTCCCCCCGGCTCCCGAACACCCGGCCTCCGATTCCCCGGCCCCCGAATCCCCGGCCCCCGAGCCCCCGCCGCCCGGCCCCCCGAGCTTCGAACCGGCGGCCCCCGGGTCCCCGGCCCCCGAGCCCCCGCCACCCGGTCCCGGCCATGCGCCCCGCTGACCGCGACGGCCCCGCCCTGCCGGGCCGGCAGGTCGCACTCGTCGACCTCCTCGACCGGCTGCTCGCCGGAGGCGTCGTCATCACCGGCGACATCGTCCTGTCGATCGCGGACATCGACCTCGTGCGGATCTCCCTCCGCGCCCTCGTCAGCTCCGTCACCGAATCCGTCGGCGACATCGGCGTCCCGCGCCCGGTGGGGCGGGGCGGGGGTGGGCCCGATGGACCGTGAGAACCCGGACGTGCGGGCCGTCGGAGAGGCGATGGCCGACGCCGTACGACTCCTGCCCGCCCTGCCGGCCGACACCGACGCCGCCCGGCAGCCGCCCGCGCGGCGGATCCGCACCGGCTCGGACACGGTCGAGGAGGACCTGGTCAAACTGGTCCTGACCGTGGTCGAACTCCTCCGCCAGCTCATCGAACGCCAAGCCCTGCGCCGGGTCGACGCCGGGGGCCTCACCGAGGGTCAGGAGGAGGAACTCGGCGCGACCCTGCTGGCCCTCCACGACCGCATGACCGAACTGTGCGCCCAGCACGGCTTCAGCCTGGACGACCTCAACCTCGACCTCGGCCCCCTCGGCCCCCTGCTCCCGCCCCCCGAGTCCTGAAGCACGCGCAGAAGCCGCGTTGCGGAGCCCCGCCCGGAGGACCTCGCAGGGGCGGTGCTCCGAGCAAGCCTCCTGCTCTCCATGGCCATTCGGCACCTTCCTGCCCGAAGTGGTGCGGGCGAAGGCGGAATCAGGCATGGCGAAACCGGAATTACGGTCCATAATGGATGGGTGTCGGAGCAGTGTGCGCCGCGGACGAGTCGGACGGTTCCCCGGGCCTGTTCGCCGGTCTGCCGCCGCCTCCCGACGACGCTCCCTCTCCTTTCCCCCGACCCCGTCGATCCTGCCTGCCGATCCGAAGGCGGTGAGTTCCATGACCGGCGACCGGAAGACCGGATCCGGGCGGAACGCCCCCGACCCGGGCGCGGTCCCCACGGTGGGCGGCGGCCGCCCCCGTCCGGTCTACAGGGCGAAATCCGGCCACGCCCAGGTGCGGCGTGAGCACACCGGCTCGTCGGCCACGTGGCTGCTCACCGTGAGCGGCGAATTCGACGTCGACACCGTCGACTGCCTGCGCGACGCACTGTCCGACGCCCGGGGGGCCCGCGCCGAGCGCATCCTGCTCGACCTCGCCGACGTCGCCTTCGGTGACTGCGCGTTCCTGCACGAACTCGTCCGGGCGCACCACGAGCCCTCCCGGCTGGTCCTCGTCGGGCCGCTGCCCGGCCAGATCCGCCGGCTGTTCGAGCTGACGGGCACCTATCGCCTCTTCCGCATCACCCTGGACGGCGACGGCGACCCCGCGCCCGACGCCGAGCCGCCGACCGCGGTGTCTCCGGACGCCTCCACGACCGGCACCGCTTGACGCAAGCTTTAACGTCACCCGCTGTGCGATCCCGTGTTCACGGGGTGATCGCCCGTCGAGGACGCTTCCCGCCACGGGCGGCCCTTCGGCCATGGAATGGTCAACTCCCCCTGAGCGATGGGTAAATGCCGCGGTCGGCCGACGGCGCTTCGCGACTGCGACGGCTTGACACGGTCTGTGCTCTATGGCTGGCTGGGGTCCGGTCATGCGACGGGGGTCACCCGAGAGGGGGCCCTCGGACGTGCTGTTCCGCCCGGCGTCTCGGACTCCGGGCCAACGGGGAGCGCCGTTCGGTCGGCGCATACGGGGGATGTCCATGGTCACGCGCAGCTGGCACGGTTCGGCCTCCTCCGCCCGACGTCGCATGTAGCGGCCGTCCCGGGCCCCCGCGGCCCGCCGAGGGCGGTCGCCCCGCCACCGTCTCCACACAGGCTGCAAGCACTCAGCACGCGCCACCTCCCGCCCGTCCTGCCCCATGCCGTCACGCGCCGGGGCGGGCGGGAGTCGCGCGTGCCTTCTTGGGACCGAAAGATGGAGTGACTCGTGAAGAGCTTCGCCGGGCGCTTACCCGTGTCCACCGCGCAACACGAAGTGTGGATCGCCCATCAGATGGACTCCGGCGGCGCCCGCCACAACTGCGGGGGATACGTCGAGATCCGGGGGCGGCTGGACGAGCGGCACCTGGCCGAATCGGTGCGGCGGGCCGTCGACGAGACCGAAGCCTTACGCGTCCGGTTCGTTGCTGATGAAAAGGGCCGCCCGTGGCAGTGGCCGACCGATGTCGACGCCACGCTGCACGTCAGGGATCTCACCGCGGAGAGCGATCCGTTCGCCACCGCGGAGGAGTGGATACGGGCGGACCTGGCCACTCCGGTCGACCTCGCGCGGGACGCGCTGTTCACCCACACCCTGCTCCGACTGGCCCCGGACCACTTCCTCTTCCACCTCCGCTACCACCACATCGTGCTGGACGGATACGGTCAGGTCCTCTACTGGCGCCGACTGGCGCAGATCTACACGGCGCTGGACCAGGGGACGCCGGTCCGCGCGAAGAGCGCCGGCACCCTGCGCGACCTGCTCGACGAGGAAGCCGCGTACCGCACGTCGCCGGAGCACGAGAGCGACCGCGCCCACTGGCTGAGCGGCACGGCCGAGTGGCCCGACCGCATCAGCCTGAGCGACGGAGCGGCCGGAACGTCCCGGCCCGCCGAACGTTTCCAGCCCCCGGTGCGGGTCGCGCGGATCGACGAGACGGCCGCCCGGTACGGGACGCCGTGGTCGGTCGTCGTGCTGGCGGCGACGGCGGCGTACCTCCACCGGATCACCCGACAGGACGAGATCGTCCTCGGCCTGCCCGTGCGGGCCCGGACCACGCGCACCGCCCTGACCACGCCGGGCATGCTCGCCAACGTGCTGCCGTTGCGGCTGTCCGTACGCTCCGACATGACGTTCCGCGACCTCGTGCGGCACGTCTCCGACCGGGCGAGCGAGGTGCTGGCGCACCAGCGGTTCCGGGGCGAGGCCCTGCAGCGGGAGCTCAGGCGGGCCGGCGCCGCCGAGGAACCCTCGGGCGTCGTCGTGAACGTCGTGTCGTTCGACGGGCGGTTGCGCTTCGGCGACCTCGACGGAACGGTCCGCCAGGTGTCCTCGGGGCCCGTGCGCGACCTCTCGATCGAGTTCTTCGGCGGTGCCGACGGCGCGGACCTCCTCCTGTCGTTCGACCCCGCTCCCGAACTGCACGACGCCGCGACCGTGGCCGCCCACCGCGACCGGTTCGCCGCCTTCCTGGACGCCCTCGCCCGGGCGGACGAACGGCTGACCCTGGGGGAGACGGACGTACTGACCGCCGCCGAGCGGTCCCGCGTGGAGGCCGAATCCGACGCCCACGCACGGGAGTACGACCTGACCCGGCCGCTCCACGAACTGATCGAGGAGCAGGCCGAACGGACCCCCGACGCCCTCGCCGCCGAGACCGAGGACGGCTCGCTCACCTACCGCGAACTCATCGGCCGCGCCCGCGGCCTCGCCACCCGGCTCCGCGCCGACGGGGTGACGGCGGGCCAGGTCGTGGGCGTGTACGACGAGCGCTCGCTCGACCTGGTGGTGGAACTGCTCGCGGTGCTGATGTCCGGAGCGGCCTACGTGCCGCTGGACCCCGAACTCCCCACCTCGCGGGTGGCGTTCCAGATCGAGGACTCCGGGGCGCGTGTCGTCCTGACCCGATCGGACCTCGCCGGGCGGCTCGCCGGCACCGGCGCCGAGACCATCGCCGTCGACCGGCTCCCGCTCCCGCCGACCGGGCCCGGCCCGCTCCGCTCCACGGCCACCCCCGAGGACACCGCGTACGTCATCTACACCTCGGGATCGACCGGCAGGCCCAAGGGCGTCGCCGTGCCGCACCGGGGCGTGGTCAACCGGCTCCTGTGGATGCAGGAGGAGTACGGCCTCGGCGCGGACGACCGCGTCCTGCAGAAGACGCCCTTCACCTTCGACGTCTCCGTCTGGGAGTTCTTCTGGCCGCTGCTCACCGGCGCCGTGCTGCACCTCGCGGCCCCCGGTGCCCAGCGCGACCCCCGCGCCCTCGCGGACGCCGTCCGTCGACACCGGGTCACCACGGCGCACTTCGTCCCCTCGATGCTCGACCTCTTCCTGGCGGAGCCCACGAGCCGGGACCTGCCGACCCTGCGTCGTGTCGTCTGCAGTGGCGAGGCCCTCCGCCCCGAGACCGTGGGCCGGTTCTTCGAGCGGTACGGCGCGGACGTCGAACTGCACAACCTCTACGGCCCGACCGAGGCGTCCATCGACGTCACCCACTGGCGATGTACCCCGGAGGACGCCCACGGGCCCGTGCCCATCGGCCGGCCGGTGGCCAACACCAGCCTGTACGTACTGGACCGGGAAGGACGTCCGCTGCCGCCCGGCACCGCCGGCGAGCTGCACATCGGCGGCGTCCAGGTCGCCACCGGATACCTCAACCGCCCGGAACTCACCGCGGCGAGCTTCGTCGACAACCCCTTCGGTCCCGGCAGGCTGTACCGGACCGGAGACCTGGCCGTCCTCCGCGAGGACGGGGTCGCCCTCTACCGGGGCCGGCTCGACCACCAGGTCAAGGTGCACGGCTTCCGCATCGAGCCCGGCGAGATCGAGTCCGTGCTGCTCGGCCACCCGGCCGTCGAGCAGGCCGTGGTGACGGCGCCGCCCGGCGACGACGGGCAGCCCCGGCTCATCGCCCACGTCGTGCCCGCCGGCGCCGCACCGGACCCGGCGGAACTCCCGGCCTGGCTGCGGGAGCGCCTGCCCGCCCACATGGTCCCCGCCCACTTCGTCACCCTCGACGCCCTGCCCCTGCTCTCCAACGGCAAACTGGACCGCAAGGCGCTTCCGGTGCCGCGGACGCGGACCGCGCGCACCGTGACGCCTCCGGAGACCGCCGAGGAACGACTGCTCCACCGGGCGTGGCGCACCGTCCTGGACACCGACGACATCGGCGTGGACGACTCGTTCTTCGCCCTGGGCGGCGACTCCATGCACGCCATCCGGGTCCGGGCGGAGGTCGAGCGGGGCGACCGCACCTTCGACGTCGCCGACCTGCTCCAGGGGCCGTCGATCCGCGAACTCGCCCGTCTCGTCAAGCCGCTGGCGCGACGGGAGGACTCCGCCGAGCGGACGCCGTTCGGGCTGCTGTCCGCGGAGGA
Organism: Streptomyces sp. NPDC107498; assembly: GCF_055582805.1. NCBI lineage: Bacteria > Bacillati > Actinomycetota > Actinomycetes > Kitasatosporales > Streptomycetaceae > Streptomyces > Streptomyces sp. NPDC107498. The sequence goes on along the minus strand of NZ_JBVJPE010000026.1, from coordinate 82,411 downwards.
CCGGTCACTGCTGCCGGACGGCCTCGACGACGCCTACCCGCTCAGCGCCATGCAGGCGGGCATGCTCTACCACGCGGCCTACGCCGAGGACTCCTCGGTGTACCGGGTCGTGACCAGCGTCCGGGTGGCGACCCGCCTCGACCCCGAGGCCCTGCGGGCCGCGATCGACGACACCGCCGCCCGGCACCCGTCCCTGCGCTGCTCCTTCGACCTGGCCCGCTTCTCCGAGCCCCTCCAGCTCGTGCACAGCCGGGTCGAGATCCCCCTGGAGACCGGCCGCGACCTCGACGGCCTGGACGAGGAGGCCCGCTCACGGGCCGTGGCGGACTGGGTCGAGCAGGCCAAGTCCACCCGCTTCGACCCCGAGGTCGCGCCCCTGCTCAAGTTCGTGACGCATCCGTGCGGCCCGGAGGGGTTCGAGCTGTCCGTGATCGAGCACCACGTCGTCCTCGACGGGTGGAGCGACATGCGCATGCTCGAAGAGGTGGTCGACCACTACCGGGCGCGCCTCGCCGGCGAGGAACTGGACCTGCCGCCGGTCCGCTCGACCTACCGGGACTTCGTGGCCGCCGAGCGCCGGACGCTGGCGGACGAGGAGGCGCGCGCCTACTGGACCGGACTCCTGCGAGGAGCCGAACCCACCCGTCTGGCGCCCCACGGCCCCACCGGACAGGACCGCCCCGACGGCTCGCGACCGGCCGCCAACCACCGGTACGACGTGCCCGTGGGCGACGAGGTGGCCAGGGCGCTGCGGACCCTCGCCGGCCGCGAAGGACTGCCGCTGAAGTCCCTCCTCACCACCGCGCACCTCGCCGTCCTGCGACTGGTCGGGGGCGACGACGACGTGCTCACCGGCGTCGTCGCCAACGCCCGGCTGGAGGAGGAGGGCGGCGACGAGACGATCGGCGTCTTCCTCAACACGCTCCCGCTGCGCCTGGACCTGTCCTCCACCACCCTCCTCGACACCGCACGCCGGGTCTTCGACCACGAGCGGCGCTCCGCGCGCCACCGCCGCTACCCCTTCGCGCAGATGCAGCACGACGTCGGCGAAGGCCTGAGGCTGGACAGCTACGTCAACTTCATGGACTTCCACCGCGACCGGCACCGCTCGGCGGACGCCCTCATGACCGTCACGGCGGGCGTCGCGGAGACCAACTACCCGCTGGCCGTCAACTTCCTGATCGACCCCGAACGGGGCAGCCTGCAGCTCTGGCTCGACTGCGACCTGGCCGTCCTCCCCGAGGAGTTCTGCTCGCGGCTGACCGGCTACTACGAACGTGCCCTCGCCGCCGTCGCCCGGCAGCCGGAGGAGCGGCTCACCGCCGTCGACCTCATGGCCCCCGCCGAGCACGCCCTGCTGGCCGCGTGGAACGACACCGCCGTCGCGTACGACCCCGACGACACCGTGCACGGACGGTTCGAGCGGCAGGCCCTGGCCCGCCCCGACGCGATCGCGGTCGCGCACCGCTTCGACGAGCTGGGCTACGCCGAGCTGGACGCACGGGCGAACCGCCTCGCGCACCACCTGCGGGACCGGGGCGTCGGACGCGGAGACCTGGTCGGCGTGAGCCTGCGCCGGGGCGCCGACCTCGTCGTCGCCCTCCTCGCGGTGCTCAAGAGCGGCGCCGCGTACGTGCCGATGGACCCGTCGTTCCCCGGCGGACGCCTGACGGACATCGCCACCGACGCCGGCATCGGCTGCCTGCTCAAGGGCCCCGGCACACCCGACGGGATCACCGCGCCGCACGTGGTCGACGTCGTCGCGGACGCCGGGACCATCGAGCGGTCGCCCTCGACGGCGCCGGACGTCGAGGTCTCCGGTGACGACACGGCGTACGTGATCTACACCTCGGGCTCGACCGGCAAGCCCAAGGGCACCGCCCTCCGGCACCGCAACGCCGTCAACTTCTTCACCGGCATGGACGAGCGCGTCGGCTGCGGCGCCGAGGACGTCGTCCTCGCCGTCACCAGCGTCTCCTTCGACATCTCGGTCCTCGAACTGCTGTGGCCCCTCACCCACGGCGCCAAGGTCGTCGTCGCGGGAGAACGCGTCATCGGCAACCTGGTGCCGCGCTCGGAGTCACGGGAGCGGCCCCTCGGATTCAGCCTCTTCTTCTTCGCCGCCTCCGCGGGCGAGTCCCACCGCGAGGGCTACCAGCTGGTCCTCGACGCGGCCCGGTACGCCGACACCCACGGGTTCGAGGCCGTGTGGACGCCCGAGCGGCACTTCCACCGGTTCGGCGGCCTCTACCCCAACCCCTCCGTGATGTCGGCCGCGCTGGCCACCATCACCGAGCGGATCGCCCTGCGCTGCGGCAGCGTGGTCTCCCCGCTGCACGACGCGGTGCGCATCGCCGAGGAGTGGTCGCTCGTCGACAACCTCTCGGACGGCCGGGTCGGCCTGGCGTTCGCCGCGGGCTGGAACTCCAACGACTTCGTGCTGCGGCCGGAGAACTTCGCCCCGCGCAAGGAGCGGATGACCGAACAACTGGAGGAGTTCCGCCGGCTGTGGCGCGGAGAGCCGGTGCGGCGCGTCGGCGGCAGCGGCGAACCCGTCGACGTACGGATCTTCCCCCGGCCCGTCCAGGACGAGCCGCCGATCTGGCTCACCTCCGTCGGCACCGTGCAGACCTTCGAGAAGGCCGGCGCCTCCGGCGCGAACCTGCTCACCCACCTCTTCGGCCAGAGCCCCGACGACCTCGCGGAGAAGATCAAGGCCTACCGGCAGGCCAGGGAGGCCGCCGGGCACGAGGGCCCCGGACAGGTCACCGTGATGGTGCACACCTTCATGTCGGACGACACGGAGCGGGCCAGGCAGCAGGCGCGGGAACCCTTCCGCGACTACCTCCGCAGCTCGACCGAGCTGTGGCGCACGCTCTTCGCCTCCACCGGACAGGACCTCCCGGAGATGGGTGCCGAGGAGCAGATCGACGCCGTGATCGACATGGCGATCAACCGCTACTTCGAGACCTCCGGCCTGTTCGGCTCCCCCGACACCTGCGCCGAACTCGTCCGTGCGCTGGCCTCCGCCGGCGTCGACGAGATCGCCTGCCTGGTCGACTTCGGCGTCGAGGCGCAGGCTGTCCTGGAGGGCCTCACCTGGGTCGACCGCCTCCGCGACGCCCACGCCACCGAGGTCGCCGAGGGCGCCCACTCCTTCGCCGCGCTCTGCGAACGGCACCGGGTCACCCTCGTCCAGGGCACCCCCTCGCTGTTCACCGCCGTCGCCGCGGAACCCGAAGCCCTGGACGCCCTGCGGGGCCTGCGCACCCTGCTGATCGGCGGCGAGGCCTTCCCCTCGGGCCTCGCGCGGCGACTGCTCCAGGCCCTGCCCGACGTCCGGATCCGCAACATGTACGGCCCCACCGAGACGACCGTCTGGTCGACGGTCCACGACCTGGACGCCCGACAGGACGCGACGGCCGACACCATCCCCATCGGCCGGCCGATCGCCAACACCGAGGTGCGCGTGGTCGACGGCCGCGGCCGGCCGCTCCCCGTCGGCGTCTCCGGCGAACTGTGGATCGGCGGAGACGGCGTCGCCGCCGGGTACCTCGGCCGCCCGGAGCTCACCGCCGAGCGGTTCGTCACCGGCGCGGAGGGCACCGGCCGGTACTACCGGACCGGCGACCGCGTGCGCCGGCGCGCCGACGGCAGCCTGGAGTTCCTGGGCCGCATCGACCGACAGGTGAAGATCCTCGGCCACCGCGTCGAGCCCGACGAGGTCGAGAGCGTCCTCTCGCGCCACGCGCAGCTCGACGCCGTCGCCGTCACCGCGATCGAAGGGGCCCACGGCACCGAGCTCGTCGCCTACGTGTCCCCGGCGGACTCCCTGTCCGACGCCTCGGTCCAGGACGCCCACGTCCGGCGCTGGGGCGAGGTCTGGGAGAGCGCCTACACCGCGACGGACGCCACCCCGCGGGACGGGAGCGAGTTCGCCGGCTGGCTCAGCAGCTACACCGGCGAGCCCATCCCCGTCCCCGAGATGCGGGAGTGGCTGGCACACACGGTCGACCGGATCCGCGCGCTCGAGCCCACCGCGGTCGCCGACATCGGCGTCGGCGTCGGGCTCGTCCTCCGGAACCTGGCCGACCGGGTCGCCGAGTACCACGGCGTGGACGTCTCGCCCGCCGCGCTCACCGCCGCGGCCGGCTCCCTGGGACGACCGCTCCCCGGCCACGTGCACCTGGAACGGTCCGGCCCCGAGTACCTGGCACGCCTCGCGCCGGGAAGCCTGGACACGGTGGTGATCAACTCGGTCGCGCAGTACTTCCCCGGCACGGACTACCTGCGCACCGTGCTCGTCGACGCGGTGCGCGCCGTACGGCCGGGAGGCGCGGTCTTCGTCGGCGACGTCCGCTCGGTCGAGACGCTGCCCGAGTTCCAGACGGCCGTGACGCTGCACCGGGCCGGACCGCTCCAGACGGTCGAGGAGCTCCGGTCCGCGGTCTCCCGCCGGCTCCAGGAGGAACGGGAACTGTGCCTGTCCCCGGCCTTCTTCCACCGACTGGCCACCGAACTCGACGGGGTGGCCGAGGTCCGCGTCGAGCTGAAGCGGGGGCGCGCCGACAACGAGCTCTCCCTCTTCCGCTACGACGTGACCCTGCTCGTCGGCGACCGGACCGCGCCCGCCGCACCCGAGCCGGGCCTCCCCTGGGACGGCCTCGGCGGCGTCGGCGGCCTCAGGCGGCGGCTGACCGACAGCACCGGGGGCCTGACGGTGACCGGCATCCCCAACCGGAGACTGCTGCGGATCACGGCCGCGGCGCGCGCCCTGGAGGAGACCGACGGCACGGCCACCGCCTGGGACCTGGAACGGCTGCTGTGGGACCTGGACGACGAAGCCGGCGTCCACCCGGAGGAACTGTTCGACCTGGCCGCCGAGCGAGGACGACACGTCAGGGTCCTGGTGCCCCGGGACGGCCGCCTCGTCGCCTTCGACGCGGTCTTCGACAAGCCGGTCCCCGCCCACGACGACGCTGAGGACAAGGCATGAGCCCGACCCGACCACTCGCCAACGACCCGCTCACCTCGGCCTGGGCGGCCGGACTGCGCTCCTCCCTGCGCGCCTACGCGAGGACGCACCTCCCGGACGCCATGGTCCCGGCGCACTTCGTCGTGCTGCCGGAACTGCCGAAACTGCCCAACGGCAAGGTGGACCGGGGGAGCCTGCCCCCGCTGACGGCCGAGGAGACCCCCGAAGCCGCCTACGTCGCGCCCCGCACACCGGTCGAGACGCAACTGGCCCGGATCTGGCAGGACCTGCTCGGCCTGTCGAAGGTCGGCGTCGAGACCAGCTTCTTCGACCTGGGCGGCGACTCCCTGACGGTGCTCCAGATGACCGCCCAGGTACGGGAGGCCTACGACGTACGCCTCGACCTGCGGCGGATGTTCGAGGACCCCACCGTCGCCCGACTGGCCCGGATGGTCAGCTCCCAGGCCGACCCGACGGTGACCGGCGCCGGCAACCCCCGGGGCGTCGCGAGCGAGGCGATGACGGCCGACGCCGTGCTCCCGGCGGACGTCGTCCCCGAGGAAGGAGCCGTACCGGCGTCGACGGGCCCGTACCGCACGGTCCTGCTCACCGGCGGCACCGGATACACCGGCGCCTTCCTGCTCCGCGAGCTCCTCGACCGCTCGGCCGCGACGGTGCACGTCCTGGTGCGCGCCGACGGCCCCGACCAGGCCGGCGAGCGGGTGCGCCGCAACCTGGCCGAGTACGGACTGCTGCGGGACGGGGACGAGGAACGCGTCGTCGGCGTCCCGGGGGACACCGGCCGGCCCTACCTCGGGCTGACCAAGGAGCTCCACCACCGGCTGGCCGCGGAGGTGGAACTGATCGTCCACAACGCGGCGATCTCCAGCTGGATCGTCCCCTACGCCAAGATCAAGCCCGTCAACGTCTTCGGCGCCCTGGAGGTGCTGCGGCTCGCCTGCCGCAAGCGCGTCAAGGCCGTCCACTTCGTCTCCACGATCGGCGTGTACCCGGGCCACGAGGGCGAACGCAGCTGGGCCGAGACCCGGCTCACCGAGGCCGACCACGTCGTCGGCGGCTACCGGCAGTCGAAGTGGGTCGCGGACAGCCTGATGCTCCAGGCCCGGGACCGCGGCGTGCCCACCCACGTCTACCGCCTCGGCGCCATCACGGGATCCCAGACCACCGGCGCCTGCTCCTCCGACACCTTCATCAACCACCTGATCAAGGGCTGCGTCCAGCTCGGCGCCCACCTCGACTACGACCTGCTCCTCGACCTCGTACCCGTGGACTTCTGCGCGGCCGCCGTCGTGCACACCGCGCTCTCCGGAGGCCGTACCGAGGCCGTCTTCAACGTCCCCGGCGCCGGGTCCGTCAGCATGAACGAGATCTTCGAGCTGATCGTGGCGTACGGCTATCCGCTGCGCCGGCTGGACTACCGGGACTGGTACCGCGAGCTCGCCGCCGCCGTCGAGCGCGGCGAGGAGAACGAACTCGCCCCGTACCTGCCGCTGTTCGGCGCCGACCAGCCCGCCGAGGAAGTGGGCTACCCGGGCAGCAGGCCGGACTTCCGCACCGACAACCTGCGCGCCGCGCTCGACGGTTCGGGCATCGAGTGCCGAGCGGTCGACCGCGCGCTCCTCGACCTCTACCTCGACTACTTCGTCTCGTCGGGCTACCTGCCCGCCCCTCCCGGTGGCGCCGCCCGCCCCCAGACCCCGAGTGGAGTTGCCCGATGACCGCTCCTGCCGCACCCGCCTTCCCGATGCCGCGCCGGCACCCGCTGGACCCGCCGCCCCAGTACCGCGAACTCAGCGCCGAACAGCCGGTCTTCCGGGTGCGGACGCCCCGCGGCGAGGCCGTCTGGGTGGTGACCCGACACGCGGACGCACGCGCCGTGCTCACCGACACCCGGTTCAGCTCGGACCCGAAGACCCCCGGCTACCCCTCCTACATCTCCGGCGACACCCCGCTCCCGCCCGGCTTCTTCCTCAACCAGGACGCACCGGACCACACACGGCTGCGCCGCCTGGTCACCCGCGAGTTCCTCATCAGCCAGATGGAGGCGAAGCGGCCCAGGATGAAGGCCATCCTCGACGCGCTCCTCGACGACCTGGTGCGGCAGGGGAACACCGCCGACCTCGTCACCCGACTCGCCCTCCCCATGGCGGCCACCGTCATGTGCGAACTGCTCGACGTCCCCTACGAGGACCACACGGTCTTCGTGACCCTCACGGACACGATCCTCGACCGCAGCAGCACGCCCGAACAGGCCGAAGGCGCCGCCCGCGAGCTCATGGCGTACTTCGACGGCGTGGTCAGGGCCCGCAAGGAGCGGCCGACCGACGACATGCTCGGCCGCCTGGTGGCCCAGGAGGAGGCCGGCAGGCTCAGCCACGACGAGTTCGTCGGCCTGGCCGCCCTGTTGATGCTCTCCGGCTACGACACCATGGCCCAGATGATCGGCCTGGGCACCGCCACGCTGCTCGAACACCCCGAGCAGCTCGACGACCTCAAGGCCGACCCGTCGCTCTACCCCCAGGCCATCGAGGAACTCCTCCGCTACCTCTCCATCAACCACGCGGGACTGCCCCGCGCCGCCACGGAGGACCTCGCCGTCGGGGGCCAGGAGATCCGGGCGGGGGACGGCGTCCTGGTGATGATCAACGCCGCCAACCGCGACGCGGCGGTCTTCGAGGCGCCCGACACCTTCGACATCCACCGCAAGGACCCGCAGGCGCACGTCGCGTTCGGCCACGGCTTCCACAAGTGCATCGGACTGACGCTCGCCCGGGTGGAGCTGAGCACCGTGTTCGCCGGCCTCTTCGACCGGCTGCCCACGCTCAAGCTCGCCGGCCGCCTGGAGGACCTGCCGTTCCGGCACGACATGGTGCTCTACGGAGTCCGCGGACTGCCCGTCACCTGGTGACCCCGGCGCACCCACGCAAGGTCACCCACTCCACGAAGGACGCAAAGGACGCATGATGGCGGTTGAAACGGTCTTCCTCCTGCCCGGACAAGGGGGTTACACCCCGGGACTCTTCGCCGACGACGGTTCGTCCGAGGTCCGGGAGGTCCTCGACACGGCCGACCGGATCGCGGCCGAGTTCGGGCGCGACGGCGTCTCGCACCTGCTGACGCGCCCCGACGCGCCGTCCGCGGCGGACCTGGTGCACGCGGACTCCTTCGCCCTGCAACTCGCCGTGTTCACCGCGGCCGTCGGCAGCTTCCGCGTCGCACTGCGGCAGGAGGCGCCGGACGTCGTGGTCGGCCACAGCATGGGCGAGATCGCCGCGCTGACGGTGGCCGGGGCGTTCGATCCGGCCGACGGGGCACGGCTGGTGTGCCACCGCTCGGAGGCGCTCCTCGCGCACTGCCCGGCGGACGGCGGCATGGTCGCCCTGGAACTGCCGGCCGCCCGCGCGGCCCACCTGGTGGGTGCCGTCGCCGACCGGCGACTGGCCGTGGCCGTCGCCAACGCGCCGCGCCAGACGGTGGTCTCGGGGCCCGACGAAGCGGTCGACGCCGTCGCACGGCTCGCCGGCGTGCTGGGCGTCCGGGCCACCCGGCTCCACGCGCCGTTCCCCTTCCACAGCCCGATGCTGTCCCTCGCCGCCCACGCCTTCGACGAGGCGATCACCGGCATCCGGCAGCACCCGCTGCGGACGGCGGTGTACTCACCGGTGGCCGGCGGCCACCTCGACGACGACACCGACCTCAAGGCGCTGCTCGTCCGGCAGCTCACCGCACCGGTGCGGTTCATGGCCGCCGTGCGCGAACTCCACGCCGAGGGCGCGCGACGCTTCGTCGAGTGCGGCAGGGCCGGCCTCTCCGGCCTCGTGCGGCGCACCGTGCCGGAGGTCGACACCCGCCACACGGGCCGGTCGCGCGCCACCGGCACGGCGCCGGTCGTCGCACCGGCGGAGTCCGCTCCGGCGGCCGGGGTGCCCCTCGCGGTGCCCGTCGCCGTGGATGTGCTGGAGGAGTTGCGGGAGTTGTACGCGTCGGCGCTGGGTTATCCGGTGGAGGTGATCACGGGGGACGCGGATCTGGAGGCGGATCTCGGGATCGATTCGCTGAAGCGGGCGGAGATGCTGGGGAAGGTGTCGGCGCACTTCGGTCTGGGGGAGTCGGCCGTGGACGGCCGTTTCGTGGCCCAGCCCACCCTCGCCGATCTGGCCGGCCTCGTCGCCGAGGCCCGGGGCGCGGCTCCGGCGGCCGGGGTGCCCCTCGCGGTGCCCGTCGCCGTGGATGTGCTGGAGGAGTTGCGGGAGTTGTACGCGTCGGCGCTGGGTTATCCGGTGGAGGTGATCACGGGGGACGCGGATCTGGAGGCGGATCTCGGGATCGATTCGCTGAAGCGGGCGGAGATGCTGGGGAAGGTGTCGGCGCACTTCGGTCTGGGGGAGTCGGCCGTGGACGGCCGTTTCGTGGCCCAGCCCACCCTCGCCGACCTGGCCGACCTCATCACCGCCGCCCACCCCTCCGCGCGCTGACCCAGGAGAACGGAAGCCAGCATGCCCCTCGACCTCTCCGGCCGCACCGTCCTGGTCACCGGCGCCGGCCGGCCGCTCGGCACGACCCTGACCGGACACCTCACCCGGCTCGGCGCGCACGTCGTGACCTGCGACGCGTACGACGCACCCGGCATCCGGGCCGCGCTCGGCCGGGCCGACGGCCGGCCCGACCGGATCGACGCGCTCGTGAACGTCGTGTCCGGCGGGGGAGGACCGGGCGACGCCCGCACGGCGACCGCCGCGGCCGTCGGACTCATGACACCGCGGGGACCCGGCGCGATCGCGCACGTGGTCACGGAACCGCCCGTGCGGGAGTCCGTGGACGACCTCGTGCGCGAGGCCCGCGCCGGCACGCGGAACGGCCTCCGCGTCAACGCCGTCGTGGTGCCGGAGGACGCGGAGCGGTCCGCTGCCCCGGGCGTCGCCCAGCTCGTCGGCTTCCTGGTGTCCGACGACGCGTCCTCCGTCGACGGCAGGACGCTGGCCGTCACCGGGGCGCCGGCCGGGACGGCACCCGCCGACGACGCGGTCGTCGTCGTGGGCATGGGGCTCGCCCTTCCGGGGGCGAGCTCGCCCGAGCGGTTCTGGGAGCTGCTCACGAGCGGCGAGCCGGTGTTCGGCGAGCCCGGGGACCGACTGGACCTGGACGCCGTCTGGTCGGCGGACGCCACCGCCGAGGACAAGACCTACTCGCGCGTCTCCGGCTTCATGACCGGCTTCGAACCCCACCCTCGGCTGCGGGACGAACGGGAATCCGGAACCTTCGACAGCGACGAGTACACCGCCCTGTGGCTGCGTCACTCGCTGCTCGGCGCCACCGAGAAGATCACCGTCCGGCCCGACGACCGGCAGCTGTTCGCGGTCGGCCTGACCCCCGACGGCAGCCACCACCTGGAGCACAGCCTCGTCTCGGCCGGGGTGCGGGGGATCCTCGCCGAGGCGGGGGTGGAACCGCCGGACGCGCTCGACGCCCTCTACCCGCTGGCCTCCGCGTCCCCGGAGGACGTACTGCCCTACCGGATCGCCCGCTCGGCCGCCCACGACCTGCCCGCCTCCACGGAGATCGTCGTGGTGGACACCGCCTGCTCCTCCTCCCTGTACACCGTCGACCTGGGCGTCCGGGCGCTGCGCGCCGGGGAGACGGACGTGGCCCTGTGCGGCGGGGCCTTCGCGCTGAGCGCCCAGAACCTCGTGCTGTTCTCCAAGCTCCGCGGCCTGTCCCGGTCCGGCCGGGTCCGCGCCCTGGACCGGGAGGCCGACGGGGTGCTGTTCAGCGACGGAGCCGCGGTCCTCGCCCTGAAGACCCACGCCCGGGCGGTCGCCGACGGCGACCCCGTCCTCGGCTTCGTCGCCGGGTTCGGCGGATCCTCCGACGGACGGGGCAAGGCCATCTACGCCCCCAACGCCTCGGGCCAGACGATCGCCCTCGACCGGGCGTGGCGCTCCGCCGACGTCACGCCCGAGGACCTGGACTGGATCGTCGCGCACGCCACCGGGACGCCGACCGGCGACCGCACCGAGATGACCGCGCTCACCCGGAGCGCGGGCCCGGACAAGACGTGGACCATGACGTCCAACAAATCACTCGTCGGGCACGCCGGCTGGGCGGCGGGAGCGGTGTCGGCGATCCACGCGCTGCTCGCCATGCGGCACGAGGTCATCCCGGCGCAGCGGCAGTTCGGCCAACTCCCCGAGGGAGCCCCGGCGGCCGTGCACGTGCCGGTCGACGACGTGCCCTGGTCCGCGACCTCCGGGCGCCGCCGCACCGTCGGCGTGTCGGCCATGGGCTTCGGCGGCACCAACGGCCACCTCGTCCTCACGGACCGGCCCCCGGCCCCCCGCGCGGCCCCGCGGCCGGCAGGCGCGCAGGACGACCCGGTCGTGGTGGTGGCCGAGGGCGTGCACCTCCCCGGCGACCCGGACGGGGAGCGCGTCGCGCGCTGGCTCTCGGGAGGGGCCGCCGACTGGCCGGCCTCCTTCGGCGACGCCTACCCCCTGCCCTCGCCGGTGGAGGTCCGCCTCGCGCCCTCCGCGATCGCGGCCATGGACCGCAGCCAGCTGATGGCCGTGCGCTGCGCGGACCTCCTCGCCGGGCCGTGGACGAAGGACGAGGCCCTGGCCGCGCGCACCGGCGTGCTCGTCGGCCACAGCGGGCCGACCAGGGCCGCCCTCGGCGCCGACCTGCGCTGCTACCGCGAGGACCTGCTCGACAGGCTGTCCGGGCCCGCGGGCATACCGCCCGAGACGCTGGACGAGGCCGTGCGGGCCCTGTCCCGCCCCGTCAACGAGGACGCCTACCCCGGGCTGATGCCCAACGTCATCGCGGCCCGGGTGGTGCAGCAACTCGACCTGCACGGGCCGAACATGACGCTCGACGCGGGCCGGGACTCCACCAACTCGGCCCTGGCCACCGCCGTCCGCTACCTGCGGGACGGCGAGATGGACCTCGCCGTGGTCATCGGCGTCAACGCCACGACGGACCACGTCCCCACCCGGGGGAGCAAGGAGAACGCGGAGGCCGCCGTCGGTTTCGTCCTGACCCGGCAGAGCGTCGCCCGGAAGCACGGCCTGCCCGTCCTGGGACGGGTGGAGCTCGCGACGGGGGACGTCCCCGCCGGGGCCGAGGACGGCGAGCGGACACGGGAACGCAACCACCGGGGCGCCGAGGGCGCCGTGGCGCTCCTCCACGCCCTGCACTCCTCGCGGGGACGGACGGTGGTGCGGCCGCTGGAGGACGACCACACGCCCGCCCTCGTGGTGACGCCCGGGCCCGCGCCCTCTGCGGATGCCGATGCTCCCGCGGCCGAAACCGCAGCCCACGCCCCCGAAGCCGACACGCCCGAAGCCGACGGGGAGGAGAGGACCGGTTCCCTGGGCGGTCACCTCGCACGGCACGCGCTCGCCCTGCGCCCCGTCCCCGCCCGGAACGTCCGCCCCCGCGTGGCGGCACTGCCCGCCGGCGGCCTGGTGCTGACCGACGCGCCCGGTGCGCTGCGGGACGCCGACGTACCGGCGGACTGCCTGGTCGTCGCGCCCGGAAGCGCACCGCGCGACGCCGCCCTGCCGTTCCCCGTGGTCCACCTCGACGAGCCGGAGGAGCTGGAGCGGCTGCTGGGCACGGACGGGCGGCCGTTCGGCCAGATCCGCGTCGTCGTCACCGGACCGCGCGCCGCCACCGCGGGCTGGGACGTGCCGGAACGCGTCCTGGACCTCCACGACCTGGCCTTCGTGGCGGCCAAGCACCGCGCCGGACCGCTCGACGACGGCGGCTGCCTCGCCGTCCTCGCGCTCGACGCCGTCGACGGCGCGACCCCCGTCCCCGCCGTGGGCCTCTTCGGCGGCCTGGTGCGCAGCCTGTCCCAGGAGCTGACCGGCTCCCTGGTGTTCGCGCTGGTCACCGACGAGGAGGACGCGCGGACCGGCCTGGCGCGGCTGGCCGGGGAGTCGGCCGCGCACCGCTCCGTCCCCGTCGCCTACGAGACGGGCGGCGTGCGGCACGAGCTGATGCTGCTGCCCGTCGGGACGCCGCCGGCCGACACGGAAACGGGACTCGGCCTGCCGGACGAACCGGTGATCGTGGCCACCGGCGGCGCCCGCGGACTCACCGCCCACCTGGTGCACGAGCTGGTGGCCGACCGGACACCGCGCGCCGTGTGGCTGCTCGGCACGGGCCCCGCGCCCGACCCGGCCGCGGCGGCCCTGGCGCGCCTGCCGCGCGCCGACGCCCTGCGGCAGCTGATGGCCCGGTACCCGGGCGAGACCCCCGCGGCGCTGAGCCGCCGCTACGACCGCGCCGTCCAGCAGCTCGAACGCGCGGGCACGCTCCAGGAGCTGGAACGCTCCTGCGGCGCCGCGCGGGTCCACTACCGGCAGTGCGACGTCCTGGACGAGGACGCCGTGCGCACGGTCGTCGACGAGGTCCTCGCCGTGGAAGGCCGCGTGGACGTGCTGGTGCACGGCGCCGGTCTGGCCCGCTCCGCCGGCATCGCCCGCAAGAAGCTCGACGACTTCCGGGCGGTGCGGGACGTGAAGGTACGCGGCTACGCGCATCTGCGCGCCGCCCTCGGGGACCGGCGCCCCGCGCTGTGGTGCAGCGTCAGCTCCGTCTCCGCCTTCACCGGCCTGCGCGGCGAACCCGACTACGGCGCGGCCAACGAGTTCCTGCTGCTCGCCGCCGCGCACGCGCGGACCACCGAGGGCGCGGACGAGGTGGCGCTCGCCTCGGGCCTGTGGGTCGAGTCGGGCATGGCGTCGGCCGACACCCCGAACGGCGCCTTCCTGGCCCGCCAGGGGGAGATCGGCCAGCTGACCGACGCCCAGGGCCGGGAGTTCTTCCGCGCCGAGCTCCGGGACCGCGGCAGCCACGGCCTCGCGACCACCTGGATCGGCGACGCGGACTGGGCGACCCTGGAACGCAGGGCCCCCGGCTTCCGCGCGGCCTGCGAGGAGGCGGCCGAGAGCGCACCGGAGCGGCGCCGTTCCCCGGTCCGGGCCGCCCGGCACGCACCGGCCGCCCGACGCGCCTTCCTGACCGGAGCCCCTCGGTACGACGGCGCGACGGCGGTGTGGACGTTCGAGGTCGGTCTCGACGCGCACCCGTACCTCCTGGAGCACCTGGTCGACGGCCGGCCGACCGTGCCCGGCACCTTCATCCTCGAGATGGCGGCCGAAGCCGCGGCCGAGCTGGCCCCGGGCATGCTCCCGAGGCGCATCACCGATGTCGTCCTCTCCCAGTTCATCCGGGCCGCCCGGCACCGCTGGCCGAGGACCCTGCGCGCGTCGGCCGTCCGCGAGGGCGACCTGGTACGCGTACGGATCACGTCACCGGCGGCGGGGCCCGTGCCCGAGCGCGAGCACTCCCGCATGGTGGTGCACCTGGCCCACGCGCTCCCCGACGGCCCCTCGGTCCCGTCCGCCCCGCCCGGCGGCCACGACGCGCCCAACACCTACGAAATCCCCGGCACCCCCGTCGAGTTGAGCGGCGTGTTCGGAGCGCTGCGCCGGCCCCGGCGGACGGCCGACGGCGGCTCCGCCGAACTGTGCCTCGCCCTTCCGCCGGACGGCGGAGTGTTCTCCGGGTTCCTCCTGCCGAGCGTCGCCCTCGACTGCCTGCTGCGCACCTCCGTGCTCGACGGCAGGCGGCCGGGAGACGTCCCGGTCATGGTGCCCACCGGGTTGGCCTCCGTCGACCTGTACACCCCGGCCAACGACGTGGAGCTGGCCGCCGGACGGCCGGACGGGCTGGGGCTCCGCCACTGGTTCGACCCCGCGTCCGGCGAGGAGCACTGCGCCGTGGTCGGACCGGACGGCCGCGCCCTCGTCCGGGTGACCGGGGTGCGGGGCGCGCAGAAGGGCTCGTACGACCCCGGGACGCGCAGCTGGCGCTCCGGGCCGGCACCGAGCCGCACGGGCGAGCCCGTGTGACCGCAGTTCGTTCGCAAGAGACCGACAACAGCGGCACCGAGGTGCCGCGGAAGCAATGAGGAGAACGTGATGTCAGCCGAAGCCGCAGTCGGCAGCACGGCGGGGAACGGGCCGTCGGCCGACCGCGCCCGGTCATGGACCTTGGCGCTGGCCAGCGTCGCGATGTTCATGCTGATGCTCGACGTGACCGTCGTCAACGTCGCACTGCAGGACCTGCGGACCTCGCTCGGGGCGGACTTCTCCGACCTGCAGTGGGTGATCGATTCGTACACCCTGACCCTGGCGGCCTTCCTCCTCACCGGTGGTTCGCTCGCCGACCGGCTGGGCCGCAAGCGGGTGTTCGGCGCGGGCCTGGTCCTCTTCACCCTCTCCTCGCTCGCCGCGGGCCTGGCACAGGACGTCCTCGCGCTCAACATCGCCCGGGGCGTCCAGGGCGCCGGTGCCGCGGTGCTGTTCTCCGTGGGGCCCGCCCTGATCGGCAACGAGTACCGGGGCGCCGACCGGGGCAAGGCGTTCGGCGTCTTCGGGGCCGTCGCGGGCCTCGCCCTGGCCTTCGGACCGCTCGTCGGCGGCCTCCTCACCGATGCGTTGAGCTGGCGCTGGATCTTCCTGATCAACGTGCCGATCGGCGTCGTCGCCCTGATCGTCGGCGCCCTGCGGCTGAGGGAGTCGCGGGAGCCGGCCGCGCACGGCGTCGACTGGCCCGGCATGCTGAGCTTCGGCCTCGGCCTCGGCCTGCTCGTGCTCGGATTCCTGCGGGGAGAGTCCTCCGGCTGGGCCAGCGGCCCCATCCTCGGGGCGTTCGCGGGCGGCGTCGTGCTGCTCGTGGCCTTCGTCGTCATCGAGAAGGCGCGCGGCGAACGCGCCATGTTCGACCTCTCCCTGATGCGCACGCCCACCTTCGCCGGCGTCTGCGTGGCCACGCTGCTGTCCAACGCGACCAGCCTCGCCGCCGTCTTCCTGCAGATCTCCTACGTCCAGAACGTCCTGGGCTACTCGCCCTGGGAGACCGGACTGCGCTTCATGCCGATGATGATCACCCTCTTCATCGTCTCCGGGATCACCGGCGGCCTGCTGGCCAAGGCGGCGCCCGGCATCCTGATCGGCCTGTCGATCGGCCTGATCGCGCTCGGCATGGGCCTCATGGTCCTCGTCGGCCCGGACGACTCGTGGACGGCGATGCTGCCCAGCATGATCGTCACGGGCATCGGCATGGGCCTGTTCAACCCGCCGCGCGCCGCGGTCACCATCGGCGTCGTGCGGCCCGAGAAGGCCGGCATGGCCTCGGGCATGGGGGAGACCTTCCAGCAGGTCGGCGTCGCCGTCGGCGTCGCCGCCTTCGGCGCGCTCTTCCACCACGAGGTGGTCGAGGACTTCGCCTCCTCGGCCCCGGGCGCGCGGCTGGCCGGACAGGCCGAGGCCGTGGGACAGCAGGTCGCCACCGGAGGCACCTCCGGACTGGCCGACGCCGTGTCCCCGTCCGTGCTGGGCCCGGTGACGGCGGCGGCGCGCTCCGCCTTCGTCGGCTCCCTCGCCGACGTGATGGTCGTCTGCGCCGTGGTCGCCGCCCTGGGCGCGGCCGTCGCCTTCTTCACCATCCGCCGCCGTGACCTGCACGAAAGCGCGCAGGCCGAGCCCATGGCGCCCGCGCCGGAATCGGCCACCGCCTGACCGCGGCGCTCCCGCACACCCGCAAGCCCGGCGAGAGGAATGGGGCGAATCCCTGTGCAACAGACCGTGAAGGTGGTCGGGATCGGAGGTTCGCCCCGGCCGGACTCGACGGCCGAACGGGCGCTCCGCGCCGTCCTGGCCGAAGCGGAGCGGCAAGGCGCCGAGGTGTCGCTCGTCGGCGGCGCCGAGCTGGTGATGCCGCTCTACGACCCGCGGGACGAGCTCCGCTCGCCGCGGGCACGGCGCCTGGTGTCCGAGGTGGCCGCCGCGGACGGCCTCGTCCTCGCGAGCCCCGCCTACCACGGGAGCATCTCGGGACTCGTGAAGAACGCCCTCGACCACGTCGAGGAGCTGCGCGACGACGCCCGCCCGTACTTCAGCGGGCGGGCCGTCGGCAGCCTCGCCGTCGCCCAGGGCTGGCAGGGCGGCGTGTCCACGCTGGCCGCGCTCCGCGACGTCACCCACGCGCTGCGCGGCTGGCCCACCCCCCTCGGCGTCGTGGTGAACACCACGACGGCAGGCTTCGGGCCGGACGGCGAATGCACCGACCCGCACCTGCGGCGCCGCCTGGAGACCATGGCGACGCAGGTCGTGGACTTCGCCCGGATGACCGCCCTCGCGTCGACGGCACGGGCCGCCGCCGACGTCGGGGCCCTGTCGCCGGCGGGGAAGCGAGGACGCGCGTGGTGACCCCCACGGCCGCGCGCCCGGCCGGGCGACCGTCGGCCCATGGCGCCGTCACCCGCCCCCGGCCCGTGCCGGGGGCCGCGCTCCGCCTGTTCCTGTTCCACCACGCCGGCGGCTCGCACCTCCTCTACCGGGGCTGGGAGCACGAGTTCCCCGCCGACTGGGAGGTCTGCGTACTGGACGCCCCCGGCCGGGGACGGCTGAGCGGCGCCCCCATGATCGACAACAGCGACGGGCTGGCGGCCTTCTTCGCCGGGGAGATCCTGCCGTGGACGGACCGCCCCTTCGCCTTCTTCGGCCACAGCATGGGATCCCTGGTCGCGTACGAACTGACCCGGCGTCTGATGGCCGAGGGGCGTCCCCTCCCCGTCTGGCTGGGCGTGTCCGCCTGCGGCGCGGCGCCGCGGCCCGCCCGCGACACGACGACGCCGCGCGCACGCCACCTGCTCACCGACGACGAGCTGAGGAACTGGCTCCGGTCGGTGGGCGGCACGCCCGACGCGGTACTGGACGACGACGAGATCTGGCGACACTTCGGCCCCACCTTCCGCAACGACTTCGCCCTCGTCGACACCTGGCGGCCGGCGGCGCACGCCGAACCGCTGCCCCTCCCCGTCTCCGCGTTCGGCGGCGATCGCGATCCCGTGGTCGGGAGGGAGCGGCTGGCCGCCTGGGCGGGCCGGACGGAGCGCTTCCTCGGCCTGAACATGTTCGACGGCGGGCACTTCTACCTGTCGGAACACCGCCGCGCGGTCGCCCGGCGCATCATCGCGGCGGTGGCGGCGGCACGCCGGACGGCACGGGGGCGCCCCGCGTGACGGCGCCCGAGGCCCACCTCTGGACGGTACGGCTCCCTGCCTCGGCGAGCGAGGACGACCTCGCCCTGCTCGACGACGCCGAACGCGCCAGGGCCGAACGGTACCGGCGGCCCCGGGACAGGGCGTCCTTCGTGGCCGGACGGGCCGCCCTGCGGCGCGTGCTGGCAGAGCACCTGGGCGTGGGGGCCGACACGATCGCCTGGGGGCGCGCCCCGTGCCCCGGCTGCGGCAGCGACCACCACGGGCCGCCGCGCATCGTCTCGCCCCCGGCCTCCCCGGCCTTCAGCTTCTCCCGCTCGGACCGGTGGGCGCTGGTGGGCGTGTCCGCCTCCGGGCCGCTGGGGGTGGACGTCGAGACGGTGCGCCCCCTCGACGTCCCGGGCACGGCGGGCCAGTGCCTCTCGCCGGCCGAGGCGGCGTACGTCCTCGGCCTTCCGCCGGGAGAGCGGCTGAGGGCCTTCCACCGTGCCTGGGTCCGCAAGGAGGCGGTCACCAAGGCGGTCGGGGTCGGCATCGCGACGGACCTGAGAACCGTCGACGTCAGCCCCGACCGCGACGGCCCCGTCGACGTCCGCTGCGGTACGGGGCGGGGCCCGAGCTCCTGGACGGTGACCGATGTCGACGTCGGCGCCGGAGCGTTCGCGGCACTCGCCCTTCCGGGAACGGGGGGCCGGCCCGCGATCCGTGCGCGGCGCCGGGACATTCGTGAAAGCAGGAAAGGAAACAGATGAGATTCGTCGCCTTCTCCGGGAGCCTGCGGGCCCGCTCGCTGAACACCGCCGTGGTGCGCACGGTCGCCGAACTGTGCCGGCCGCCGGTGTCGGTGACGGTCTACGAGGGGCTCGGAGCGCTGCCGTTCTTCGACCAGGACGTGGAGGGCGAGTGTCCGCCGCCCGAGGTCATGGCCTTCCGGGCCCTGCTGGAGTCCGCCGACGCGGTCCTGATCTCCAGCCCCGAGTACGCGCACGGCACCTCCGGGGTCCTGAAGAACGGCCTGGAGTGGGTCGTCGGCGGCGGAGAACTCGTGGGCAAGCCCGTCGCCGTGGTCACCGCGTCGCCCTCGATGACGGGCGGCGACAGGGCCCAGGCCTGGCTCAAGGAGACCCTGGAGGTGATGGGCGCGGACGTCCTCCCGGAATCGCTCCCCATCCCCCTCGCGAGCGCCAAGGTCGCGGACGGCCGGGTCACCGACGAGGAGACGCTCGGCGCCCTGAAGGACGTGCTCGCGGCGATGGCCCGGGCGGCGAAGGAGCCGGGCCCCGAGGAGTGAGCCCGCGGTGACGGGGCCGTGCCGGCGGTGGGCACCGGCGGGCGC
This sequence comes from Streptomyces sp. NPDC107498, assembly GCF_055582805.1. Classification (NCBI taxonomy): domain Bacteria; kingdom Bacillati; phylum Actinomycetota; class Actinomycetes; order Kitasatosporales; family Streptomycetaceae; genus Streptomyces; species Streptomyces sp. NPDC107498. The sequence goes on along the minus strand of NZ_JBVJPE010000026.1, from coordinate 63,004 downwards.
CTCAGCGCTTGCCGATGTCCACGAGCGGCAGCCCGCCGCCCGCCAGCACCACCTTGGAGAAGGCGCCCGCCACCTCGGTGAGCCGCCGGGTGCCCGCCGCCCCCAGGTGCTCGTACGGCGACACGGCGAGGCGGTCCGTGTCGGCCTCGACGGCACGGCGCAGCTCCGCCCCCCGCTCGGTCAGCTCGCCGGCCGCGTCGAGGATCCCGCGCTCCACCAGCCGCTCCCGGGCCGCCGCCCACTCCTCCGGCGACCAGCCCCGCGCGGACTGCAGGTGTCCGGGCCGCCAGTTGGTGCCGGTGGCCGTGTGGGACACCAGGGCCTCCAGCCCGTCGAGACCGGCCTCGGAGAGCGCGATGACGTGACCGTCCCCGCGGTGTTCGCGCAGCAGGGTCGTGGCGTGCCACAGCGCCAGGTGCGGCGCCTCGGGCACCGGCAGGTCGGCATTGGCCGAGTACAGGGGCCGGCCGGGACGAGCGCATCCCTCGGCCGCGCGGAGGGCCAGCCCGGCGGCCTCCGCCATCTCGGGGGACCTCAGGGCCTCGCGCCCCAGCAGCCGGGTGAGGTACGCGTCCGTGATCCGCAGCCGGGCCTCCAGGACGGTCGTGGGGGAGGCCGCGTCCCAGGCGCGGGGAAGGTGCCGTGCGACGAGATCCGGGTGGAAGGTGTAGAAGGCCGCCGTGACCACGCCGGCGCCGACCGTCCCGAGCGGAGCGGCCCGCCCGGCCAGATACGCCATGGGACCGCTTTCGAGGCCCAGCTCCCCGTAGGTCTCGTCGTGCTCGGCCGAGAAGTAGTACGCCGCGTGGATCGGATGGTGGGCGTTGAAGCAACGCCGGGCCTCGCGCGGGGATGTCGCCGTCATGACGCCCACGCTACGGGGCGGAGCACCGGAGGGGGCCGGGAAAGCCGAGAAACGGCGCCGGGCCGGTGACGCACCCGACGGCGGGACGCGTTCGTCCGCGTGCGGAGGCCCTCCACGACTTCCCCGCCCGCGCGCCGGGACGACGCGCATCCGGGCAGGTCCCCCACGCGGAATCACGACCTGTGGGGGAGAATATCGGGCGTATGGTCGGTATGCGGGCGTGGCGGGGCGTTTCCGTCCGCCCGGCGGTCGTGACGGTCGGCACCCGCGCAACCGCTCGGAGGCGTCGCGGGGCACGGGCGGAGGAGGCGAGGTGCGGCGCATGGGCGGACCCGAGGAGCCGGACGGGACCCGGCTGCTGGACGAGACGCTGGCCGACACGGTCCGGCGGACCGGCGCCTCCGCCGGGGCCGTCTACCTGCTCGACGAGGCCATGCGGACCCTTGGCATGACGGCACTCTGCGGAGTGCCCCTGGAAGTCGCGTGGCCGTGGCGACGGGTGTCGCTGGACGCACCCGTCCCGGTGAGCGACGCGGTCCGCGAGGACCGCCTGGTGTGGGTCGGCTCGCAGGACGACATGGCCCGCACCTATCCCCGGGCCGCCGCCAGCCTGCCGTACCGGTTCGCCCTCGCCGCGGCCCCGCTGCCCGGGCGCGACCGCTGCCGGGGAGCGATCTTCCTCCTCTGGCCCGCCAGCCACCCCGCCGAGGCCTCCCGCCGCGAGCGCGGCCACATCACGTCCGCCGCCCGGCGCATGGGCCGTGTCCTGGACGAGGTCACCGTGCCGCTCCCCGTCCCCGACCAGCCCCGCCTCGTCCCGGTCGACCCGGTCGGCCGCTCGCACGACGACCGGCGGTCCCGGGCCGCCGCGGACTACGCCGAGCGCCTGCCCGAGGGAGCCCTCGGCATGGACCTGGAGGGCCGGATCACCTTCCTGACCGCCGAGGCGGCGTCCCTGCTCGGCCTCGACGCCGGGCGGTTGCTCGACACCCGGCCCTGGCAGTCCCTGCCCTGGCTGGACGACGCGGTGGTCGAGGACCACTACCGCACCGCCGTCATCAGCCGTGACCCCGTCGCCTTCACGTCCTTGCGCCCCCCGTCCACGTGGCTGCGCTTCCAGCTCTTTCCGGACTCCAGCGGCATCAGCGTCCGCATCACCCGCGCCGACGAGGCCGCGCACGCCCGGCCGTCGACCGCCCCCGGGGCCCGGCCCGCCCCGTCGAACACGGCGCAGGTCGGACGCCTCTACCAGCTGGTCCACCTGGCCGCGGCCCTGACCGAGACGGTCGCCGTCCGTGACGTCGTCGAGCTCGTCGCCGACCAGGTGCTGCCCGCCTTCGGCGCCGACGGCCTGGTGCTGTCCGCGGCCGACGCCGGACGACTCAAGATCACCGGACACCACGGATACGACCAGGAGACCATCGACCGACTGGACGGCTTGCCCCTGGACACGGACCTCACCCCCGCCGGACAGGTCCTGAACGACGGGGTCCCGGCCTTCTTCGCCGACCGGGACGAGATGGCGCGGCGCCACCCCGGGGCGCCCCGGCTCAGTGGCAAACAGGCCTGGGCGTTCCTCCCGCTGATCGTCTCCGGCCGGCCCGTCGGCTGCTGCATCCTCTCCTACGACCGGCCCCACGGGTTCGGCGCCGACGAGCGGGCCGTCCTGACCTCCCTCGCCGGGCTGATCGCCCAGGCCCTGGACCGCGCACGGCTCTACGACGCGGCCCGGGAGCTCGCCCACGGCCTGCAGCAGGCCCTCCTGCCGCACCGGCTGCCCACCCTGCCCGGCCTCGACACGGCGGCCCGCTACCTCCCGGCCAGCCGCGGCATGGACATCGGAGGCGACTTCTACGACGTCATCCGCCTCGACGACACCACCGCCGCGGCGGTGATCGGCGACGTCCAGGGCCACAGCGCGGCGGCCGCCGCCCTCATGGGGCAGGTCCGCACCGCCATCCACGCCACCGCCGGGGGACCGCCCGGGCAGGTCCTCGCGCGGACCAACCGCGTCCTGGCCGACCTGGAGACCGATCTCCTCGTCTCCTGCACGTACGCGCACATCGACCTCGCCCGCCAGGAAGCCGTCCTGGCCAGCGCGGGCCACCCGCCCCCGCTGCTGCACGTCCCCGGCCTGCGGGCCCGCGCGGTGGAACTCGACCCCGGTCCGCTGCTGGGCGTCGACCCCGACCTCTCCTACCCCGCCACCACGCTGCCCCTCGGCCCCGGGGCGACGCTCGCCTTCTACACCGACGGCCTCGTCGAGGCACCCGGCGCGGACCCGGACCGGATCGCCGGAGACCTGGCCGTCCACCTCGCCGAGCACAGCGGCCAGGACCTCGACCGGCTGATCGACACCCTCCTGCACCGGGCCCGGCCCACCTCCCACTACACCGACGACATCGCCGTGCTCCTGCTGCGCACCGCCTCACGGCCGGGATGACGGCTTCCGCGGGCGTCGCGTACATCCGTACGGGGCATTGGCGGGGAACAGACAGGATTCGTTCGCGTCGTGCGGGTAGCCGGGGGATATGACTGCCAACGACAAGGCCCCGCTCCGTGCCGTCGCACTCGTGTGCACGCTGTCCCCTTCCCCCGCTTCCTCCAGCTCCCAACTCCTCGCGGAGCAGGTGTTGGAGGAGCTCTCCGGTCACGGAGTCACGGGAAGGGCCATCCGGATCGCCGACCACGACGTGAAGCCCGGCGTGAAGACCGACATGGGCGAGGGCGACGACTGGCCGGCCATCCGTTCCGCCGTCCTGGACGCCGACATCCTGATCCTGTCCACCCCGATCTGGCTCGGGCATCCGGCCAGCCTGACCCAGCGGGTCCTCGAACGTCTGAACGCCGAGCTCTCCGAGTCCGACGACGAGGGCCGCATGCTCACCTACGGGAAGGTCGCCGCCGTCTGCGTCGTCGGCAACGAGGACGGCGCCCACAAGGTCAGCGCCGATCTCTTCCAGGGCCTCGACGACGTGGGCTTCTCCCTCGCCCCCAACGCCGTCACCTACTGGGTCGGCGAAGCCATGCAGGGCACGGACTACCAGGACCTGGACAAGACCCCCGAGAAGACCGCGGCCACGACGGCGACCCTCGCCGCCAACACCGCCCACCTCGCCCGCCTCCTCCGGGACGCTCCGTACCCCTCCTCCTGACCCTGACCTCGGGCCCGAGCCCGCGACCGCGCCGATGCCCGAGCCCACGACCGACACCGAGATCGTGACCGTACGAAGGAACCCGTGATGTCCGACCGGCAATCCCCCGCCGTCCCCGACCCCACCACCCAGCACCCCACCCCGCCCCAACCCGACCAGGACCAGCAGCACCCCGGCTCGACCGAGGCCATGGACCCGCGGCCCGACCACGGCGAGGACTCCTACGAGGGCCACCACCTGCTCACCGACAGGGCGGCGGTCGTCACCGGCGGCGACTCCGGGATCGGCAGGGCCGTGTGTCTGGCGTTCGCGCGGGAAGGCGCGGACGTCGTGTTCACGCACCTGCCCGAGGAGAAGGCCGACGCCGAGGAGACCGCCCGCCTGGTCCGCGAAGCGGGCCGTACCGCGGTCGCCGTGCCGTGCGACATCCGGGACGAGCGGCAGTGCGCGGACCTGATCGACCGCGCGGTCGACGAACTCGGCCGCGTCGACATCCTCGTCAACAACGCCGCCTACCAGATGTCACAGCCCGACGGCATCGAGGCGATCACCACGGAGCAGTTCGACCGGGTGATGAAGACCAACCTGTACGGCATGTTCTGGCTCACCCGCCGGGCCCTGGCCCACATGCCGCGCGGCGGATGCGTCATCAACACCACGTCCGTCCAGGGCTACCAGCCCAGTCCCCATCTCCTCGACTACGCCATGACGAAGTCGGCCATCATCTCCTTCACCCACGGCCTCGCGCAGATGGTCGCGGAACGCGGCATCCGGGTGAACGCGGTCGCCCCCGGGCCGGTGTGGACCCCGCTGATCCCCGCGACGATGCCGGAGACGAAGCACTTCGGCGAACAGTCGCCGCTGGGACGTCCGGCCCAGCCGGCGGAGATGGCTCCCGCCTACGTCTTCCTCGCCTCGCCCCGGTCGAGCTACATCACCGGGGAGATCGTGAACGCCACGGGCGGGACACCGCTTCCCTGAGCCGCTACTCCTGCCGCGTCGCCTCCCGGGCCTGCTGGGCGATGTCCTCCAGCACGGTCTTGGGGTCGGCGGACGGCGCGACGGCCTTGCCGATGTTCCGCTTGATGGTGTTGCTGATCTCCAGCCAGGACGGCTCGTTGACCGGGTAGAGCTGCGCGCTGTGCAGCGCCTCCAGGAACTGCTCGGTGTCGGGATCGGCCTGCGGGCCCTGGGAGGCCTCGGCGGCGGTCACCGTCGACGGCAACAGGTGGTAGCGCCTCGCGAACTCGCTGAGGTTCTTGTCCTCGTAGACGAAGTCCAGGAACGCGCCCACCAGTTCGCGGTTGCCGTCCCGCTTGAAAGCCATCATCCAGTCGGCGACGCCCGCCGCGGGCGGGATCCTCCCCTCCTCCAGCGTGTCCGACACCGGCATGCTCAGGGTGCCGACCTTCATCCCCTTCGCCCTCGCCTCGTGGAGGAGCGAAGGGTAGCCGTTGACCATGCCGACGTCGCCGCGGAGGAAGGCGGCGAAGGCGTCCTGCCGGTTGAGCTTGGCCGGCGGGACCGGGCCCGTCAGGCCGGGCACGACCAGGTTGTCCTTGATCCAGCGGAACGTCTCCGTGTTCTGCTCGGAGGCGATGGTGTACTGGCCGCTGACGTCGGTGTACCCGCCGCCGTTGCTCAGTTCCCAGATCAGGGCTTCGGCGTGCGCCTCCTCGGGGCCGAGCGGCAGGGCGTACGGATAGGGCACGCCCTTCTTCTTCAGGGCCTCGGCCGCCTCCTTCAGGTCCGACCAGGTCTTCGGCGGCTCGGCACCGGCCTTGTCGAACAGCTCCTCGTTGTAGAAGAGCAGCCGGCTGCTGGCCACGAAGGGCAGGCCGTACAGGGTGTTGTCGACCGAGCCCGCGGCCGCGAGGGGCCGCAGGAAGTTCGCCTCCGCCCTGATCGACAGCAGTTCGTCGGCGGGGTAGAGGCGCCCCTGCGCGGCGAAGTCGGAGTACGCGCCCATGAGGGCGACGTCCGGCGCGTCGTCCTGCTGGACCATGCGGGTGACCTCGCGGTCGACGTCGGCCCACGGGTAGAGCGTCACCTCGACCTTCTTGCCGGGATGGGCGGCGGTGAAGGCGGCGGTGAGCTTGTCCCAGTAAGCCCTGGAGCCGGTCGCCGGGTTGTCACCGTACTCGGGGGCCACCAGGCGCAGCGTCGTCCCGGTGCTCCCGGACGAACCGCAGGCGGTGACGAGCGAGCCCAGCAGTCCGAATGCGGCCACGGATGCGGTCATGCCGAAAATTCTCGGTCGCACGGATCTTCCCTCTTGATTTTTTGGACAGTGCGTCCGGAATTCTCTCCCGGTCAGGGAGCTTATTTCGCCCCCTACTCGACGGTTGTGCTCTATCTCCAACCCGGCGGATTCCGAATGGTGTCTTCCGATATGAGGGTGCCGGTTCCGACGCGCGTAGAACCCTCCACGGAGTCCACCGTGACTCCGCGGAGGAGCATTGACGAGGGGACGGCCGACCGCGCACCACGGCCTTCGACGCGCGGTCGGCCGGACGAACGTCCGGTCAGGCCGGCCGCCAGTCGGGGTGACGGCCGCTGAGGCCGATCACGCGGTCCAACAGGGGGGCGGTGTCCGGCACCACCACGACGGGACCGAAGAAGCCTTCGTCGGAGGAGCCGTCGGCCGGAGTCAGCAGGGCCTCGGAGACCCTCAGTTCCTCCTCGCTCACCTCGTACGCCTGACCGCTCGCCCGCGCCAGGTCCCAGCCGTGGATCAGCAGCTCGTCGAGCGCGACCCGGCCCATGACGGCGGCCGGCAGGTGGACCCCGCCCGCCTGCGTGTCCCCTTCCCAGGCGTCGGGCTCCCGCCAGGCGGCGGCCAGCTCTTCCAGCGCCTGCGGCAGGGCCGTCCGCCAGTCCTCCCTCAGTACCGGCCGGAACGAGCCGGGCGGTGTGGCGGTGTCGGGTCCGAAGCGCTTGCGGGCCGCGTCGCGGAAGGCGACGCTGAGCCCGGAGACATGGGCGAGCACCTCCCGTACCGCGTACTCGGGACAGGGCGTCGGATCGTCGAGGCGCTCGTCGTGGATGCCCTCCGCGATGCGGGCGACGCGCTCCGCCGCCGCTCCCAGGTCGACGGGCGCCGTGCGTGGTGTGTTCTCCATGCAGAGTGGACCCCCGCCCCGCCGGAAACTCATCGCTCCGCGCCCCGCCGGAAACCCGTCACTCCGCGCCCCACCGGTTTTTCCTCCGGATTGCCCGCGTGACGATGTCTTGCCGCAGTCTTGGCTGCGCTTTGGCGGGTGACGGCCGCTCCCGCACTAGCGTTCCCGTCATGCCGTCACACCCCCCGCGCCCCGGCGCGCTCCAGGTCCTGCCGTACCGCAAGCCCACGCGCGGTCGGGACTACTGGATCCTGGACGACGTCCTGCTCGACCCCGACGCGGTGCGCGCCCGCATGTTCGAGCGGGACGAATGGGTGGAGGGCTATCCCCACAAGCCCGAGCCGTGGCCGGGGCTGCGCACGATGCCCGGCCTCGAACCGGCGGAGCTCGCGCACGTGGAGAAGCTGGTGCGCGGGACCGTCGGGGTCCAGAGGCTCTGGACCGTCGATCCCGCCGGCGCCGGCACCTTCAACCACAACTGCGTCCAGGTCGTCGGGGAGGGCGAGTGCACGCCGCGCCCGCACACGGATTCCCGGAGCCTGTGCCGCTACGCGGCGGTGCTGTACCTCACCCCGGACCTGCCCGAGGGCTGCGGCACCAGCTTCCACCGCCAGAACCTGCCCGGCGGTGTGCTCGGCGGCAACCAGGTGCTCGCCCCGCACGACAACCTGGTCGACGCGCTGGGCACCCGCTTCGTGCCGGAGGACTCCTTCACCGAGGACCTGCGCGTCCCGCCCCGCTACAACCGCCTGCTGTTGTACTCGGCCAACCTCATCCACACCGCGACCGGTTACACGGGCACCACCCTGCGGGACAAGCGGATGACGGCCGTCTTCTTCTGGATGGCCTAGCGGGTCCTCCGTCGACCGGGCCGGGGCGGAGATCGGCGCCGGTCGGCGGTCAGCGTCCGAGCGCGGCGAGCAGGGGGCGCCAGTCGATGTGGCGCTCCTCCGTGCCCTGGGGGACCAGGGCGAACGTCTCCCGCACCACGGCGGTCAGCCGGTCCGCGTCGACCAGGACGTTGGCGCGGTGCCCGGCGGGTCCGAGCCGGAGCAGGAGCATGCCGTCGTCGGCGGGCCGCAGGTGGACCTCCCCGTCACCGGTCGGCGTGAGCGAGCCGATCATGACCATCTCCCGGTCCAGGTGCCAGACGACGGGTTCGGGCTCCAGGAGGTGGAAGGTGATGCTCAGCGCGTGGGGGGAGCGGGAGGTGTAGCCGAGGGTCGTGTCGATCGGGACCATCGCCTCGGGGGTGATCAGTTGCATGGACATGTTGCGCGTCATGGTCTTCAGCGGGGGGAGCGACTGGGACATGGGGTCCTCCGGCTTCGTGCGTCGGAAGCGGGTGTGCTCTGCTCCTGACCCCTCGATCCCCTGTTACTCCTCGCCTTCGTGGGACAGATGCGGTGACCTTGTCGTGATCCTGTGGAGAAGGCCCCGTCCCGGCGCCTCCCGGTCCTCGGCGGCGTCCACGCGCGCGGTGGGCCCCGGCGGACTCAAGGGGGCGTCAGGTCGTCGAGCCGCGCCGCGAGTTCGGGGTGGTCGGCGAGGTGGGGGCGGGTGGCGGTGAGGGGGTCGACGAGCTCCGCCGGGTCGCTGTGGGCGAGGGCCGCGTGGAGCCGGCTCAGCGGCAGGTCGGCCGCCGTCGGCAGGTCGGTGAGGGCGCTGATCCGGCCGGCGATGCTGCGCAGGTCCGCCGCGTTGCTGCGGGCCCAGGTGGCGGTGGTGCGCTCGGCCGCGCGGCGCTCGCGGGTGGCCTGGACGCGCTGTTCGCCGGTCGTCCCGACGGGGCCCGGTCGGTTGCGCAGGTAGCGCCGCTCGGCGGCCTGGCGGCTGGCGACGCCGAGCGGACGGGCGAGCTCGGCCCAGCTGGCGCCCGCGTGACGGGCGGTCTCGATCAGGCCGGTCTCCCACCCGGCGAGCTCCTCGCGCACCTGCCGCAGCAGCAGGAGCGAGGCCAGGGCCTGATCCGTGCCGACGGCACGCGCCTCGCCGGCACCGGGGGGCGTGTGCCGAGCGGCCCGCAGCGCCTCGTCCACGGCCCGGAGGGCCGCCGCGGCGGCGAGGAACGACGCCGGGCTCTGCGCGTCGGCGCCGGAGGGTTCCGGTCGGTCGGCCGGGGTCATGGGCGTCTCCCTCGGTGGTCGTCCTTCGGATGACGACCTCGCTTGTCATCCATCGGACGACATGTTACAACGGTTTCAGCGAGGCGCATTGGCAGCAACTGCCCGAACCTCTGGAGGTGTTCTTCGATGTTGATGCGCACTGATCCCTTCCGCGAGCTCGACCGGCTGGCCCAGCAGGTGATGGGTCCGGGGACCTGGACGCGACCGTCCCCGATGCCCATGGACGCCTACCGCGAGGGCGACGAGTACGTGGTGGCCTTCGACGTCCCCGGCGTCGGTCCCGACGCGATCGACATCGACGTCGAACGGAACATGCTGACGGTCAAGGCCGAGCGCCGGCCCGTGACGAAGGCCGACGACGTGCAGATGGAGCTCTCGGAGCGACCGCTGGGCGTCTTCTCGCGCCAGATCGTGCTGGCCGACACGCTGGACACCGAGCGCATCCAGGCCGACTACGAGGCAGGTGTGCTCACCCTGCGGATCCCGATCGCCGAGCGCGCCAAGCCCCGCAAGATCGCCATCGGCGCCGGGGCCGGCCGCAGGGAGATCTCCGGCTGAGCCGGAGGCACGAGGGCTGAACAGCGGCGGAGGACGGGCACCTGATCTCCCCCTCACCCGTCCTCCGCGCCCCCGGACCGAGGAAAGGCGGTGGTCGACGTGACCGTGCGACGGGAGGCGTTTCTCGGCCAGGTGCAGGAACGCGGCACGTACGACACCGCGCGGGAGGCCGAACGCGCGGCCCGCGTGGTGCTCGCCCTGCTGGGCGCACACCTGGTGGGCGAGGTGCGCGCCCGATTGGCCGCGCGCCTGCCGGAAGGCTTCGCCCTGATCCTGCTCAACCCGCTCCAGAGCGCCGAGCCGCTCTCGCCCGAGCGGTTCGTACGGGCGACGGCGGCCTGGATCGAGGGCGCTACGGAACGGACCGCGGCCTGGGACGTCAGCGCCGTCCTCTCGACGGTCGCCGACGCCGCCGACGACGACCTCCTCAAGGAGGTCCTGCTCCAACTGCCCGAGGGCTACGACCTCCTCTTCGGCCGGCCCCGGCCCATCTGACCGTCCCACCACCGGTGGCCGCGCGCCGGCCACCACGACCCCGGTGACAGAAAGGCAACCACCGCAGTGATGTCCGACCAGAGCGCACCGTTCCGGCAGCCCTACGGAAGGGCGTACGAGCAGATGCTGGAAAAGGTCCGCCACGACGGCGCCTACCCCGACCGCGCGAGGGCCGAGGAAGCCGTCCGCCTCGTCCTCGGGGGGCTGGGACGCCGGCTGACCGGCGACGAACGCGTCGAACTGGCCGCCCGCCTGCCCTTCGAGGCCGCGCGCATCCTCACCGCCCAGATCCCCGACCCCCAGCCGCTGGGGGGCTGGGCGTTCGTCAAGGAACTCGCCGCCCGCACCGGCGCCTCCCTGGCCACCACCCGCTGGGACACCGGATCGGTCTTCTCCGTCGTCGCGGCCTACGCCGGACCCGAGCTCCTGACCCGCATCCTCCGTCAACTCCCCGCCGGTTACGCACTGCTGTTCGGCCGCGCCGAACTCGTCCCCGCCGCGTAGGGCGCGACGCGGGCGCCGGGGGCGGACACGACCGACGCGCGGCCGTCCGTCCCGCCCCGCCTCGCCCGGTCCGCGCCGCACCACGGCCCGGGACGACCACCGCGATCGGTTCCGGTCGCCCCGCCGGGTGAAGCCCCATCAGGTCGAACGCGCCCGCCCGGTGGATTCCAGCACGGCGGTGAGGAAGCGGCGCACCGTCTCCAGCTCGTCCGCCCCGAAATCCTCCGCGACCGCCACCACGTCGCCGATCACCGGCCCGAAGAAGGCCCACCCGAGTTCCGTGGCCCTCTCCTCCACCTTCAGCAGCACGCGTCGCCGGTCCGCCGTGTCCCTGCTGCGCGAGACCAGACCGAGTCGCTCCAGCCGGTCCACCAGGGAAGTGGTCCCCGCGGAGTTCAGCCGCAGCTGCTCGCCGAGCCATCCGGGCGTGGCCCGGGTACCGGCGCGCTCCGCGTCCAACAGGTGGATCAGTGCGCGCACATCGGTGGGATGCAGCCCGTGACGCGCCGCAAACTCGGCGCCGAGCAGGTCGAACTCCACGGTGACCGCGCGCAGCAGGTGCACCAGCCCCATCACGGGACTTCGATCGTCCATGCGTACTCCTCCGCTCCATGGTTAATATCTCGCTGAGCGAGATTATCGCCCAGCGAGAGGAAACGCCGTGTCCCCGTCCGAGTTCGACCAGGCGTACGACGAGCTCCGGGCCCGCTGGCCCGAGTCCACCGAGGAGCGTGACGTCTCCACCCCGTACGGCCCCACCCGGGTCCACGTGTACGGCGCGCCGGGCGGGAGCCCCCTGGTCCTGCTGCCCGGCGGCTCCGCGACCGGCCTCGTCTGGTTCGCCAACGCACCGGCGCTGGGGGAGCGGTACCGGGTCCACGCGGTGGACCTGATGGGCGACGTCGGCCGCACCGAGCGCCGGGGCAGGCCGTTGAGGAACGCCGACGACCTGACGGCCTGGCTGGACGCGGTCCTGGACGGCCTCGGGCTCACCCGCACGCACCTGTGCGGGCACTCGTACGGCGCCTGGCTGGCCGCCCGGTACGCGGCGCACGCGCCGTCGCGGGTGGACCGCCTCGCCCTCGTGGACCCCACCCAGGTCTTCGCCGGCTTCCGCCCCGGTTACCTGCTGCGCGCGCTGCCCACCCTGATCCGCCCCAGTGAGGCCCGGGCGCGCGCCTTCCTGGCCTGGGAGACGGCGGGCACGCACCCGGACGAGACCTGGCAGCGCCTCTACGCGCTCGCCGCCACCGTCCCCGGCCGCAAGCCGGTCACCGGCGCCCGCCCCCGCGCCGCCGACCTCGACATGCCCGTCCTGGTCCTCCTCGCGGAGAACAGCCGCACCCACCACGCCGCCCAGGTCGCCGAACGGGCCCGCCGGGCGCTCCCGCACGGAGAGGTGGCACTGCTCCCCGGAGCCACCCACCACTCCCTGCCGCTCACCGCGCCGAAGGAACTCGACGACCGGCTGACGGCCTTCCTGGACGGAGGAACCGTGGAGGGCCGCGACCCCGAACCGCCCCGGAACATCCGTGCGTGACCCGCGCCCCGCCGAGCCCTCGCGCGGCACCGGCGGACGACGGCGCGGCTGCGCCCCGTCAGGGCACGGCGAAGCCGGAGGAGAGCTCGGTCGCGGGGCTCTCCCGAACCGCTGACGGTCGACACCGACTCCTTCGGCCCCCGCGACGCCGACCGACCCCACCCGGGCGCCGCCCGCCGCCCCCGGGCACGACCGAGAGCGTCCGCGGGGCGCCGCCCGGGTGGGGTCAGAGGTCCTTGTGCATGAGGACGCACATCGTCTCGTGGCGACGGATCGACCCGTCGGGTCCTTCCTCGTCCCAGGCGTCCGGTTCACGGCCGTGGGCGACGTAGCCCAGACGCTCGTAAAGGGCCCGCGCCCGGGGGTTGTCCTCCTCCACCGCGAGCTCGGCCCTGCGAAGCCCGCGGTCCCGGATCCGCTGCTCGGCCGCTCGGACGAGCAGCGTTCCCAGGCCGCAGGACCGCAGCGCGGGCAGCACGGCGAGCTGCCAGAGGGTTCCGGCCCCCTCGGAGACCCGGTAGTCGATGCCGCCGATCGCCACCGGCAGGTCCACGGGAGTGCACACGGCCAGGTAGTCCACCTCGCCCGCCGCGGCGCGCGCCAGCTCCCGCTCCACGTGGCGCAGATGGGTGGCCGAGCCGGACCAGGTGCACGCGGGCAGGTCCCGGGGCAGCAGATCGCGCACGCCGACGGACAGGGCGACGGCGGTCGCGGCGGAGTCGTCTTCAGGGGTCACGCACCGAAGCATGCGACCGCGGCGACGGCACGGCAAAGGAATTCCTCCGGACCGGCCCGGTCTTCTCAGGCCTCGCGGGCGCCCTCCAGGTCGGTGAGGGCGGTGCGGAGCCAGGTGAGTTCCGCCCGGGTGGTGGCGCGGGCGACGGTCAGGATGCCGTGGCGGAACGGATCGTCCAGTTCTTCCGCGCGCAGCGGGCGGTCGCCGTCGTAGAAGAAGCTGGCGGGTTCTTCCAGGAAGGCGAGGCGACGGCGCAGGACCGCGGCCTGGGCGGCGGGGTCGTCGAGGTGGCGCAGGAAGGCCAGGAGGGTGAACCAGCGGTTCTCGTCGGTCACTTCGGGCCCCTCGGCGCCGGCGAGGCGGCGGCGGAGTTCGTCCCGGCCGGCGGGGGTGAGGGTGAGGACCTGGCGGGGCGCGGCGGCCGGGCCGGGCCGGGTCTCCCGTACCAGCAGACCGCCCTTCTCCAGGCGCTTGATCGCCGGGTAGAGGGTGGACTCGCCCACCGGGCGCACGTGGCCGGTGAGGGCGGTGATGCGCTTGCGCAGTTCGTAGCCGTGCAGCGGGGTCTCGTAGAGGAAACCCAGGATCGACAGTTCCAGCATGCCCGCATTCTCCCGCAGGATTGCGCCGTCATAGTACTACGTTGGCGTAGTACTATGACGGCGAAGTATTCGAGAGGGGAGCGGACTGTGCGCGAGGCACGATTCGACGGGCGGGGCAGTGCCATCCGATGGACCGAGGCGGCCGGCGAGGGGCCCGCGGTGGTGTTCGTGCACGGCCTCGGCGCCGCGTCGACCGTCTACCACGCGCACATCGCGGCCCGCCCCGAACTCGCCGGCCGCCGGCTCCTCTTCGTCGACCTGCCGGGACACGGCATCAGCGACCGGCCAGCCGACTTCGACTACGGCCTGGAGGACCACGCGGACGCCCTGGCCGCCGTGCTCGACGCCGCCCGGGTGCGCGGCGGGGTGATCGCCGGACACAGCATGGGCGGCGCGGTCGCCGTCGTCCTCGCCCACCGCAGGCCCGACCTGGTGGGGCGGCTCGTCGTCACCGAGGGCAACCTCGACCCGTTCCCGGCGCCGACGGCCGGCAGCAGCGGCATCGCGTCGTACACGGAGGAGGAGTTCGTACGGGGCGGGGGCTTCGCCCGCGTCCTGGAGCGCGTCGGCCCGGCCTGGGCGGCCACCATGCGCCTGACCGACCCGCTCGCCCTGCACCGCTCCGCCGTCCGCCTGGTGCGCGGCACCGAACCCGTGATGCGGGAGATGCTCGTCCACGCGCGCGTCCCGCGCGTCTACCTGCAAGGCGCGCTGAGCGGTGACCTGCCCGGCGCGGACGGCCTCCGGGCCGCCGGAGTGGACGTCGTGACCGTCCCCGGCGCCGGCCACAACGTCATGTTCGACGACCCCGACGCCTTCGCCGGTGCGGTGGCGGCCTGAGGAATCCGTCCGGCGGGTGCCCCGCGGCGGGGCCGTCGGGGATTGGCCGTATCTGGTCTGCCGCACGGAGCCCGACTGACGCTTGATGGGCCTCCTGCGGGACACGGGACGTGTGACGAGTGCAGGGGGGCACATGGACACCACGGGGAACTTCGGCCCGCCGCCGCCACGAACACCGCCGCCGCGGACACCACCGCCCCGCGGACGCGTTGGGGCGGTTGCTCGGACTGCTGGGCTGAAGCGCGTCGCGGAAGGCGGAAGGCGGTGCGGGAGCGGGGCGGGAACGGGCCCGGCGGCCGTTCGGTGACCGTCACACGCTGAACCACCGCGTCGTCGGAGCCCGGACCGCACTTCCGGACCGAACCGTGGCCGTACGCCCGCCCGACATCCGCTTCCGGGGGCCCGTACGACTCACCGGGCGGCGCCTCCCGTACGACCCATTGAGCGCTGCCTCCCGTACGCTCACCGGGCGGCGCCTCCCGTACGCTCACCGGGCGGCGCCTTCTGTACGGCTCACCGGGCGGCGCCCCCGCACAACTCACCGTGCGGCGGCCGGACCCGCCCCGGCCCCGTCCGCCCCGTCGGCTCCGGTGAAACGGGCCGTCGCCAGGACCGTGCCGTCCGCGGCCACCAGACGGGCGCCGCTCAGGGCGCCGGGGGCCGGGTCCACGGGGGCCGGAGCGCCCCAGTAGCCGTAACCGGCCTTCACGTGGAAGGAGCCGAGCGGTACGGCGGACCCGTCGGCGCGCACCAGGAGGCACCGCACCGGGCCGTCGGCCGCCGCTCCGTCACGGAGGTCGACCGACATGTACACCCAGCCGTTCCCGCCCGTGGCGTCCGCCGGGTGCGCGTAGATCCGGCCCACCTCCCGGCCGTTCCCGGCGCGGTCCGGGGACACCAGCGCCGCCTCCAGGACGCGCGGCGCGGGTGCCACCACCCGGGGCGCGCCCTCCACCACGGTCCCCGCCGCCCAGCCGCCGAAACCGAAGGCCAGCGCCGTGGCCACGCCTGCCGCCGCCATGCGGAAGCGGTGCCCCCGCACCCGGCGCCCGGTCACCGCACGGGCCGCCGGAGCGGGGAGGGGGGAAGGGGCGGGCGCGGGAGGGACAGGAGGAGGGAGAGCACCGGGCGCGGGGAGCATCGCCCGTACGGCCCGGCTCTCGAAACCCACCGGGGGCTCCGCCCCGGGCAGCAGCCCGAGCAACCCGTCCCCGACCGCCGTCAGCCGCTCCACGTACGCCCGGCAGTCCGGGCAGCGGTCCAGGTGGGCCACCGCTTCGGCCCGCTCGCGCGCGGGAAGGATCCCGAGCGCCAGTTCGGCGCCCTCCTCGCGCAGCCGCTCGCAGTCCATGCCGCTCACCGCGTCTCCTCGCTCTCCAGGAGCGCCCGCACCTTGATCGTCCCCGCCCTGATCCGGGTCTTCGCCGTGCCCAGCGGCACGCCCTCGAACGCCGCGACCTCCCGCGCCGTCATCCCGTAGATCCCGGCCATCACCAGCGCCCGCGCCTGCTCCCGTGGCAGCGCCGCCACCGCCCGCCGGACCCGCTCGGCCGCGTCGTCGGCGAGCGCGCGCCGCTCCGGAGTCTCCGACACGATCCCGACCAGCGTCTCCAGGTCCTCCGGCGACACCGGGGTCGCGCGCCGGGCCCGCACCGCGTCGATCGCCAGGTTGTGCGCGATGGCCGTCAGCCAGGCCCGTACCGAGCCGCGCCGGCCGTCGTACACCTGGGCGTGCCGCCACGCCCGCTCGAAGGTCTGCTGGGCCACGTCCTCCGCGAGCCGAGGATCGCCGACCACGGCGACGGCCACGCCGTAGACCGCGCGCTGGAAGCGGCGTACGAACGCCACCGCGATCTCCGGATCGCCCGTGGCGAGACCGGAGAGCAGTGCCTCGTCGGAAACCCGCTCCAGCGGAAGGCCCATGCGCCCCACACCCATGGATACGTCCGACGTCCCCGAAGGGATCGCCTGCGCCCATTGTCCGCCCGGACCGCAATCCCGGAGGGGCCCGGCGCCGTACTCCCTGTGGGGGAGCGGCCCGGAAGAGCCGACCCGGAAGAGCCGACCCGGAAGAGCCGACCCGGAAGGACCGCCCCGGAAGGACCGCCCCGGAAGGACCGTCAGGAGGACGGAACGATGACGGAACCACGTACGCGCGCACTGCTCGCCCTGTCGGCCACCGCGCTGGCCGGCGTCCTCGCCGCTTGCGGAAGCGGCGGTGGCGGTTCGAGCAGCGGCACCACCGCGCCACCCCCCGCCCAGAAGAGCACGGCACCCGGGGGCGCGACCCGGGTGACCGCGGACCTGGCCGACTTCAGGATCACGCTGTCCCGGCGGACCTTCGCGCCCGGCGCGTACGCCTTCGTCGTGACGAACACGGGAAAGCACGACCACGCCCTGGAGGTCGAGGGCCAGGGCGGCGAGAACCGTTCCGGCACCGTCGCTCCGGGCAGGTCCACGACCCTCACGGTGACCCTGAGGGCGGGAAGGTACGAGATCTCCTGCCCGGTCGACGGGCACAAGGACCTGGGGATGAAGACCGAGATCACGGTGGCCGGCGCCCCCGCCGACACGTCCGGCGACCGCCCGGCCACGCCGAACCACCCGAAGGCCCCGACCTCTCCCACCCCTCCCCCCTCTCCCGGCCATGGCTACTGACCCGCCCCGTCGTGCCGCCGTGCTCGTACTGCGGTCGGCCGCCGCGGGGCTGACCGCGACGACGGGAGCCATCCACCTCGCCCTCTGGGCCGACGGCTACCGCGACCTGGCCACCATCGGAAGCCTGTTCCTGCTGAACGGCGTCCTCGGCTGCCTCCTCGCCGCGGCCCTGCTCCTCGCCCCGTACCGCAGGCTCGCCCCGGTCGCCGCCGCCACCGCGCTGTTTACGGCGGGCACCCTCGGCGCGCTCTTCCTGAGCCTCACCACGGGCCTGTTCGGCTTCGAGGAATCGGCGGACGCGGAGCTGGTCCGTCCCACCGTCGCGGTCGAGGCGGCCGACGTCCTCGTCCTGACCGTCCTGGCCGTGGCCGCACTCGGCCACGGCCATCGCCAACGGCACCCCGAAGGGCATCGGAGGCGAACCACCGCATGAAGCCGCCCGAGGCCCGGCCCCCGCCGTGCCGGAGACCGGGTCGGAGAGGCCTCCGAGGCGTCCGCGCACGCCCCCCCGTGGGCGACGCGACCCGCGACGCCCCGGTCCGCCCCCGCCGACCGCGATCCACCGCGCACGACGGCCTCGCCGTGCTCGACCTGCTGGCCGGGCCGACACACGCGGTCGACGTCCTGAGCGGCGCCGCACAGAGCCTCCGGCCCGGCGCGCTCACCGCGCCTTCCGTGCACGCGACTTCCGCGCCGGCCGAAACCGTCGTGCAGGAGCCGGCGGGGCCGTGCGTGCTGTGCGGGCAGCCGGCCGCACCAGCACGATGAGCGCGACCCCCAGGACGGCCACGCCGACCCCGCCCATGATGACGGTGACGCCCGGGCCCTCCCGCTGCCCCGGCGCGTTGAAGGCCGTGACCGCGAACCACAGTGGACGTGCTGCCGAGGGCTCGTACGGTCAGGAGCCGGCTGCGGGAGCTCGCGTCCCCCGGGGGGCCGAGGGCATGATCCAGCGGATCGCCGCCACGACGGCGCGTCCGCCGGGACGGGCGAGCGGAAGCAGCAGGCGCGTGGCGTACGGCAGGTCGAGGCGGGTCCGGACCCACGCGGGCAGCAGCTCGACCGCCGCGGCCGCCAGGAACGCGTAGGGCAGCCGCGCGGGCCACGGCAGCGGAGGGCGGGAGAGCAGATAGCGCGCCGCGGCCCGGGACTGCGCGGTGGCGCGCAGCTCCGGGCGGTACTCCGCGAGCCGCGACGTCAGTTCCGTGGTGCTCTCCGGTGGGTCGACGACACCGAGCCGGCGCGCGACCCGTGCCATGTCGGCGACGTAGCCGTTCGCCGCCCGGGGACCCAGGGGATGCCTTCCGTACCGCTGGTGTGCCCTGAGGAAACAGGCGGTCTCGGCCGCGTGCACCCAGGCGAGCAGATGCGGGTCGGAGGCCCGGTACGGCACGCCCTCCGGAGTCCGCCCCCGCACCGAGTCGTGCACCCGGCGCACCCGGAGCACCGCGCGCTCCGCGTCCTGCGCCGTACCGAACGTGGTGGTCGCCAGGAAGGTGCTGGTGCGCTGGAGCCGCCCCCAGGGGTCGCTCTCGAACCCGGAGTGCGCGGCGACCGCCGCCATCGCGGCGGGGTGCAGCGACTGCAGGAGCAGGGCGGCGAGCCCGCCGACGTACATCGCGGCGTCCGTGTGCACGAGGCGCACCGGACGCTCGGTACCGAACCAGCGCGGGCCCGGCGTCCCGTGGATGCGGGCCCGCTTCTCGTGCGCGGTGGGGCCCGCGACCCGGTGCATCAGCGCCTCGCCGGCCCGCTCCCGCAGCTCGTCGAGACACGGTGGGGTCCAGAACACCCCTCCA
Organism: Streptomyces sp. NPDC107498; assembly: GCF_055582805.1. Lineage (NCBI taxonomy): Bacteria > Bacillati > Actinomycetota > Actinomycetes > Kitasatosporales > Streptomycetaceae > Streptomyces > Streptomyces sp. NPDC107498. The sequence goes on along the minus strand of NZ_JBVJPE010000026.1, from coordinate 44,004 downwards.
GTGTGCGCCAGGCCCCCGGTGGACGCCGCTCTCCCCGGCGATGCCCTTGCCCCCACGCTCCGGCGCCGCCGGGCGGACACGCCCTGCACGCCCGGGTCCGCACGCCTCTCCGCAGGCCGCCCCGGCGAGGCCGGACCGCCACCCCGCCGGGCATGCGGCCGCGGAGAGGGCCGTGCGGGAATGGCCGTGTGGGAACGGTCGTATGGGATTGGTCCTACGGGGACGGTCATATCCCGTCCCACGTCTCACACCTCACGAGCGGGTCCGTCATCGCCTGGGTCTGCGGGGCCGGGCCCGGTTCGTGACGGCGGTGACGAGGAGGTCGATTCCTGCGGCGAAGACGGTGTCGTCGTCGGGGAGGCCTTCGGCCAGGACCGATGTCAGGTGGGGGAGTCGGTCCGGGTCGAAGTCGGGGGCGGGGACAGAGGTGTTCGCCTGGTGGTGGAGCGGGTTCACGCGGCGCTGTTCCTGGAGCACGAAGCCGGTGACGTAGTTGAGCAGGGTGCCCCCGGCGACGGCGGCGAGCGGGAGGGGCAGGCCGGCTTCGTGGGCGATGCCGCACAGGCGGTCGGCGAGGACGAGGGAGTTCGGCCCCGGCACGGCGTGGCCGGCGACGAGGGCGGCGCCGTCGGGGTGGGCGAGCATCGCGTCCCGTACGGCATGGGCGGCGGCCGTCAGCCGTGCGTCCGGGTCGACGGGCGGCTCCGCTCTCCCGTCCGGGACGGGGACCCGGTCCAGACAGGAGCCGACGATCCTGTCCGCGAGTTCGGCGAGGAGCTCGTCCTTGTCCTTCACGTGCCAGTAGATGGCACCGACGCGGACGCCGAGCCGGTCGGCGATCCGACGGGTCGAGAGCTGGTCGAGGCCGCTCTCGTCGAGCAGTTCCATGGCCGCGTCGATCACATCGGCCCGTCGTACCGGCATGTGTCCGCCCCTTTCCGTTTCCCTGGGTGCTCGGCGCCCGGCGCTTGACGTCCGGCGTTCGGTGCCTGGTGCCGGGCATGTGGCGCTTGACGCTTGAACAGCGCTCAGGTTAGCTTGAGCACTGTTCGACTTGAGCGCTGTTCAGGACAGCATAAGGGCAAAGGGGAACCCCGATGGCGGACGTGCAGGCACAGGTCGAGAACGTCCTCCGATCGCTGGTCGACTCCGGCCGGGAGAAGGGCGTGCAGGCCGCCGCGTACCTGCACGGAGAGCTGATCGTCGACGTCCACGCGGGGGACGGCGTCGGCCCCGACTCCCTCTTCCACAGCTTCTCCACGGGCAAGGGGGTGACGGCGACCCTCGTCCACGTCCTCGCCGAGCGCGGCCTGCTCGACCACGACACCCCGATCGCCGCGTACTGGCCCGAGTTCGGGGTCCACGGCAAGGACCGCGCCACCGTCCGCGACGCGCTGGCGCACCGTACGGGCGTGCCGCAACTGCCGCCGGCCGTCACCGTCGAGGAACTGTGCGACTTCGACGGCATGGCCGCGCTCGTCGCCGGCCAGGAGCCGCTGTGGGAGCCGGGCACCGCCACCGGCTACCACGGCTGGACCTTCGGCTGGATCCTCGGCGAGCTCGTGCGCCGCGTCACCGGCCTCTCCGCCGCGGAGGCCCTGCGGACCTACGTCGCCGAGCCGCTCGGAATCGCCGACTCGCTCCTCTACGGCGTCCCCGAGGAGCACGCGGACCGCGTGGTCCCGCTGGTGGCGGGCTCCTGGGAGGCGGGCCTCGCGACGATCCCGGCCGAGGCGCCCTTCTTCCTGGCCCTGCCGAACCGGGGCGTGTGGCCCGTCGCCGCAAACGCCAACCGCCCCGACTACCTGCGCGCGGACCTCCCCGCCGCCGCGACGGTGTCCGCCCGGGCGGCGGCCCGGATGTACGCGGCCCTGCTCGGCGAGGTGGACGGTGTCCGCCTGCTCCCGGAGCAGGCACTGCCCCGGCTGTACGAGGTCCAGACGGCGGAGCCCGACCGCATCCTCGGCGCGCCGGTCGTCAAGGGCATGGGCTACTTCCTCGACCTGCCGGCGATGGGCGGCGAACCGGCCTTCGGCCACAACGGCAGCGGCGGCAGCATCGCCTTCGCCGACCACCGGCGCGGCCTCTCCTTCGCCTTCACCCACAGCCTCCTGACCGGCGGCCCCGACGCCACCACCGCGGCCGACGTGGCGGCGGTGATCCGCACGGCGGTCGACCGGGAGGGCTGAGGCCACGCCTGGGGAGAGCGCCACGGGCTCCGCGGCCTGACGCCGTGGGTGCCGACGGCCGAGGGGCCGACGAGGAGGAGCAGCCCGCTCGCGTACGACAGGACGTGCGCCCGGACCCAGCCCCGCCCCGCCCCGGCCCACGAGCGGCTTCAGTCGAGGTCGGTTGCGGGCCCGGTCGCGTAGCGGCTCATCGCGTCGATGGTGGCCTGTGGGGTCAACGGCCGGTCGTCGGCGAGCATTTCCCGGAGCTCCCGGAAGTACCGCACGGACAGCCCGGGGGTGAACGTGCTGAGCATGACGGCGGGTTGGTCGGTCAGGTGGGCGAAGGTGTGCGGGGCACCGGGCGGAACCATCACGAGCGTGCCCGTGGCGGCGTCGTGGACCTCGTCCCCGACGGTGAACCGCACGGTGCCGGAGAGGACGTAGAAGCCCTCGTCGTGTCGGGCGTGGCGGTGCTGCGGCGGTCCCGGGGTGTGCGGGGCGAGGACGGACTCGGTGATCGCGAGGCGGTGCCCGGTGTGGCTGCCGTCCTCCAGGACGCGCATGTGCGTGGTGCCCAGAACGATCGTCTCGCCGTCGCCGGGGCCCACCACCGACACGGCCGGGCGGGTCTGCGGCTCGCTGCGCTTCGCTTCTTCGGTCATGCCCACGAGTGCACCGCCGGGGCCCCGCCCGTGTCCAAGACCCATCCAGCGGCGCCGATACCCCGTGGGTATCGTTGCCGCGTGGAGCTACGGACCTTGCGCTCCTTCGTGGCGGTCGCCGAGGAACTCCACTTCGGCCGGGCCGCCACCCGACTGCACATGAGCCAGCCGCCGCTGAGCCGGGCGATCAAGCGGCTGGAGGTCGACGTCGGGGCCCTGCTGTTCGTCCGCTCGCCCACGGGGGTCGCGCTCACTCCGGTGGGTTCGGTGCTGCTCGACGAGGCGCGGGCCCTCCTCGACCGCGCCGACCGCGTCCGGGTACGCGTGAGCGCGGCGGCCGGCGCCGCGACCATCAGCCTCGGCATCCTGGGCGACGGCACCGACCCGGGAGCGGCCAGGCCGGCCGCCGCCTACCGTCGAAGCCGCCCCGGCACCGGCATCCGCGTCCGCGACACCGATCTGACCGACCCGACCTGCGGGCTGCGCGCCGGACTGGTCGACGTCGCGCTGACCCGGGCGCCGTTCGACGAGACCGCCCTGACGGTACGCGTACTGCGGACCGATCCGGTCGGCGTGGTCCTGCGCGCCGACGATCCGCTGGCCCGCCGCGACGAGCTGCGGCCGGCCGAGCTGAACGACCGCCGCTGGTTCCGGTTCCCGCAGGGCACCGACCCCGTCTGGCAGTCGTACTGGAACGGTGGCAGGCCACGCGAGGGCCCCGTGGTGCGCGCCGTCCAGGAATGCCTGCAGGCCGTCCTGTGGAACGGCACGGTCGGCCTGGCACCGCTCGTACACGACCTGCCCGCGGAGTCGGCCGTGGTGCCGCTGATCGACATGCCGCCGAGCCCAGTGGTGGCGGTGTGGAACGAGGGCGACACCAACCCGTTGATCCGTTCCTTCGTCGAGATCGCGGCAGCCGCGTACCGTCGCTGAGCACCGACGACCGCTCCTGTCACGTCCCGTGACGTCTCGGGCCCCGAAGGCCCTTCGTGACCCGTCGGCAGACCTGTCTGGGGACGTGCCCGCACGGACTTCGCCCTTGCCCCACCGACCGGCGTCGGCCCGTTGCGAATCGGCAGGACCCGGCAATCGGCCCGTGCGGTGCTGGACGCGCTCCGCGATCCCTCCGCGGTCCCGGAGTCCGACCGGTCGGGTCGGCACGTCTTCCGGCCCAGTGGACTGGGGATCGGCATCCACTGCGCGCGGGACGTGTTCGAAGCCGTTGAGCTCGGAGGCCGTCGACTCGGACCCTGCTCAGGCCGCGAAGCGACTCCGACAGAGCCCGTCCGGACCGTCTTGAGCCCTTGCGGGACCCGGTCCCTTGAAGCGGGGTGAGCATCTTCCCGAAAGCGCGGACGCGCCCGGTGAAGGCGTTCCGGCGCACGCGCTGCGACGGCGCCCCGGGTCCAAGGAACGTGAGCCGGAGCCGCTCCCCGTGGACACGGCCGTCGCGTGAGGACAGGGGCATCGCGGCAGACGACCTGGAACCCCGGGTGCTCGGCCGGACCGACAGTGCCCGCCTCGCGATCCGGCAGCAGTCCACCGGCCCGCGGACCTCGCGGTGTCGTCCGGATCAGGCGGTGAAGTACCGGTCGAACACCTGGGGCAGGTAGTCCGCCGTCAAGCCGAGGCGGCCGACCGCGGTCGGCGAGGGTACGAAGCCGATCTCGTCGAGCTCCGGACCCGTGCCGGACCTGGTCTGCGCGACGGACAGGTCCGCGTGCAGGCGGCGTACGAGCGCCCCGGGCACGGGCGGGCAGAGGAAGTGGAAGCCGAGACTGCCGAACCGGCTGCCCCGGCTGAGGGCCCACAGCCGCAGCTCCTCGACGACGACGTGCACACCGGTCTCCTCGACCAGCTCGCGGGCGGCGTGCCGACGCAGCTCCGCCGTGTCCAAGGGCTCACCGGGCAGGGGAGGTTCGACCGCGCCGCCCGGCAGGCTCCACCGGCCGGGCGCCGCTGTGGCGGGAGACCCGCGCCCGACCACGAGGCCGCCCTCGGTGGGCAGGAGGACGGTGACGAACACAGACCCGGGGACCTGCTCGGGTGGCCGCAGCCGGCGCAGGGCACGGTAGCGGTACGTCATCGGGGCCCAGCGCACGACCAGGCTTCCGTCTTCGGACCGGTCGATGCCGAGAGCGGCCACCAGCGGGCCGTCGAACGTGGCGGGACTGCGGGCCGTCGTATCCTCCCAGAGCCGGTCCACTTCACGTTTCTCCCAGGGGGAGAGGACGGGCGCCACCTGCTCGGCGAACAGCAGCACACGGGCATCGAGGAACTCGACCGGGGGCCGGGCGGGCCCGGACTGCTCCTCCGGCTCGGGCAGGCCGGCGGCGCGGTTCACGAGGACCGAACCGGAGCGTCGGCCCGGACGGGGACGAGGAGGGGCTCGTCGGACGAGTTCGGGAAGGCACGTGATGTGGCGGGAGTGCTGGTCATGATTCCTCGGTCTTCTCCGGGATGCGGCTACCAGGGGCGGGGCGGTGAGTTCGGTGACGGTCTGACGGTCTGACGGACTGACGGACTGACGGGTGGCCTTGGGGGATCGGGGGATACGAAGGACGGTACGGCCCCGGTGGGCGGTCGTGAGTTGGTCCGTGAGTTGGTCGGCCGCGACCGGGCCCCGGCCGAACAGCTCCAACGCCCCCCTGTACGGAGGAAAGGCCACGCACTGCCGGTGCGCAGGCGGACGAGCGTACGTCGGTCGTGCTCGACGAGTTCCGGGTCCCCGGCCCGGGCCCCGAAAGCGATGCCGGAGACCGAGTCCGGGGCGACGCTCGCGACCGGATGCGCCTCCTCCGCCCGGCCCGGGAACCCAGCCGCTCAACGCGTCCACCTCGCGGCGGTGGAACTTCTGGTTCTGGTGGACCTTCACGAACCGCCCGCCACCCGCCACCCCGCGCACGCGCCACACGCGGCTGTGATCCCGCCGGAGGCGACGGGCCCCGGCCCCGGGACGGGACGGAGACGGTCGACGCGCGGGTCGTGGGCGATCGGATCGTCGGGGGCGTGGAAGTGCAGTGCGACCGGTGCACCGGCCCGGTAGGCGTCGAGTCCGGCACGGCAGTAGGCGACCATCGGCTCCGGCAGCGCGTCGAACGCGAACCAGCCCATGGCGTCGCACTTGTCCGGCTCGACGACCCGCGGAGTGCCCTGCCAGCGGCGGACCTCGAAGAAGAACCCCACCCGCTCCGGTCCGCCGCCCGGCGGCCGGTGGTGCACCGTCACGGCCGCGCGCACGTCCACCGGATCCACGACGAGGCCGGTCTCCTCCCGCGTCTCGCGGACGACGGCGTCCACGACGGTCTCCCGCTCCACGTGACCCGACGGCGCGTGCCACAGACCGGACGCGTACACGTCCCCGGCCCGCCGGGACAGCAGCACCTCAGGACCCCGCTCCCCGTCGCGGACGGCGATCAGGTGCACGTCGACCGACACGGTGTGCCGCACGCCGCTCACGTGCCGTCCCCCGACCGCCGGGCCGACCGCACCGTGCGCACGACGTCCTCGGCGAGGACCCCCTCGTACGGCCGGCCCGGACCGGAGGAGTGGAAACCAGCGGACCGGCCGCCCCGGAGAGGGCCGAGCACGATGGCGGTGACACGGTCCGATGCCATCAGAACACCTCACGGGGGACGGCGGGCAACGGCGGCAGCGTCCAGGCGAGAGCCTTCGGCCCCGTGCCGGAGGCGACGTGCTGGGGACCGGTGCCGTCGCCGAGCTCGACCCGGTACGCGTCCGGCCGCCCCGCCCGTCGCCAGCGGCTGTGGAGCTCTTCGAGCTCGGCCCAGATGTCGCGCGGCCCGTGGACGCGGACGGTCCTGTCGCCGGGGCCGGCCACGGCCCATGAGTCCTCCTCGGGAGCGACGAGGGTCATGGTCTCCGCCTGGAAGTCCCGTACCACCGCACCTACCTGGTAGGCGGCGGCCACCCAGAAGCCGTACGCGTCGTCCGGCGGCGGCGCGAGCCGGGTCGCCCGCGGTGTGCCGGGATCCACCTCGATGCGAACACGGTGGTCGATCGCGTCGAGCCACCGGTGGCCGAGCATGGGGCGGTACCCGCGCGGCCCGCCCCGTAAGGTCGCCTCGACCCGGCCCGTCCTGGTGCGGATGGCAGAGAGCCGGCCGGGCCAGCTCGGTGTGCGGGTCGCCAGCGTCGTCAGAAGCCTTCCGCGCGGCGCGAGTTGCTCCACCCATGTCCGTGGGACGCAGGGAACCCCGATGCCGGAGTGGATCCGGTCGAACGCCCCTCCTCCCGGGTGCCCTTCGAGGGCATCGCCCTCGACGACGGCGGCCCCCAGGCCGAGCCGGTCGAGGTTGCGCCGGGCGAAGGCGGCCATGTGGCCGTCACGCTCGACTCCGACGGCGAGACCGGGGCCGGTGACGGCGGCGGCGAGGGCGAGGGAGACCCCCGGGCCCGGGCCGAGTTCCAGATACCGCTGCCCGGGTCCCAGCCGGAGGGCCTGAAGGACTTCGGCGGTGACAGGGAAGTACGTGGACATCGAGGTCATGTGCCCGCCGGTCACCGGACCGCGCAACAGCGCGTCCAGCTGCTCGCCGTCGCGTTGCAGGAGAATCGAATCGTCGCCGTGGATCAGGTCGAGCCACTCCCGGCAGTCCTCCGGATGCGAGCCGTCGAGGAGGCGCCACTCGATCGGATCGGTGCCAGGACCGCTGACCCGCACGTACGCGTGGGGCAGAAGGACCTCGCGGCGCACGTGGAGCAGGGCGTCGCGCAGCAAGGGATCGGTCAGGACGCCCGCGGAGGTGAGGCGGTCGACCATGGCGGTGCGCAGACGGCTCGTCGCGGCGGACCGGGGATCAAGGGACATGAGGGCTGTCCTTCGCGGGTGAGGGAGTGGTCGCGGGCCCACGCATCACGCCGGGTCGGATCCGAGGGGCGTACCGGACACTCGCCGGGTACGAGAACGCGGTCGGCGTGCAGGGGCGTCGCCGGCGAGGCCCGGGGTTCGAGGCAGGCGGCGTCATGACCGCGCCTGCCCTTCGCCGACGGTCTCGGCCGGCTCGCCCGGCGCCGCTTCCGCCGGTACGGGTTGCGTCGGCAGCGAAGGGGCGAGGAACTGGCGCGCCTGCAGTTCGTACATCTCCCGGAACACGCCCGCCCCGGTGGCCGGGTCCATGAGCTCCGCGAAGGTGCCGTGCTCGACGACCCTGCCCTCGTCGAGCACGTAGATGAGGTCGGCGGCCCGGACACTGTGGAGGCGGTGGGTGATGAGGACCGTGGTCTGGCCCGAGCCGGCCATCCGGTGGATCTGGTCGAACACCCGCTGCTCCGCGGCGGGGTCGAGCGCGCTGGTCGGCTCGTCCACGATCAGGACCGCACCGTCGCGGTGCCGGGCGCGGGCGAGTCCGATCTTCTGCCACTGTCCGCCGGAGATCTCCTGGCCGCCCTTGTAACCGCGTACGAGCAAGCTGTCCAGGCCGCGCGGAAGGCCCTTGACGACCTCATCGGCACCCGCGTGGACGGCTGCGGCCTCGACGCTCCGGTCGTCCATCGCGGCGCTGCTCCGGCCGATCCCGATGTTCACCCGCGCGGTGAAGGGCCAGCGGAAGAAGTCCTGGGCGACCATCGCGACCCGGTCGAAGATCTGCGCGCGGTCCGCTTCGGCCGTGCTCACGCCGCCCCACAGGACGTGGCCGGAGTCGGGGAGCCGGGATCCGCTCAGCAGGCGGACGAGGGTCGACTTGCCCGAGCCGTTCCTCCCGACCAGAGCGACGGTCCTGCCCCGGGGGATGACGAGGTCGACCTCGTGCAGCGACGGCTCGTCGGCCCCGGGATAGGCGAAGGTCACTTTCTCGAACCGGATCTCGCACGCGTCCTCGGGCACGTCGAGCCCGCCCGTGGGAATGGAGCGCCGGGCGGCCTCCTCGCACAGCTTCTCCAGATCGGCGACGAACAGGGCTTCCTCCTGGACGTCGGTGACGCGCAGGACGAGGTCCGTGATGCTCGCCGCACCGGAGCGGATCGCCAGCACCGCCGTGCCCGCGACGGCCAGGCCCGTCTGCCCGTGCCACAGCAGCAGCCCCAGAGCGCCGTAGGTGGCGACGGTCGCGATGCCGCGCGTCGAGTCCGCGACCAGGTTGGTGCGGGCGCCGGTCCACGCGAGCCGGGTCTGCTCCCGCTCGCTGGTCTCGGCCATCTGACGGAAGTGCGTGAGCAGGAACGGGGCCGCGTCGTGGACGCGGATCTCGGCCGCGGCCTGTTGGTTGATCAGGAGCTGGCTGATCAGCTTGGCGGCCCGCACGTGCTGCACGAAGCGGTGCCAGCTGATGTACCGGTGCCGGGCCATGGTCAGCGAGCCCCACGCGCTCGGCAACGCCATGAGAACCAGCAGCGGCAGGAGGACGGGGTGCAGGACGGTGAGCACGCCGGCGGCGGCGATCAGCGAGATGGCGGAGGTGACCACGGCGGTGCAGTAGCCGACCATCCGCCGCGCCGAGTCCGCGCCCCACTGGGCGGAGTCCATCAGCTTGTGGAAGGCGTCGTCCTCGATCGCCTCCAGCTCCACCCGCGCCACCAGGCCCAGATACCGCTCGGTCGCCACCCGTTGGGCCTTCGGCTCCAGGATTCCCGTCGCGGCGGACGAGGCCGACCGACACGTCGAGCCGATCACCGCGAGGACGGCCACCAGCGCGAGCGACGGCAGCGCCGCGTGCAGCCGGCCGGTCATGTCGCCCGCGGCGAGCAGTTCGACGAGCAGGGTGTTGACCGCGATCAGGGAGACCGCCTGAGTGATGCCGCGGACGACCTCGCTCACGGCGACCGTGGCGAACGCCCGCGCGTCGGCCTCGCGGGCCAGCCGGACGGCCACCGACACCTGCTTCGGCAGGGAGCCGGCCATCGCGCGCAGACCCAGCTTCAGCCAGGCACCGTCGTGGGCTCCCCACCCGTAGTCGTAGGTGAGTTCACCACCGAACAGCAGCTGTTCGGACGCCGACGTGCTCTCCGCGGCGGCTGCCAGGGGGTCGCCGTTGCCCGTCATGCGCCCCACCCCGCATCCGGGCGTGCTGTGGTCGGGGACACTGCCGTGGTCGGGGCTGTGGTCGTGGTCGTCGAGAATCCTTGCCCGGGCCAATGGGCCTGGGCAAGAGGAGCGGGAAGAGGGGACATCACGGTCTCCGATGGTTCGAGCGGGGGCGTCGGATGGCTCAACGACGTCGCCCCGTGTCTCGAACACACGTGTTTCGGACGGCATTCGAACCCTGATGTCAGGCGAAAGCCCGTTCGTGCGGTGTGCATCGATCCGTGCGGTACGGGGGTCCTTGCGGAAGCCGGGTATGGCCGAAACGCCGACACTCAAGGTGGCCCGGCTGCAAAGGATTTCGGCCCGGTGAACGAGGCTGTCCAGGGCCGCTGCGTCCTGTGTTCGCCCCAGCCGAGGCGGGAGCCTCGCACGGTCCTCGCAGAGGCCGACGTCACCGCACCAGTTCGGACGCCAGCAGGTCCATGAGCAGTCCGTCGTGCCAGGTGCCGTCCTCGCCCCGCTCGTACTGCCGCATCACGCCGACGCGGCGGAACCCCGCCTTCTCGTAGCAGCGGATCGCCGCGCCGTTGTCGACCGCCGGGTCGATGACGAGCCGATGGTGGCCGAGGTCGTCGATCAGGTGGCGGGCGAGGGTGCGGACGGCATCGGTGCCGAGGCCCCTGCCGTGCACGGAAGGGTCGAGGAACAGGTCGATTCCGGCGTGCCGGTAGTCCGGTTCCTCCTCGGAGTACCACTGGATCATTCCGACGATCCGGTCGTGGTGGAGGACCGTCAGGCAGTGGGTGTCGGAGTCCTCCAGGTCGGAGGTCACCTCTTTCGCCATGTCGTCCCCACCGCGCCATCGTGCCCGGACCTCCGGGGTGGCGCGGACGGCCGCCAGGGCCGGGACGTCCCCGGGACCGGAAGGACGCAGGACGACGACCGAACCGCGCAACTCGTTCATGCGTACAGACTGCCCCGGGGGCCGGGCCGTGGGCCACCCCGACGGAAAGCCGTTTTCCCGGAGCCGTGGCTGGCAGGATTCCACCAGCGGAGTGCGGCCCCTCCCTCGGGCCGCCCGAGACATACGGAGTGCCCATGACCAGTGAACCCGTACCCTTCCAGGTGTACGAGGCGGGAACCTATCTGCACGGGACGAAGGCGCACCTGGCTCCGGGAGACCTGTTGGTCCCGGGCCGCGCATCCAATTTCGAGGAAGGGCGCGTGTCCCGCCACGTCTACGTTTCCGAGACCCTGGACGCCGCCGCCTGGGGCGCGGAGCTCGCCGCCGGCGACGGACAGGGGCGGATCTACGTGGTGGAACCGACCGGTGAGCTGGAGGACGACCCCAACGTCACCGACAAGAAGTTCCCGGGCAATCCCACCCGCTCCTACCGCACGCGTCAGCCCGTACGCGTCCTGTTCGAACTGGAGGGGTGGTGCGGGCACTCGCCGCAGAAGATCCAGGCCATGCGGGAGGGTCTGGACGAACTGCGACGCAAGGGCCTCGCCACCATCCTGGACTGACGGCGGATCCGTCCCCGGCATGACCGGCCCTCACCCTCATCTCCACCCCGGCCGTACGGCGTCGGCGACGGCGGTGATCGGGCCCGGCCGCCGTCCCGGCAGTGCGCGGGAGCACCCGACGCGGAGCGCCGGGTCCCCCGGTTGGCGGTCGATCGCGTGGTGCGGCCGCCGTGAGGGCCCCATGCTGGAGACGGCGTCCGGGTCCGCGCAGACATGACCGCTCCCGAGCGGGGCACTCGCAGAAGGGTCCCGACGGAGAGGGAGTCATGACGAGAGAACCGACCCGGGCCTCGGTGCCCGCGACCACAGGAACCGTGACCACGGCCGTACCGGCCCGACTGGACCGCCTGCCGTGGTCACGCTGGCATTGGATGATCGTGATCGGCCTCGGAACCGTGTGGATCCTGGACGGCCTCGAGGTGACGATCGTCGGAAACATCGCGGGCCGCCTCGCCGAGGACGGCAGCGGTCTCGACATCACCGCCGCCCAAGTCACCGGAACGGCCGCCGCCCTGTACGTCGCGGGCGCCTGTTCCGGAGCGCTGTTCTTCGGGTGGCTGACCGACCGCTACGGCCGCAAGAAGCTCTTCATGGTGACGCTGGTCGTCTACCTCGGAGCCACGGCCCTCACCGCCCTGTCGATGGAATCCTGGTGGTTCTTCCTCTTCCGCTTCCTCACCGGCTTCGGCATCGGCGGGGAGTACGCGGCCATCAACTCGGCGATCGACGAACTGATCCCGTCCCTGTACCGGGGCCGGGTCGACCTGATCATCAACGGCAGCTACTGGCTGGGCGCGATCGGCGGGGCCCTGCTCTCCATCGTCATGCTGGACACGAACATCTTCGCCGTCAACGTGGGTTGGCGACTCAGTTTCGCCCTCGGCGTGGTCCTCGGCCTGGTGATCCTCCTGGTCCGAAGGCACGTGCCGGAGAGCCCACGATGGCAGTTCATCCACGGCCACGGCGAGGACGCCGAACAACTCGTGTCGTCCGTCGAGCGCGAGGTCGAGCAGGAGCACGGCCGCCCGCTGCCGGAGCCCGCGGGCGAGATCACCATCCATCAGCGCCGGAGCATCGGCTTCGGCCTGATCGCGAAGACCGTCTTCCGCCGTTATCCGCGCCGCGCCGTCCTCGGCCTGTCGCTCTTCATCGGCCAGGCGTTCCTCTACAACGCCATCACCTTCGGCTTCGGCACGATCCTCACCACCTTCTTCGACGTGCCCACCGGCCACACGGGTTACTACTTCGCCGTCATCGCCGCCGGCAACTTCCTCGGCCCGCTGCTGCTCGGCAAGCTCTTCGACACCGTCGGTCGCCGCATCATGATCTCGTCGACCTATCTGCTCTCGGGCCTGCTGCTGTTCGGCACGGCCTGGCTGTTCGGCAGCGGCGTGCTCAGCGCCACCACCCTCACGGCCTGCTGGTGCGTCGTGCTCTTCTTCGCGTCGGCCGGCGCGTCGAGCGCGTACCTCACCGTCTCGGAGATCTTCCCGATGGAGACCCGGGCCATGGCCATCGCCTTCTTCTACGCGATCGGTACGGCGGCCGGAGGCATCAGCGGCCCCCTGATCTTCGCCGACCTCACCGAATCCGGCGTCCCGTCCGAGACGGTCCTCGCCTTCCAGATCGGTGCAGGCCTGATGTGCGCGGCCGGACTCGTGGCCGCCTTCCTCGCCGTGAAGGCGGAACGCCGCTCCCTGGAGGACATCGCCGAGCCCTTGTCCACGGCCCGCGACGAGGCGGAGCCGACCCCTACCTGACGCGGCGAAGGAGACCGCTGCACGAACCACGAACACGAACCGTGAACCGGGACGCCCTCCCGGACGCGATCAGTGGGCCGGCCGAGACGCCGGATCGCCCGCGCATCCGCACCCGGTGGGCGAGCAGAAGGACAGAAGACGTGGCCGGACCACCGACTCGGGGTTCGGCCCGCGGAGAGACGAGCGAGGTACGTCCATGCACACGCACGTTTTGCAGGAGCCGGTACTTGCGGCCGGTGTCTGGCAGTCCGGTCTGGCCCAGGTGCTGGGCGGGCTGCTTGTGGTCGCGGTCCTGATCGGAGCCTTCGTGTTGGGCATCCGGGTCAAGAACCGCGAGCTTCCGCCGCCGGACCCGGAGTCGCAGCCCCAGCGGCCCGACACGGGCCGGGCGCCCGGCGAGATGTCCGAGTACCGAAAGCCGTCCGAGGTGCCGCAGACCGACGGTGAGCACCGGCTCAGGCCCTACAACCTGAAGAACTCGGGCGATCCCGACACCGAACCGCAGAGCGAGGAGAAGCGCAAGTGGCGCGGCATCTCCAGCGGCGGTTTCGGCAGCGGCGGAACGGGCCACGGAGACTGAGCCACCGCCGCGCCGCACCAGCGTGATCAAGCCGCGTCAGCTGGATCAAGCAGCGTCAGTCGTAGCGAATCGCATCAGCCGTATCGAGCCGCATCCGGACCGCCGCGTCGGCAGAAATGTCCATGGAGCCTCCGCCGTAACCCCCCGAACGGTGGAGGCTCCGCCTTCTCCCGCGGTCCCTAAGGGCTGTCGGTGGGAGCACAGGCGCCCTGCACCCGGGTGGCGCCCCCGTCGACGAGGTGCTGGATGGCGGGGCCGTAGAGGTCCGCGAGCCGTTCGGCGGTGGCGTTGGCGCTGGCGCCGTCGGGGCGGTGAAGGCTCAGGGTGGCGCCCAGACCCAGGAGCTGACCGGCGACGAGTTCGGCGCGCAGCCGGGCGTGGGGGCCGGTGAGGACGTCCGTGAGACGGTCGGTGATCTGCTCGCGGAAACGGGCGCGCAGCAGGGTGCGTTCGTCCTCGATGCCGAGGGAGAACACGACGCGCAGGAGCGGGTCCCCGCGGAGCCGGTCGCGGAGGTCGACCATGGTCAGGACGAGGTGCCGGCCGAGGTCGGGCAGCGGGGCGGCGAAGAGTTCGGCGGCGGCCGGGCGGAAGTCGACGACCGTGTTGAACAGGGCTTCCTTGCTGCCGAAGCGTTTGACGATCAGGGACGGGCTCACCCCGGCCGCCGCGGCGATGCCGCGCATGGTGACCTCGGCGTACGGTTTGAGCGTGAAGGCCCTCCGCGCGGCGCGGACGATGGCCTCGCGTCCGGTCTCCGGGCCCGCTTCCCCTCCCCCCGGGGGAGGGTTTCCGGCTTCCTGGCGGACGGTTCGATCCGCGTCGGCCGTGGCCGGGAAGACGGGTTCTTCGGCGGTGCTCATGCGTTTCCTCGGGCGGCGCTGGCGGGCGGTGGCACCGTGACCGTACCGCCCGAGCGGTCGCCGTCGCGCGGAGCGCCCCGGCCCGGCCGGTCGGACGGCAGGAGGAGGGTGGCGACGAGGGCGGCGAGGGCCGCTCCGGCGGCGATCAGGAAGATCAGCAGGTAGGCGTGGAGCGTCGGTGCGGTCCGGCCGTCGGCCACGAAGGTCACACGGGCCAGCACGGCGGTGACCACGGCGCTGCAACCGGCCTGTCCCACGGAACGCATCAGGGTGTTGAGGCCGTTGGCCGACGCGGTCTCGCTCACCGGCACGGCCCGCATGACGAGGGCGGGCAACGCCGAGTAGGCGATGGCGGTGCCGCAGGCGACCACGGTGGCGCCGCCGACGATCAGCCAGAGGCTGTGACTGGTGAAGAAGCGCACCACATAGCCCAGGGCCATGACGACCGCCGCGACGGCGAGTGCGGTGCGGGGCCCGTACGTGGCGGACATCCGCGCCGAGAGCGGGGACAGGGCCACCATCGCGAGCCCACCGGGCAGCAGGCAGAGTCCGCTGACGACGATGGAGGCACCGAGGCCGTAGCCGGTGCTCGTGGGCTCCTGCACGAGCTGGGCGGTGACCAGGGAGTTGGCGTAGAACGAGAAGCCGATGAGCAGGGCCGCGACGTTGGTCAGCAGCACGGCGGGCCGGGCGGACACCCTGAGGTCCATGATCGGGGACGGGGTGCGCAGTTCGTACCGGCCCCAGAGCAGGCCCACGGCCACCGAGGCGCCGAGTAGACCGAGCGTCAGCGCGGAGGTCCAGCCCCAGCCGGAGCCCTGGGTGATCGCCAGGAGCACGCCGACCAGCAGGACCGCGAGGCCCAGCGTGCCCGGCACGTCGAAGCGCCCCCGGGAGCGCACGGCCGACTCCGGCACGATCCACAGCACGAGCAGGAGGTCGAGCAGGCCGAGCGCGGCGGACGCCCAGAACATGGTGTGCCAGTCGAAGTTCTCCGTCACCACGGCGGCCAGGGGGAGTCCGATCGCCGCGCCGATGCCGAGGGTGGAGCTCATGAGCGCGATCGACGGCAGGACGCGTTCGGCGGGGAGCTCGTCGCGGATGATGCTGATGCCGAGGGGGATCACCGCGAGAGCCGCGCCCTGGAGGGCCCGGCCGGTGATCAGCACGCCGATGTCGGAACTGACCGCACAGAACACGGACCCGAGGGTGAGCACCCCGAGCGACACGAGGAGGACCCGCCTCTTGCCGTACATGTCGCCGACCCGGCCGAGCACCGGAGTGAACACCGCGCCGGTGAGGAGGGTGACGGTCACGAGCCAGCCCGCCGCGCCCGCGCTCGCCCCCGTCAGCTCGGGGACGTGCGGCAGGAGCGGCACGACGAGGGTCTGCATGACGGCGACGACCACGCCGCAGAAGGCGAGGACGGGGACGACGAACCGGGAACGGGCGGGCCCGGACGTCGTGTCGGGCACGGGTTCGGCGGAGGTCATCATGCTCCAGAGGCGAGGCGAGGCGAGGCGAGGCGAGGCGAGGCGAGGCGAGGCGGGCGAGGCAAGCGAGGGCTGGGGGTGTACATACGTTCACCCCCAGGGTAAACAGGTGTGCACCCCCTGCCAAGGGCGATGCCTTCTCGCCGGCCGGGGCGGCAGGCCCCTCGCCGTGCCGGGCGCGGCGGAGCGGGTGATGCTGAGGGCATGGGTGGCGCCTTCCCGCGACGGCCGTCGCCCGCCTACCGGGCGGCGGCGCGCAGGGCCCTGCGCGTCACGATCGCCGCCACGGCCGGGTTCTACGTACTTCTCCGCGGCTTCGACTCGGCGGTCGGCGCCACGTACGCCCTGTTCGGCGCGATCGCCATGGCCGGGCTCTCTCGTCTCCCCGGCTCCGGGCGCCAGCGGGCCACGCTGCTGGTGGGCGTGGTGCCGGTGTGCTGGGTGCTGATCACGCTCGGCACGTACCTGTCCGTGCGGACGTGGAGCGCCGTGGTCGGCATGCTGGTCGTCGGGTTCGCGCTCGCGTTCATGGCCGTCGGAGGACCACGGTTCGCCGGTGCGGCCACGGGGCTGCAGTTGATGTACATCCTGCCGTCGTTCCCGCCCTACGACCCCGGTTCGCTGGGCGAACGGCTGGTGGGGGCGACCTTCGGGCTCGTCCTGCTCGTCATCGCGGAGATGCTGCTGCTGCCCGAGCCGGCGGCCCTGCCCTACCGCGAACGGGCCGCCAGGGCCGCCGACGGCGCGGCGCGCTGCGCGGACCTGCTGCGTTCCGCCCCGTACACGCTGCCGGAGGCCACGCTGCGCACCGCCCGGACCCTGAGCGCGGGGCTCCGTTCCTCGCGCGTGCCCGAGGCGGAGCGGCCGGCCGGAGCGGGCCTGAGACCGAGGGCGTTGGCCCACACGGGCCTGGCGACGCGCACCCTGCTCGGCCGGCTGACGGTGTTGCCGCCGCCTCCCCGGGCCGGAGAGGCCGAGACGTCGTCGGGGGCCGGGGACCCGGACCCGTTGCGGGCGGTCGGGGACGTGGCGGGGGAGACCGCCGCCCGGCTGCGGGGCGGAGCCCCCGACGGACGGGCGCACGCCCGTCTGCGGCAGATCCGTCGGACCCTGGCGGCGGCCGGGGGAGGCACTCCCGCCGTGCTGCGTCGCAACGCGGCGCTCCTGGAGCTGGCGGACGCGGCGCTCGCGATGTCCACCGCGTCCGACATCGCCGTGCGGGGCCGAGCGGCCGACGTGCCGGTGCCCGGCCGGTTCTGGTACGCGCGGATGCGGGCGCCACGGCTGTGGTGGTGGCGCCTGTCGGGTCACGTCGGCGGCCGGTCGGTGTTCTTCCAGAACGCCGTACGGATCAGTCTGGCCCTGGCGGCGGCCCGGTGGATCGCGGGCGTCGACACCCTCCCGCACGGCTTCTGGGTGTTGCTGGCCACCTTGACGCTGACGCGTACGACGGCACGGGAGACCCGGAAGACGGAGCGGACGGCGCTGACCGGCACTCTCGTCGGTGCGTTGGTCGCGGCGGCGCTGCTGGCGCTGGTCGGCACCGACATCGAGGTCTACGCGGTGGCCCTGCCCCCGCTGATGCTGATGACCTTCACGCTGGGGCCGGTGAAGGGCCTCGGGTGGGCGCAGGCGCTGTTCACGGTGGTGGTCGCCCTGGTCTTCGCGCAGCTGGCGCCGGCCACCTGGCAGCTCGCCGAGTTCCGGCTGCTCGACGTGCTGACGGGCAGCGCGATCGGCGCCGTGTTCGGGCTGCTGGCCTGGCCGCGCGGTGCCCACGACGAGTTGCGGCGGTCGGTCGCGTTGCTCCTGCGGATCGCCGCGGAGATCGTCGTGGCCACGACGGCGCAGATCGCGGCGGGCGGGCGGCGCGTGCCGGTGGTCACCGCGCCGGGACACCGTTCGCTGCAGCACGCCCTGGTCATGGCGGAGTCGGCGTACGCGCAGTACCTGAGCGAACCCGAGGGGCCCGCCCCGCCGCCGGTCGGCCAGGACTGGCAGGCCGCGCTCATCGCCGGGCACCACACGCTGTGGGGCGCCGACCGGCTTCTCGTGCCTCCCGAGCCGGTCGTGGCTCCGCCGCTGCGGAGAGGAGCCGCGGAGTCCCTCATCCGCACGGGCGACCGGGTCGCGGCGGACATGCTGCTGGCTTCCGCCCGCATCGACCCCACCGGGGACACCGTGGAGACGCCGGTGCCGCTCCACGCCCCGATGACCTCCGCAGCCTTCGCCGACGACCCGCCCGGCGCACCGCGCGTGTACTACGCGACGGTGTCCTGGCTGGCCTCACTGACGACGGACCTGGCGCGGCTCGCAGGAGATGCCGACACCGACGCCGCCGGTGCTGCCGACACCGGGGCCGACGCGCCCGTCGGCGGGGCCCGCACCGTCGACGCGTACGGCGCACAGCCGTCCCCGCACACCGGAGCTCGCGCCCCCTCCGGCGATGACGCCACCGGTCCGCCGGACGTCGGTACCGGCCCGCCCGGCCGGCCCGCGCGATGACGGTGCCGTGCCCACCGGCGCTCGGGACGTCGGAGTCGGCCGACGGGACGCGGCAGGGCGGGGGACCGGCGTCGGGCCGGTGGACACGGGCGTGGGCGCCGTCGTACGGGGGATGCGGAAGCGGTACCGACGGTCGACTGTCACGATGAAGCCGACCGCCGGAACCGCGGCGAAGGTGGGAGTGGGTCGAGGATGTCGACTGCCGAGGGGTACCCGGTGCGTGCCGCCGCCCAGGCACGCACGCTGGCCGACATGGACGCCCGGCTCGTGGAGTGCCGGGCGTGCCCACGGCTGGTCGCGTGGCGGGAGGAGACCGCCCTCGAAAAGCGGGCGGCGTTCCGGGACTGGGATTACTGGGGCCGTCCCGTGCCCGGGTTCGGGCCCGCGCACGCCGCCCTGCTGATCACCGGTCTCGCGCCCGCCGCGCACGGCGGGAACCGGACCGGGCGGATGTTCACCGGTGACCGGGCCGGTGACCTGCTGTTCGCGACGCTGTACGAGCTGGGGCTGGCCTCCCGGGCGATCGTGACGGGCCCCGACGACGGGCTGGAGCTCACCGGCGTACGGGTCACCGCCCCCGTGCACTGCGCACCGCCGGACAACCGCCCCACGCCCGGCGAACGCGACACCTGCCGCCCGTGGCTGACCCGTGAGGCGCGCCTGCTCCGGCCGACCCTGCGCGCGGTCGTCGCGCTGGGCGGCTTCGGATGGCAGGCCGCGCTGACGGCGTTGGGCGAGGCCGGGTGGAGCGTGCCCCGGCCGCGGCCGGCGTTCGGACACGGTGCGCGGGTCCACCTGACCCCCGCGGAGGGGACGGGCGGGCCGCTCACGGTCTTCGGCTGCTACCACGTGAGCCAGCGCAACGTCTTCACCGGCAGGCTGACGCCGGAAATGCTGCGTCAGGTCCTCGCCGAGGCGGCACGCACCGCCGGTCTCGCGGTCGGGTGACGGACGGGGACAGGGGCGGGGACAACAGGTACGGGGACGGGGCTCCTGCGCGTCCGGCGACCGGCGGCTCAGCCGGCGGCCTCCGCGCCCGGCTCGTCCGGCCCGTTGTCGACGAGGGGGCAGGGCGTCGTCGTCCGCGACAGGCGTCACCGTTGTTCTTCTGTTCGCCGGGTACACGTCGTGCATCTGTCAACGGTGTGGAAGGAGATCGCTGTGGTGGGAGCGCTGGTTGCGGGCGGATGGGGCCTGTTCGCGGGGGCGGCGTTGTTGGTGGGCGCCATGGTCGGCTCGTTCGTGCGCGTCCCGCCGCGTTGGATCGCGCTGGTCATGGCGTTCGGCAGCGGTGTGCTGATCGCCGCGGTGTCGTTCGAGCTGATGGCCGAGGCGTACGAGCGGTCCGGCATGGGGCCGGTGGTGGCCGGAGCGGCCGGAGGAGCGTTGGTGTACTCGGGGGCGAACGCCTTGCTGGCCCGCCGTGGCGCTCGGCACCGCAAGCGCTCCGGTCAGCAGCAGCCGTCCGAGTCCGAAGAGCCCGGCTCGGGCAACGCCATCGCGCTGGGAGCGCTGCTGGACGGCGTTCCCGAGTCCGTGGTCATCGGCACCAGCCTCCTGGGCGGGGGACATCTGGGGGCGGCCACCGTGGGGGCGGTGTTCATCAGCAACCTCCCCGAGGGCCTGGCCAGCGCCGCCGGCATGCGTGGTGCCGGCCGCAGCCGCAGGTACGTCTTCGTCCTGTGGGGAGGCATCGCGGTGATCAGCGGTCTGGCTGCGCTGGCCGGGTACGCCCTGCTCGGCGACGCCTCCCCGGCGGCGATGGCGATGATCACCGCGCTGGCCGGCGGGGCAATCCTGGCGATGGTCGCGGACACGATGATCCCCGAGGCGTACGGCAGGGTCCATCTGCTGACGGGCCTGGTCACCGTGGTCGGATTCCTAGTCGCCTTCGGCATGGCTCATGCGTGACGACGGCCCGCCCGTGCGCTGTCCCCCACCCGATGCCCGCCACGCACCGAGGCTTTGAGTCGGCCCCGGGGCCCCCGGGGATCATCCCCGGGGGCCCCGGGACTGATCCCCCGAGGTGACGGGTTCAGCCGGGCCAGGTGCCGGTCAGGCGCCGGGTGGTGGCGGCACCCGCTCGGTCGACCGCGGCCTTGGTGACGGCGAAGATCGCCCCCTGCAGCCCTGCGGCCAGCAGGACCTCCCACCAGGTGCGGTCCTCGTCGGTGGCGTCGGGGGCGTCGTCGTCGTGACCGATCATCTTCCACGCCTGCTTGAAGGCCGCGCCCGCGATCAGGCCGCTGACGGCGCCGAGCGTCAGCCCGATGGGCTTGTAGGCGATCTTGGACGCCTTCACTTGCGCCCCCGGCCGCGACGCAGCAGCAGGAACACCGCCAGGGCGGCGGCCCCGGCGAACAGCGGCACGCGGTTGGCCCGCGCCACGGTCGCGACCGACGTGGCCTTGTCGAGGACCGGGTCCGGGGTCCTGGCGGCTGCCAGGTGTCCGGCGTGGGTCGCGCTGTCACGTACGTGAGCGGCGGCGCGGGCGGCCTTGTCGAGCACGGGGTCGGGGGTCTTCTCCTTCGCCGTCTCGACCGCCTGGACCACCTTGTGCCGGAGCTGTTCGGCGGCGAGGGCCGCCTTCTCGACGGCCTGCTCCTTCATCTCGACGGCCTTTTCCGCGGCCTTCTCCTTGATCTCGGCGGCCTGCTCCTTGACCTCGGCCGCCTTCTCCCTGGCCTGTTCCTTGACGTCGGCCTTGGCGGCCAGCGCCTCCACGGTCCGGCCGAGTTCGTCGCGGGTGCGCTCGACCTGTTCGCGCAGCTGGTCCGGAGTCGGTGTGGACTCGTCGCCCTGGGACTGATGGCTCATCGGTGCAGCCTCTCCTTGATTTCGTCCACGTCGGCCTTGACGCTGTCGATGGTCTTCTCGGGTGCGGGACTGCCGGCCTCGGCGATCTGCTTCTTGCCGATCCCGGCCAGTACGGCGGCCACCACGGCGAGCAGTGCGGCGACGATCAGGGCCGAGGCCCATACCGGCAGGACCAGCGCGAGGGCGGCGATCCCGGCGGCGCCCAGGGCCTGCGCGGCCAGGACGCCGACGAGGCCGGCTCCGCCGAACAGGCCGCCGCCGACCCCGTAACGCCTTCCCTTCTGGGCCATTTCCGCCCGGGCCAGTCGCATCTCCTCACGGACCAGTTCCGAGATCTGCTGCGATGCCCGCGTGACGAGTTCGCCCACCGGCTCGTCCCTGCCGTGGCCATGACCGTGGTCACGGCTTCCAACGGCGCTCATCTCGTTCCTCACCTTCTTACGTCCTTACGCCTTCCGGGTGGTGTCTCCAGGCGCGCCTACCCGCCGATCCGCCGGTCACCCGCCGACCACGCGTAGTCATCGCCGGTTGTGGGGGAGAAGACGGGCGCCGTGCGGACCAGGGCGGCGGCCGCGACCCCGATCACGGCGCCGGCCACCACGTCAGAGGGGTGGTGGGCCCCGTCATGCACGCGTTCGACCCGCCTCCCTCCGGACCGCTCCGCTCACTCGAGGCGGCGGCGGTCCTCCTCGCTCCAGGCCCGGGTGTCCCGCGGTTCGACGTACGGCTCCTCGTCCTCGGGGTGCCCGCCGGCGATCGCGCGCTGGTGGACCAGCTCGGCGTCGAACTCCAGCCCCAGGAGCATGGCGAGGTTGGTGATCCACAACCACACCAGGAAGATGATGACGCCCGCCAGGGTGCCGTACGTCTTGTTGTACGAGCCGAAGTTCGCGACGTAGAACGCGAAGCCGCCCGAGGCGACCATCCAGATCGCCAGCGCCAGGAAGCTGCCCGGGGTGACCCACATGAAGCCACGGCCCTTCGCGTTCGGCGCGGCCCAGTACAGGAGGGCGATCATGATCGTCACGAGCAGGACCAGGACCGGCCACTTCGCGATCGACCAGACCGCCATCGCGGTGTCTCCCACGCCCAGGGCCGCGCCCGCCTGCCGCGCCAGGCCGCCGGTGAACACCACGATCAGCGCGCTGGCGACGGCCAGGACCATGAGCGCCACGGTCAGGCCGAGGCGCAGCGGCAGGACCTTCCACACCGGTCGGCCCTCGGGCACGTCGTAGACGGCGTTCGAGGAGCGGATGAACGCCGCGACGTACCCGGAGGCCGACCAGACCGCGACCACCAGGCCCACGACCGCCAGCAGCGAGCCGACGCCCGCGTTGCCCTGGAGTTGTCGGACCGCGTTGTCGATCACATCGCGCGCAGCGCCCGGGGTGAGCTTCTGGAGGTTGTCCAAGAGCTGCCTGGTGGCGGATTCACCCACGACCCCGAGCAGCGAGACGAGGACCAGCAGGGCGGGGAAGAGGGCGAGCACCCCGTAGTAGGTCAGCGCCGCCGCCCGGTCCGCCAGCTCGTCGTTCCTGAACTCCTTCACCGTCCCGCGCAACACCGCCCTCCAAGACCGCTCGGGCAGCTGCGACAGCCGGTCCGGCGCCCGCTCCTCGACCTGCCGGTCCGGTCCTACGGTCCCCTCGCGCCCCCCGTCCTGCGGCCGGCGGTCGTTCTCCTGCTGTGGTGTCCCTGTGGGTCTCATGGTGGACGCTTTTCCCCGCAGCCCGCCACCATGCGAGCGGACACGGAACCGGCGGCTCGGCGTCCGGCCGCGATTCCGACGGGGACACACCGTGCGCATCGCCGATCCCGTCGGGAGCACACCGTGCGCATCGCCCCCCCGCCGCGCTCCCGCCCCGATCGCCCGGCGGCCCGCCGAGGGAGACGGCCCCGGAGCCCCGACTGCGGCCGAGCCGTGCCGGCCGACCCGCGACGCTCCGGGCGCACCCGCCGGACGCGGTTCCCGGCACGGTCCGGGTCAGCCGGCGGCGGGCTCGCCGGCCAGACCGGAGCGGGCGAGGGCGCGGGCCACGGCGGACGGGTCCGGCTCGTCGTCGTCCGGGTCGCGCACCCGCGCCAGCAGCATGTCCACGTCCTGGATCCGGCCGGACTCCGCCTGGGCGAGGACGGCGTCGGCGTCGGGGCCGCCGTCCACCGGCGCGAGGCGCTCGGCCAGCAGCTCCACCGCCCGCGCACGGTTGGCCAGGGCGTCCATCCCGCAGTCCAGGCCGTCGTCGTCGAGGTCGTCCGGGTAGGGCGCGCGGGCCCAGGCCCCCGCCTCGTACCAGTAGACACAGCCGAGTTCCCAGCCGGACAGCCGGTCGCGCAGTTCGTCCCACGGCAGCCACGCGGGACCGCCCGCGAGCATGTCGACCGGCGGCTCGTGCCACTTCGTCCCGCTGGACTCGTCCTCGCCGTACAACACGTAACGGCCCTCGCCCATGCGGGACATCACCCACCAGGTGCAGCCGCTGTCGTCCCAGTGGAGCCCGTCGTCGTCGATCCAGCGACCGATGCGGTGCACGCTCGGCAGGCGTTCGTCGGCGGTCTTCGCCCCGAGGGCGGCGAGCAGGGCCCAGCGGGCCCACAACGTCTCGGCGGACGGAAGGTCCTCCGGCAGTCCCGGACGGTTGATCGTCATGACGGCAACCGTACGGGCACGGGCGCCCCGCACACACGCGGGGGCCTGGGCGTCGCCTTCCGTCCGGAAGGCGACGCCCAGGCCCCCGACTTCACGCCCCGCTGCCCCCGTCGGCCCGCTCGACCGGGATCCACAGCTGGGAGTCCGTCTCCGCGCCGATCTCCACCGGCTGCGTCCGCAGCAGCTCAGGACCCGGCCGGCTCACGTACGGGTTCGAGGGGAACCACTGCGTGAACACGTCCCGCCACAGTTCCTGGAGGGCGCTCGGATACGGCCCGTGGTTGTCGAAGACCGCCCAGGCACCGGCCGGCACGTCAAGGGCGTCGAGCTCCTCCGCGGCCGCCCCGGGGCCGGCGACCACACCGATCCAGTAGTCCAGTTCGGCGCCCTCCTCCCGGCTGTCGGTCAGGTGCACCACCGCCGACAGGACCCCCTTCGGCTCCCCGTCGGCCAGCTCCTTCATCCTCACGATCGCCTGCTCGTCCAGGCTCCCCACGTGGGCCGCGGCCGCCGCGTTGACCCCCTCGTGCACGAGGGGGACCCGCGCCTTCCTGCCGACGACCCGAAACGCTTCCTTCTCGACGATCCGGTACCGCATGGTCGTACTCCCTTCGACGACGACGCGGAAGGACATGCGCGGCTGCGCCGTGAGCGTCGCACCCGTGCGCCGGGCCTCGCCCGGCCCGATGCCGTGCACCGACCGGAACGCCCGGGCGAACGCCTCGCCCGAGCCGTACCCGTACCGCACGGCCACGTCGAGCAGCGTCCGCTCCCCGCCCAGCACCTCGGCCCCGGCGAGCGTCATGCGCCGGCGCCGTACGTACACGGAGAGCGGCATCCCGGCGAGCGCCGAGAACAGGCGCCGGAAGTGGTACTCCGACGTCATCGCGATCCGGGCGACCTCGGCGACGTCGACCTCTCGGCCGGCCTCCGCTCCGAGGCGGCGCTCGATGTGGTCGAGCGCCTGGTTGAGCTGCTCCAGCACGGGTGCGTGTCCTTCCTTCTGACGTCTTCACCGTAGGAACCACCGCCCTCCCGGGACCCGATGATCCGTGCCCGGAACGATCGGGTGACCGCCTGCGGCACGCGCCCGGAGCGACGGCCGCTCGCCGGATCCGACCGGTGGTGTGCGCTGCGCCGGTGGACGCCTTCGTCCGGGGCCGCGCCTGGAAGGCCGAGCAGGTGGCCGCCCGGCCTCGGACGCGAACGGAGAGGCCGGGCGGCAGCGGCCCTCAGACCGAGACCGAGAGCAGGTCCACCACGAAGACGAGCGTCGAACCCGCCGGGATCAGCGGGGAGGGCGACTGGTTGCCGTAGCCGAGGCGCGGGGGAACGACGATCTCGCGCCGGCCGCCGACCTTCATCCCCCTGATCCCCCGGTCCCAGCCCTTGATGACCCTGCCGCCGCCCACGGCGAACTTGAACGGCCGGCCCCGGTCCCAGGAGGCGTCGAACTCCTTGCCCGAGGCGAAGGCGACCCCGACGTAGTGAACCTGGACGACCCTGCCCGGCTTCGCTTCGAGCCCGTCTCCGACGACGAGGTCGCGGATGGTCAGCTCGGTGGGAGCCTCCCCCTCCGGAAGGTCGACCTCGGGCTTCGTCCGCTCACTCATCGCAGCCTCATTCACTCTCCACCGGAAGCCCTCGTACGGACCGGCCGGGCGCATGGCCACTCCACGCGACAGAAGATCACGCTACCGAGAACGCTGATCCCCGGAGCACGCCGACCCGACGGAACACGGCACTCGGAACGACCGGGAGAGTGCCGGATCCTCGGTCGGGATCCTCGGTGGGAGCGACGGCGGGGCGTCGGCGGGGGCCGTGCGGAGCCGAGCCGAGGACGCGGCAGCCCCCGGGGAAACGCCGGCGCTCGCACGACCCTCCCGAACCCCCACCGTCGCAGAACCGTTCGAGAAGCCCCTCTATGCTTTCGGCCGGGGACACGAAGACGGCATGCCGCCTCGTCCGAGCGCTCGCTCCGGACCGCTGCCGACTCTCGTGAGGAGCCACACGGCCATGCCCTCCTCGACCTGAGCATCCGGAGTTCGTTTTGCAGCGTTCCACTCGGCACCGACGCGGGTTCACGAGCCTGGGCGTCGTGGCCACCGCTGTCGCCCTGGCGTCGGCCCTCACCGGCACCGCCGTCGCGGAAACCCCTTCGGGGGCCCTCTCGGCGCGATCGTCCGCCCCGAACGCCGCCACGGCCGTGCAGCCGACACCCGTCGCACCGATGTTCTTCCTGAGCGGGATCCTTCCTTCGGGGCAGATGTACGTCTACATGCGGGACGGGAACGGCGGCTTCGCCTCCCGGTCGGGCGCGTATGTCTGGCCCGGGCTGACGCACGCCGTGTCCGTCGACCCCGACCTGACCGGATACCAGGACGGCGCTTACCACGTCATGTCCAGCGGTGTGCTCAACCAGTGGCGCGGCGGGCGCCTGAAGCAGGTGGCCACCGGCTGGCAGCAGTACACCGGTGTCCTCTCGCCCGGCACTCTGGCCGGGGCGGCCCACCCCGACCTGCTGGCCCGTGATAAGCAGGGCGTCCTGTGGCGGTTCCAGATCAGGGCGGACGGCACGCCGGCCCCGCGGATCCGTGTCGGCGGCGGTTGGAACACGTACTCACGGATCACCGGGGTCGGTGACTTCTCCGGCGACGCGAAGCCGGACGTCGTCGCCCGCGACAAGGAAGGCGTGCTCTGGCTCTACAAGGGAACGGGAGCGGGGAGCAACCCGTTCGCTCCTCGCATCCGGGTCGGCAGCGGCTGGAACATGTTCGACAAGCTGGTCGCCACCGGCGACGTCGACGCGGACGGCCGGAGCGACCTCCTCGCTCGCGACCCCCAGGGCGTGCTCTGGCTCTACAAGGGCACCCGCACGGCCTCCGCCCCGTTCAAGCCCCGCGTCAGGATCGGCCACGGATTCCAGCAGTACCGGGACCTCTACTGACACCCGGTCACCGTCGTGCACCCCGCACGTCCCCCGGTGGTGCGCCGGTGGTGCGCCGGTGGTGCGCCGGTGGTGCGCCGAGGGGGGGGCAGCCCCCGCCCCGAGCCGGGGGCGGCCCGTGGAGGAAGTCGGTGGACCGCCCCAGCGCGGTGCGCACCCCCAGCACACGAAGATCACTTCACCGGCGCGGGAAGCCGCCGCACACAAGGAGTGATCAGCATGCACGGGTACGGGAAGAGGGCCGGTCGGCGAGGGGCGCTCGCACTCACGGGGGTGATCGTCGCCACGGCGCTGGCCACCGCAGCGGCTTCCGCGACACCGGTGGCCCAAGCGGCTCCGGGCGCACCCACCGCACCGGCCACATCGGCCGCACCCGTCGCATCGGCCGCCCCAGCCGACCTCGTGACAGCAGGTCGGGAAGCGGCCGTCGTACGTTCCCTGGAACGGTTCGCACACCCGCTGCGCACCACGGACCCCGGCGGCCGGACTGCGGACCTCCGGGCGCTGAGCAGCATGGTCGGAGACGCGAAGGTGGTGGGGCTGGGCGAGGCCACGCACGGTTCGCACGAGTTCTTCGCCATGAAGGAACGCGTCTTCCGACACCTCGTCGAGGAGCGCGGCTTCACCACCTTCGCCCTGGAGATGAGCTGGTCGGCGGGGCTCAGGATCGACGAGTACCTCCAGGGCGGCACCGGCGACCCGCGGCAGATCGCGGAGGCGACGCTGGCCGGATCCCCCTGGGAGCGCGAGGAGTTCGTCAGCCTGATCGGCTGGATGCGCGAGTACAACCGTCGCCACCCCGACCACCGGGTCCACTTCATGGGCGACGACCTCGGCGCGCCGAAGCTCGGCGACCACGTCTTCGAGCGCGTGCTGTCCTCCGTCCGCGCGACCCGGCCGGAGGCGTTGCCCCGGCTCACCGAGCTGTACGGCCGACTGCGCCCCTTCGACGACGTGTTCGCCTACCTGCGCGAGCCGATCGCCGAACGCGAGGAGAACGCCGCACGCGCCCAGGAGGCGCTCGACCTGGTCACCGAGCACCAGGGGAGCGGCGGGGACGACTACGCGTGGACGGTGCAGCACGCCCGGAACATCGCCGAGACGTTCGCCTTCGCCACCGTCGACCTCACCGACCCGGCCTCGGTCACCGCCGCCGAGCGCCTGCGTGACCGGGCCATGGCGGACAACGTGCTGTGGTGGCAACGCCACACCGGTCACAAGATGCTGCTGTCGGCCCACAACGGCCACGTCGGATACCTCTCGACCCACCCGGACATGTACCCGCGGACCCAGGGCGCGGTACTGCGCGACCGCCTGGGCCGCGACTACACCGCGATCGGCTTCAGCTTCGCCGCCGGCTCCTTCCTCACCAAGGACACCTCCCTCGACGGAGACTGGAGCCCGGTCACCGTCCCGGCCGCCCGCCCCGGGACGAACGAACACACCCTGGACCGGGTCCGGTACCGGGACTTCTACCTCGACCTGCGCACCGCGCCCGCCGCGGCCCGCGCCTGGCTCGCCCGCCCCCGCCCGGTCTACGACGCCGGCTCGACCTTCACCCCGGACCCCCTGCCCACCCTGGCCCTCGGCCGGGCCTACGACGTCCTCATCCACCTCCACCAGGTCCGGGCGGCCGACGAGCTCGCACCACTGCCGTACGAGCCGACCGGCTGACCCCGCCGAACTCAAGCCCCCCTTCGGTGACTTCCTCCGGGCAGGAGCCGGGTTCCGACCAGTGGATCGACGCAGTGGGGACCGGCGGCGTCGATCCGTGCACCGGAGTCTCCCGCACCGATCGGCCCGAACCGCGCGCCGCCGTCGCCTCGGACGAGAAGATCGCCCGGAGCGCGTTTCGGAGGAGTGTTCGGGGTGAGGTGTTTCCTCGTCGGCCGGCGACCCTCGACAGGAGCTGCTGTGTCCGGCGACGAGAAGGCCCGTGTGAAGGGGGCAGGGCCGAGCTCCGGGGAGACGGGTGTGAACGAGGGAGGGGGGCCGTATGGCAGCGGTCGACGACGGAGGCAGGGGCAGGGGCTCGGTGCGACGAGAGGGCCCGGTGCGGTCCGCGCGAGACCTGGTGCTCGTGGTGGGGCTGGCGGGCGTGGTGGTCGGCGGTGCGGCCCTGATGTTCAAGACGGCCCGCTCGACCGGCTCGCATCTGCCGACCGTCTTCGCGGTCCTCGTGCTGTTGTTGCTCGCGGGGGCGGCACTGAACCGGTGGGGCAGGGCCCCGGCGCGCCGCCGGACCGATCCCTTCGGGGCCGAGGCGGGGGTGAACGCCGGGAACGGGTCGGCAGGTACGGCCTACCTGCCTGATGCGGGCGGCCGCCCGAAGGAGACCACCCTCGGCACCGTCACCATCCCGCTGGACACCGCCCCGGTCGCTGCCCCGCCCGCGGAGCCGCCTGCCGTCGACTCCGGGGCACTGGACCACCTGGCCGTCGACCCGGACGGTTTCGAGCACACGATCGCCGCGCTGTGCGCCCGGGACGGCTGCTCCCCCGTGGAAGTGGTCGGCGGCGCCGGCGACCTCGGCGCGGACGTGATCGCGACGACCGCCGACGGGAGGCGCGTGGTTCTCCAGTGCAAGCAGTACGGGGAGGGCCACCGGGTCGGTTCCCCCGACCTCCAGCGGTTCGGCGGCACCTGTTACGCCGTGCACGAGGCCGACGTGGCCGTCCTCGTCACCACCAGCTCCTTCACGGAGCCCGCCCTGGAGTACGCGGCCTCCTGCGGGATCGTCTGCGTCGACGGCACGGAGCTGGCGGCCTGGACCGCATCGACGGCACCGGCCCCCTGGATCGCCCGGACGAGCGAGCCGATACCCGACGTCCGGGACGAGACGACCTGCGACGGCTGAGGTGCCCCACCGGCTCGAACCCCCTTCGTCGGTTTCGTGTCGATCGTTCGTCGGTGTCGCACGCGACGCTCTTCCCACAGGCGCGGCGCGACAGGAGCGCCCGGCTGCCGGTCGAGCGAACGGAGGGGGAGCTCCTCATGCGAAACCACCCCCTGTGAGTACGGGGTGTGGATCGGCCGTTCCACGGACGGGGGCCGGACGTGGAACGGGCTGCGGAGGTACGTGCACGCCGACGGCGGCCAGGAGCACACGTCGATGTCCGTATCGGCCCGCCGCGCCACCGAGAGCGTCAGTGCGGCATGTCAGGCTTCGTGCATGACGTGGAGCAGCGAAACCCCCTCGTGGCAGGACGTGGTGCAGGCCTTGCGGGAGGCCTCGGACGTCGAGGAGGGCGTACGCCTGGGTGAAGGGGTGAGCGACGAGGAGATGGATGGGTGGGGCGTTCCGGTGCCCGGGCCGATCCGGGAGATCTGCCGCCGGGTCGGAGCGCTCCACGTCGACGGCCACGGTGATTTCGGGGCCGCGTACCGCGCGGGAGCGGTCAGCGGGGGAGCCGTGCGGCGATGCGGCGGGCCCGGCTCGTTCCGCGTCGTCCACACCGACGCGTGCGCGGAGACGTACTACGTGGACATCGATCGCGCAACAGGCGCCTGGGGGCCGGTGTTCGCATTCTGGGAGGACCACGGTGCCGAACTGGTCGCGCCGTCGCTCCAGCACTGGCTGGTGACCGTGGCCGAACTGGTGAAGCACGCCGCGAGGGACGCGGAGTACTTCGACGGCTTCTCCACGGCTTTCCTCAACTGGTTCTCCGGGGACTTCGCCGATGCCGGCGACGGGTTCCCCGAGGATTCGCCGGCGGCCCTGGCGCGCGCGGCCGGGCCGGCGACCACGCGGCCCCTCACTGCCGAAGCGGCGTGCGCCTCGGGTGATCCGGTGCTCGCGGACGTCGTCTCCCGACTGCCCGAGGGCGCCCTCCTGGCCGACCTGCGCGGGGCCACCGGACCGACGGGGATTCCGTTCGGCCGTCATCCCGAGTGGCCCGGAGGCACTCCCGTCTACGGGCGCTTCCACCACGGCACGGTCCTCGCGGCCGTCGGCGAGGTCTGACCACCGGGGTGGTCCGCGCCCCCTCCCCTCCACGGAGTTGAACGCGTTCAATAAATCTGGCAAGGTATCCCTCCTCGGCCCACCCCCATCGGTTGGCCGACGCGGGCCGAGGGCGGGGAGGACCTGGTGGCGGGCGGAAGCAGGCTGCGTGCGTGGGGAGCGGCCCTCGGTGGCCCGACGGTGGTCCTAGCCGTCCTGACGGGGTGCGCCGGTCCCTATCAGTACTACGGGGGAACGGGGATCCACGACGCCACTGCGGCCGAAGTCGCCGGGGGCTGGGAAAACGTCGAGGGGACCCGCGTGGTGCTTCGCGAGGACGGAACGGCCCTTCTCGACAAGCTCGACGGGCAGGACTTCGACTTCGAGGACGGCTGGCGTCTCTCCGGTACGGGAACCTGGCGACTGGCCGACCGCGACGGCGGACAGGTCGTCCGGCTCGCACTGGCGGCCCGGGCCCGAGTGGAGAGCCGCTCCTCCGCGACGTCCGCGCACGCCTCGACTCCTGAAGCCCCGTCGACCTATGCGTGGTCCTTCTACGTGGACCGCGATCAGCACGACGAGGTGAAGCTGTTCTTCTTCTACGGCGATCCCGACATCGGGAACACCTACGTGATGACGCGCGAGGCAGGGTCGTAGCGGTTCATCGATCACTGCGACCGGCACAGTCGCTTCGTGTGGGCCGATCGGCTCAGGCGCGGCGCGCCTCGGTGGCGGAGGCGGGCGTCCGGGGAGGATCGGAGGACGGCGACCCCCGGGATGGGCCGCCCGGCTCCGTCCCGTCGTGTGAAGAGGTCCGGCCATGACACCGTTCGTCGAGATCCCCCGCCACACGCGGGCGGCGACGTGACCGCCGGGCCGGACGGCGGCCGGTACGGCCGGGACGTCTTCCGACCCGAACAGGCGGGTGAGGGCGAGCGCATCGACTTCGGCGCCCTCGCCTACGACCGGACCACCATGGCGCGCCTGCGGGCCCTCGGGGTCGGGCCTGGATGGCGCTGCCTGGACGTCGGGGCCGGCACCGGCACGGTCTCGCGCCGGCTGCTGGACGAGGCCGGGGTCGAGAGCGTGCTCGCCGTGGACCGCGACCTGCGCTTCCTCGCCGAGCGGCAGGTCCCGGGGCTGGATCTGCTCGAAGCCGACGTCACCGCTCCGGATTTCTCCCCCGGTCGGTTCCGGCTCGTTCACGCCCGCTTCGTCCTGATGCACCTGGCCGAACACGACCGCCTGATCACCACGTTGGCCGGACTGGTGGAGCCCGGCGGCGTGCTGGTGCTCGGTGACGCCGTCGACCTGACGAGCGACCGCACCCCGCCCACCCCCTACACCACGGCGATGCGCGCGATGTGGCAGGGACTGCGGGCCACCATCGGCACCGACGTCTCGTGGGTGCCGTCGTACCCACAGTTGCTGCGCGGGGCCGGCCTCGAACGCGTCGGCGCCGAGATCCACGTACCGCCGCTGCTGCCGGGCAGCCCCATCAGCCGCTTCTGGGCGGACACCTGGGAGCGCAGCAGAACGGCGATGGTCGCCACCGGCCTGGTCGACGACGCGGCGATCGACGGTGCGGCCCGGTACCTGGACTCCCCCGACTGCGCCGCCCTGTCGGCCGGCATGCTCACCGTCTGGGGCCACAAGCCGCAGACGGCCCCGCACTGATCGGCACGCCCACCGCCCGGGCGACCTGTGGCGTTCCGCGCCGAGCCTCTTCACGCGCTGTGCAAGGATGACGGCACCGTACAAGAGATGATCTTGCAAGGGGGGCTTGCGCGCTCATGAATCATCGTCCCGTCCGAATACCGTGCCGCGGTTCGTCGAAGGCGACCACCGCCACCGCCACCGCCACCGCCACCGGGACCGTTGGCCTCGGTCCCGCGGAGCGGGCCGTGTCCGTCGCACCGCCACAGCCGGGCAACGAAGGCTCCGCGTCATGTCGTTGACCCGCCGCACCGTCCTCACCGCCATGGCCGCGGCACCGGTCCTCGCCTCCACCGGAGACCCACGGGCGACCGGTCACGAACCGGCCCTCGCCGCCGAAAGCCGGCCGACGAGCAGCACCGGCCCGAACGCACGGCACAGGTTCGACCTGCGGGCCGAGCCCGTCGATCTGTTCGGCGGCGAGATCCGGCTCAAGCAGGGCAGGGTGCACCAACAGGTGGCCTTCGATCCGGTGACCGGCCTCGCCTACGTGACGCAACTCATCAGCGACGGTCGCCGCCTGGCCGACGAGCCCGCCGCCGTATCCGGCGTCGACCGCGAGCGCCGGGGCGATCTGTGTGTCAACGAGGTCACCCCCGAAGGCGCCGTCCGCGCCGTCATGTACCTCAGGGGCGTCGGCCACGGCGGCGCACTCGGCGTCGAGCACGTCGACGGCCGTCCCTGGCTCTGGTTGGAGACCGACGCCGATCCCGTCGAGACCGGCTTCGCCTACGGCAAGCGCGTCGGCCGCGTCGCGTTCACCGCCGACGCCGTCGTCGATGCGGGAAGCGGCCAGATCGAGGTTTTCGACCCCGTCCCGGGATCCTCCCGTGTCACCCCCTCCCTGGACGTCGCTCACGGCCGCATGGGGCTGCGCCACGGACCGCCCGGCGCCGAGGAGTACCGCGTCTACGAACTCGACGCCTTCAAGAACCGCGCCTTCACCCCGCTGTACGGCTTCCCGTCCCGTTACCGCACCCAGGCCTGGTGCCTGTACGGGGATCTCGTCTACCAGAACGAGGGCAGCGCCTACGGCGCCACGAACCCGCGCCCGGGCAACTCCTGGTGGAACGTCTACGACATCACCACCGGCGAGACGATCGAGCGGACCTTCAACGCCACCGCCCTCGACCTTTCCCACCGCGAGACCGAAGCCATCACCGTGCGCCCGACCCCCGACGGACCGCAGCTCGTCTTCGGCTTCGCCACACAAGAACCAGGACCCCGCCAGATGGCCCTCTACGGCATCACCAGCACCACCGACGGCACCGGCGACCACGTCCCGTGGACCGCCTTGGACTACAACACCGCCCTCTACACCCCCAACTCCGACAACTACGTCCCCCAGTACCGCCAGCTCGGCAATCGCATAGACGTCCACCTTCGGCTGGCCCGCACCGACGGCACCCCGTGGACCAACGGCGAGACGATCCTCGTCCTCCCGCCGCACATCCGGCCGAACCGAACGCAGGGCATGATCGGTCAGACCACCGGCTCCGGGGTCACCGGTTCCCTCACCGTCCGCTGGGAAGTCCTCACCGACGGATCGCTGCGCGTCTTCGACCAGCGCACGTTCAACGGCTGGATCGGGCTCGACGCGGGCTACTTCACCAGCTGAACCCGTCTCGTAGGGCCTCGGATCCTCCGCCTCGTCCGCCTTGCGGAGCTCGACCCGCTCCCGCGTCCCTCGCGGGAGCGGGCCGACGCGATCGGCCATCCGGTCGTACCGGCACGCCACGCGCTGGTGACGTGACGGACCCCGATCGCTCCGACCGCTAGTCTCCGGACCGTCGGCGGCCCCCGTCCCGGCCGGAGCGGGACGAGCCGGAACGGACGAGCCCGAGCGGACGAACCGGGGCGGACGAGCGGGTGCTCCCGGACTCATCACGGAGGAATCATGCGCAAGGTCGTCTCGGGTCTGTTCGTCTCGCTCGACGGCGTCGCCCAGTCGCCGGACCAGTGGCAGTTCGCCTTCGACGAGGAGATGGGTGCGGCGCTCGGCCGGACGATGGAGTCGGCCGACACGATCCTCCTGGGCCGGGTGACGTTCACCGAGTGGGCCGGATACTGGCCGTCCGTGACCAGCGGCGGGGACGCCGGGTTCGCGAAGTGGATCAACGAGTCGCCCAAGTACGTCGTCTCCTCGACGCTGGACAGCGCCGAGGAATGGGCGAACAGCACTCTGATCAAGGGCGACCTGGCGACCGCGGTCCACGAGCTCAAGGCCGGCGAGGGCAAGGACATCACCGTCGCGGGCAGCCCGACACTGGTCCGCTCGCTGCTGGAGCAGGACCTGCTGGACGAGCTGGTGCTGCTGATCCACCCGGTGGTGGCCGGTGAGGGCCGCAAGAAGCTGTTCGCCGACGACGCCGCCATGAAGAGGCTGGAGCTCGTCGGCGCTCAGCCGACCAGCAGCGGGGTGATCATCGCGACCTACCGCCCGGCACGGTGAACCGACGCCCGCGGCCCACCGCGCGGCCGCGGAGGCGGGCGCCGCTCAGAAGCGCGATCGCGAAGAGAGGGGTCGCTCAGGAGCGCGCACGCCCGGTCACCCCAGGGCTCCTTCTTCCAGCGCGTCTGAGGTGGGCCGCGCGGTGCCGCGGGTGGTGACGAGGCGGGCGTTGCCCTCGGCCAGGGCGTAGCCGATGCCGACGACGGCGATCTCGCCGGCCTCGACCTGCTGCGACAGCAGGCGGGAGCGGTCGAGGAGCAGGTCCACGGTGTGGCGTATGTGTTCGTCCACGAATTCGCTGTCGGTGGTCAGGCCGGCGGCGCGGGCGGCCAGGATGCTGGGCGTGACGCGTTCGACCACGTCGCGGACGAATCCGCCGACCTTGGAGCCGTGCTCCACCGCGTCGCGGGCCGCGGCGACGGCGCCGCAGGAGTCGTGCCCGAGCACCACGACCAGGCGGGCGCCGAGGATGTCGGTGGCGTATTCGACGCTCCCGAGGACCTCCGGGCCCAGGACGTGGCCCGCGGTGCGTACGACGAACAGGTCGCCGAGCCCCCGGTCGAAGATGATCTCGGCGGCGAGTCGTGAGTCGGAGCAACCGAGGACGACGGCGAACGGGTCCTGCCCGGGGGCGAGCTCCGAGCGGCGGGCCGCGTCCTGGTTGGGGTGTTCCGGCGTGCCGGAGACGAAACGCTTGTTCCCGGCGAGCAGGGCGTCGAGAGCGACCGCAGGTGAGGTTCTAGGCATGCGCCCCACCCTAAGGTCCGCCGAACGGACCGGCCCGACGGGCCCACCCTGAACGGCGGCCCGGCCACCGGAGGGGCCCCGCGACCCGAGGTGCCGGCCCGCACTCCACCGCTCTCCGAGGGCCCGGCCCCACGCGGGCGCTGCCGGGCGGTCAGCGGACCCGGTGGGCGCGGACCCGTTCGTGGTCGAGGGCGAGCCCGAGGCCGGGCGAACCGTCGGCGCCGGGCGCGAGGGAGGCGACGGCGGCCAGGACGAGCATGGTGCTGTCCCGGCTCAGAGTGCCGTCGGCCTCGGGCCCGTCGGTGGGCACGGTGAACACGGACGTGCCCACCCGCCCCACAGTCGGGACGTCACCTCCCGTCCTCCGCGCCGGGCCGGTCCTTGCGCTTGTGGCCGCCGGGCAGCAGCTCCTGCACCTTGGCCTTGAAGCCCTGGCGGATCATGTCGGCCCGGTCGCTGTCCCCCTTGAGGATCGAGGACGCCGCGGCCTCGATCTGGTCGAGCGACGCGTGCGGCGGAATCGGCGGTACGGCCGGGTCGGTGACGAAGTCGAGCACACAGGGCCTGTCGGCCGCCAACGCGGTCTCCCAGGCCCCCTGGACCTCGTCGGGCCTCTCCACCCGGATGCCGTGCAGGCCGATGAGCCGGGCGAAATCGGCGTAGGGGACGTCGGGAATCGACTGGGAGGGCAGGAACTGCGGAGCGCCCGACATGGCGCGCATCTCCCAGGTGACCTGGTTGAGGTCCCGGTTGTTCAGAACGGCGACGATCAGGCGGGGATCCTCCCACTCCTGCCAGTACTTGGCGACGGTGATCAGCTCGTTCATGCCGTTCATCTGCATCGCCCCGTCGCCGACCAGCGCGATCGCCGGACGGTCGCCGTGGGCGAACTTGGCGCCGATGACGTACGGAACACCCGGCCCCATGGTGGCGAGCGTGCCCGAGAGCGAGCCCCGCATCGCGCCGCTCAGCCTCAGATGACGGGCGTACCAGTTGGCGGCGGAGCCGGAGTCCGCGGCCAGGATGACGTTCGGGGGCAGGAGGCCGTTGAGGGCGTGGGCCACGTACTCGGGGTTGATCGGGTCGGCGTCGACGGCGGCACGCCGCTGCATGACCTCCCACCAGCGGGCGGTGTCCTTCTCGATCTTCTTGCGCCAGCCCTTGGCCTTGCTCCCCTTCAGCAGCGGCAGCAACCGGTCCAGCGTCTCCCGGGCATCGCCGACCAGGTTCACCTCGAAGGGGTAGCGCAACCCCACCATGTGCGGGTCGATGTCGATCTGCACGGCACGCGCCTTGCCGAACTCCGGCAGGAACTGCGTGTACGGGAAGGAGGAGCCGATCACGAGGAGGGTGTCGCAGTCCATCATCAACTCGTACGACGGCCGGGTGCCGAGCAGGCCGATGGAGCCGGTGACGTACGGCAGGTCGTCGTCCAGGGCGTCCTTGCCGAGCAGCGCCTTGGCGACGCCCGCGCCCAGACGTTCGGCCACCGCCATGACCTCCTGGCGGGCGCCGCGCGCCCCCTGCCCGATCAGGATCGCCACCTTCTCGCCCGCGTTGAGCACCTCGGCCGCACGCGCCAGGTCCGCGTCACCGGGCACCGGCGCGTACTCCGGCATGCCGAGGCTGGACGGCACCATCTTGAAGGCGTGCTCGGGCGGCGAGTAGTCCAGTTCCTGCACGTCGGCGGGGATGATGACGGCCGTCACCGACCTCCGCGCCATCGCCGTGCGCATGGCCCGGTCGATCACGTTGGGCAGCTGCTCGGGGACGGTGACCGTCTCGCAGAAGTCGGAGGCGACGTCCTTGTAGAGGGCCATCAGATCGACCTCTTGCTGGTACGAGCCGCCCATGGCGCTGCGATTGGTCTGCCCGACGACGGCGACGACCGGCACGTGGTCCAGCTTCGCGTCGTACAGACCGTTGAGCAGGTGGATCGCACCGGGCCCGGAGGTGGCGGCGCACACACCGACCCTGCCGGAGAACTTGGCGTACCCCACGGCCTCGAAGGCGGCCATCTCCTCGTGCCGGGCCTGGATGAACCGGGGGGTGTCATCGGCCCGGCCCCAGGCGGCGAGCAGCCCGTTGATGCCGTCGCCGGGATACGCGAAGACGTACTCCACGTCCCAGTCGCGCAGGCGCTGGAGGACGTGGTCGGAGACCTTGATCGACATGGTGGGGACCTTTCGGTGGAGGTTCTCTTGCGGAGACCGCGGGTTCTTCGGGCCGCTCCCTGCGGGTGAGACGCCCACGGGGTTCCGGGCGGCGTGTCACGGGACGCGTCGGCGTCGCAGGGCGCCCCGGCCGGCGGTGCCCGCGACCGCCGCGGTGAGGGCCACGGCGCCGGTGACCCCCGCCGCGGCCGTCCAGCGGGCCGTATGGGAGGGTGCGTCGGGACGTCGGGCGAGCCGTTCGGACTGCCGGCCGGGAAGGTTCCCGTCGAGTCCCAGGGCGAGCGCCTCCGCGAGGTGCAGGGCCCGCCGTCCGGTACCGCCCCGCTCGATCCGGGTGCGGGAGTTGCCGACGCCCGCACACCGCATCACCGCGCGGGTGAAGGAGTGCTCGTCCTCCGGAAAGCCGAGGCGGGTCGTGGGCGTGGCGGGCCGCCACGTCGGCCCCGGACGGAGCTGCCCGTCGACCGGATGGGGATCGACGACCTTGCCGGGGTTCATCCGGTCGTCACCTCGGCGTCCACGTCCTTCCGCAGCGCCCGCTCGAGCCCGGCCAGATCCAGCGCCAACGTTGTGCGAGCCATCCTGGGGGGACCGCCTTCCCGGCCGTGACTGTGCG
Source organism: Streptomyces sp. NPDC107498 (assembly GCF_055582805.1). Taxonomy (NCBI): domain Bacteria; kingdom Bacillati; phylum Actinomycetota; class Actinomycetes; order Kitasatosporales; family Streptomycetaceae; genus Streptomyces; species Streptomyces sp. NPDC107498. The sequence goes on along the minus strand of NZ_JBVJPE010000026.1, from coordinate 5,399 downwards.
GTGCGAGGCCGCGAGGCACCGCCCAGGCATGGAGTACCCGGCACCGGGACGGACAAGGTGCCGTTCCCGAAGATTCACCGAAGTCGGGTAACCGATTCGCCCAGTCACCCGCGGAACCCGGTACCCGCAGCCGGCGGGGCGAGGACCACCGGGTCCTGGGCCCTGCCGGGAGCGGGCGGAGACCGGGGGGCGAGCGCTGTCGCCGCCCTCGGACAAGAGACCTTCCAGGACCTGCGCGTCACCGGCGCCCCGAGCGTCGCCTTCCCCGGACGACCCCCACCGTCGCGGAGGCGACCGCGGCGACCGCGGCGGCGACGGCCGGGTGACGGGCGAGGGCCGCCTGGGCCGACCGGCCGTGGGCGGTCGAGTCGAAGACGCCGTGGGCGCCGTGGTCGGTGCCCTCCCGCCCGTCGACGGGTTCGAAGAGGTTGCTGTCGCCGGTCGGCGGGAACCGATCGGTCTGCTGGGAGTCGAACCCGGTGCGGGCCAGGTAGCGGTCCAGGAGCGCCGGGGCCAGACGATTGGCCCAGATCGTCGCCACGGTGGTCGCGCCGATGTAGTACTGCTTGCGGCGCGGACGGTCGGCGGCGTGCAGCACGCCGCGAGCGGCGACCTCCGGCTGGTAGATGGGCGGCACGGGCCGCGGGTGCCGGGGCAGCCGGTTGGCGACCCAGGAGAACTGAGGGGTGTTGACGGCCGGCATCTGCGCGATGGTCACGCGGACGTTGCTGCCGCGGTGCAGCAGTTCGGTGCGCAACGAGGAGGTGAAGCCGTTGATGGCGTGCTTGGCCCCGCAGTACACCGACTGCAGGGGCACCGATCGCTCGCCCAGGGCCGAGCCGACCTGCACGATGGTGCCCTCGTCGCGGGGCACCATCCGCTTCAGGGCCGTCCGGGTGCCGTTGACGAAGCCGAGGTAGGTCACCTCGGTCGCCCGCAGGTACTCCTCGGGCGTGACCTCCTCGAACGGCGCGAACACCGTGCTGAACGCGCAGTTGATCCACACGTCGATGGGACCGAACTCCCCTTCCGCCGCCTCGGCCGCGGCCTCGATCTGGTCCGGGTCCGCCACGTCGGCGACCCGCACCAGAGGCCTGCCGCCGAGGGCCACGACCTCCTCCGCGGCCGCGTCGAGTCCCGCCCGGCCGCGGGCGATCAGCACGACCCGGGCGCCGCGCTCGGCGTACAGGCGCGCGGTGGCACGGCCGATGCCGGCACTGGCGCCGGTGATGACGACGGTCTGAGGCATGTCAACTCCTTGCTCGACGGCGGGTGTCGTACGGTGCGGGGCCCCGGGCCAGACGGGCGGCGGTCTCCAGGAGCAGGGCGTGCACGAAGGCCTGCGGCAGGTTGCCGCGCAGCTGCCGCTGGGCGATGTCGAACTCCTCGGCGTAGAGGCCGGACGCGCCGCAGGCGCTCCGGTTGCGCTCGAACCAGCGGTGCGCCTCGACCGCGTTCCCCTGGTCGTGCTCGGCGAGGGCCATGAGGAAGCCGCACAGCAGGAAGGCCCCCTCGGCCTCGGCCAGGGGCCGGTCGTCGTGGCGGAAGCGGTAGACGAAGTGGTCCTCGGCCAGGTGCTCGCGGCACGCGGCGAGGGTGGCGAGGGTCCGCGGGTCGTCGGACGGCAGGGCGCCTCGTACGGGGGGCAGCAGGAGCGCCGCGTCGACCGCGGGGTCGCCGGGGCTGCGCTGCCAGTGCCCGTCGGGATGCACGCCGTGGGCCGAGGCCTCCGTGAGGAGCGTGTCGGCGAGACCGGTGCAGACGCCGGAGAGGCGTCCGCCCGGCGCGACGCCGGCCAGCCCCCGCAACCCGGCGACGCAGGCGAGCCTGCTGTGCGTCCAGAGCCGGTCGTCCAGTTCCCAGATCCCGGCGTCGGGATCGCGCCGGCGCCGGGCGATGGCCTCCACGGCGGTCTCCGCCGCCTTCCACCCGTCGTCGTCGAGCCGGTCGCGCCGTGCGGCGGCGGCGAACAACAGCAGGGCCTCGCCGAAGCAGTCCAGCTGGAACTGGTTCTGCACCTGATTGCCGATCAAGCTGGCGCCGCCCGGGTAACCGGGCAGGCCGAGCTGCTGCTGACGCGGTACGGGAGCGCCCTGCACGGTGTAGGCGGGCGCCAGGTGGGGACCGTCGGCCAGCAGCCGCTCGCCGACGAACCGAACGGCCGCGTCCAGGAGCTCCGGCGCGTCGGCGGCACCGGCGGCCTGTCCGGCGTAGCTCTGGTCGCGGATCCAGACGTACCGGTAGTCGTAGTTCCGGCCCTCCTCGGCCCGCTCGGGCAGGCTGGTGGTCGCCGCGGCCACCATGCCCCCGCCGGCGGCGGTCAGCCCGCGCAGCACCGCGTAGGAGCGGCGGGCGTCGGAGGCGGCCTCGACGTGCGCCAGCGGAGGCACGGCCCGCGCCCACGCCCGTTCCGTGGTGGCCCAGGCGTCCTCGGCCGACGGGAGGGCGGACGGCAGGGGGGAGGCGGAGCACTCCAGGACCAGGTCGTGGCTTTCACCGGGCCCCAGCACCAGGTCGGTGGTCAGCCCCTCGGGGCGGGGCTCGGCCGATGCGGCGCCCTGCCAGCGCACACGGTGGCGGCCGGCGCTCAGGTGCCAGACGCCCCTCTCGTCCCGGTGCGCCGACGACCATGCGGTACGGCCGTAGTCGGCGTACGGGGCGAGCACCACGCGCACGCGGGCGGCGCCCTCGGCCGCCTGCACCCGCCGCAGCAGGACGAGGCGGTCCGCCTCGCCGGGAAACGCCAAGGCGTCCCGGCACCCGACGACCCCCTCGGTGGTCACCCATCGGCTCCGCCAGATCAGCGTGCCCTCCTCGTAGTGCCCGCCGGGCACCCACGGGCTGCACGGGGTCACGGCGTACACCCCCTTGCCGCCGATGAGCGAGGCGAAGACCGCCTCGTCGTGCCACGTGGGGGCGCAGAGCCAGCTCAGAGCGCCGTCAGGGCCGATCAGGCCGCCGCGCTCCCCGTCGGCGACGAGGGCGTAGTCGTGCAGCGCGTGGGGTGAGAAGGATGTGCTGCTCATCCGTGCCGTCTCCCGTTGGTTCCACCGGACCCCCGGTCCGAGAGCCGCAGCTCGGGGAGGGCGCTGTCGCGCCCCGCCTCCGCAGGTTCGGAGCGCACCTGCCCTGCGCGGCGCGACCGGTGCCGGGGCATCCGCGCCGGCGGATCCCTCGTGCCGACCCTGCCGCTCCGGCGCCACGAGCACCGCCACGGCTTCGGCTACCCGGCTGTACGGCGTCTAAGTGTCGGCGGCCGCCTTGACGTCATGCCCCGGTCCGCGAGGTCGAGAGCGCTCGGGCGGGTGCGGTGGCGCTCGGCGGGCCTTCGGCGTCCCTCTGCGCTCAAGGGGGCGTTCGCATGCGTCACCGGAGCACCTCACTGTCCCGGCGGGCCACCACCACGGTGCGCAGGGGGAACGCGACGAGCAGTGCGAGTGCGACGAGGAGTCCGCTCACCCACAGCGGCCCGAGGCCCCCGGCCGCGGTGTCGAGGGTGGTGGCGGCGATGAGCGGTCCGGCGGCGGCGCCGGTGTTGAGTGCGGCGGTCGCGTAGGAGCCCGCCATGGTGGGGGCGTCGGCGGCCTCGTAGAGGATCCGCGTGATCAGGGTGCTGCCCACCGCGAACGACAGCGCTCCCTGGGCGAAGACGAGAACGAGCAGCGCGACCGGCCGGTCGGCCAGCACGGCCAGGGCCGGCCAGCCGATGAGCAGCGACGGGCCGCCGGTGGCGAGGACCAGGCCGGGGCGCTGGTCGGACAGCCGTCCGGCGGCGGTGACGCCGAGGAAGGACCCTGCACCGAAGAGCACCAGGACGACGGAGATCCACAGCTCGCCCAGTCCGGCGGTGCCGGTCACGACCGGAGCGAGGAACGTGACCCCGGCGAAGGTCGCCGCGTTCACCAGCGCGCCGAGCAGCACGACCAGGAGCAACCGCGGGCTGCCGAGTTGCGCGAGCTCCGCGCGCAGGGTCGGCCCGTCAGCCGCTTCCTTCTGCGCACGGCGCGCCGGGATGCCGGTGAGGACGCCCACGGCCGCGGGCAGGCAGAGCGCGGCGACGGCCCAGAACGTGGCACGCCAGCCGAGCAGGCTGCCGAGCACCGACCCTCCGGGGACGCCGACGACCACGGCCACCGTGGTTCCGGACAGCAGCACGGCGAGCGCGCGGCCCTTCCGCCCGGCGGGGACCAGAGTGGCGGCGGTCGTCAGGGCGACGGCGAGGAACCCGGCGTTCGCGAGCGCTGCGACCACCCGGGTCGCGAACAGGACCGGGAAGCTGGCGGTGGCGGCGCCCACGGCGTGGGCTGCCAGGAACACGAGGACGAACCCGAGCAGGCTCGATCGTCCGGGTCGGTTGCGGGCGAGCGCGGCCGTGACCGGGGCGCCGACGGTCATGCCGATCGCGTATGCGGAGGTGAGCGCGCCCGCTGTCCCGACGGTGACGCCGAGACCTGAGGCGATGTCCGGCAGGAGGCCGGCGAGCATGAATTCCGAGGTGCCCATGGCGAAGACCGCCAGGGCAAGCAGGTACAACGGGAGGGGCATGGAACGGGCTCCGAGGTGAGGAGAGGCACGAGAAGGTCATCTCGTCACCGCGGCCAGCCCCGGGGCGCACGCGTCCGGCCGCAGAACGCGGCGCGACGACAGGCTGTGGGCTCAGTGGTTCAGGGGGCTGACGGCGTGACCGAAAGCCCCCATCCTGTCTGACTCAGGACTCGACATGGCCCGCACGCTACCCGATCGACGTCCGCCGAAGCACCCCGGTCGCACCGGCACCGACCGGTACCGCCGATGTCGTGTCCCACGACGCCGGTGCGGCGCCCCGGCGATGGTGCGGCGTTCGTCGATCCGGGCCGCCTCCGCAGCGGCCGGGGCCGGCGAAGCGGCGGAACGGCCGTCCCGCCGTGGGCGTGGAGGGGGTCCTGTGAGAAAGGCTGCGGCCGCGAGAAGAGGGAGCGGCCGCAGCCGCGCCGCGGGTATCCCTACCCGTGCGTCCCGTCCATCCTCGCCTCTGCGGCCCCGAAGCCGGGCGCGGCGGTGGAAACCGACGCACAGGTCCACCCGGACGGGCCATCACGGCCACCCGGACGGCCCCGGACAGGTCCGGGGCCGGATCGGAGCCACGTTCATGCACGCGGTGGTGGGGCGGCCGGGGAGGTGCTCCGTCCGGTGTGGTGTCCGGGCGGACCGTCCTGCCCGGAGTCGCCGTTCCGGTGGGGTGCCGGGGGCGCGGCCCAGGACGGCGCGGCCCAGGACGGTCGGGGCGGTCCGGGTGGCGGCACGAGCCCGAGATGCGCCCATGCGGCGGGTGTGGCGACCCGGCCGCGGGGCGTCCGGGCCAGCAGACCCTCCCGTACGAGGAAGGGCTCGGCGACCTCCTCCACCGTCTCGCGCTCCTC
>NZ_JBVJPE010000025.1:57219-101086 GCF_055582805.1 Streptomyces sp. NPDC107498 | reverse complement strand
CGCCCGGTTACATTCCGAACCCGGAAGCTAAGCCTTTCAGCGCCGATGGTACTGCAGGGGGGACCCTGTGGGAGAGTAGGACACCGCCGAACAATCATTGTGGGAAAGCCCCGCACCTCATGGTGCGGGGCTTTTCTGCGTTTACGGCACGAACGGATCTCCTTTCGGAGACCACGTTGTCGCCGGGTTCAGAGGCGGCCTGCTGCCTTCAGGGCGAGGTAGGCGTCCGCCAGGGCGGGGGCGAGGGTCTCGGGAGTGACGTCGACGACCGTGACGCCGTGGCGCTGGAGCTGGTCCGCAGTACGAGTGCGCTGGGACTGGGTCTGAGTGGCGGCCGCGGCCTCGTAGACGGCTTCGATTGCGCCGCGTCCCTCGGCCATGCGCGTCACATGGGGATCGGCGACGGAGGCCACCAGGACCGTGTGGCGCTGGGTGAGCTGGGGGAGGACCGGGAGGAGGCCCTCCTCGATCGGGGCGGCGTCGAGACCGGTCAGGAGAACGATCAGCGAGCGGCGGGGAGCGCGCGCCAGGGCCGTCGCGGCGAGACCGCGGGCGTCGGTCTCCACGAGTTCGGGTTCCAGCGGGGCGAGGGCGTTGACCACGGCCGGCAGGACGTCGCCGGCGGAGCGGCCCTGGACCTGGGCACGGAGGCGGCGGTCGTAGGCCAGGAGGTCCACGCGGTCGCCGGCTCGGGAGGCCAGAGCGGTGAGGAGGAGGGCCGCGTCCATGGAGGCGTCCAGGCGGGGGACGTCGCCGACGCGGCCGGCCGAGGTGCGGCCGGTGTCGAGGACGATCAGGATGTGGCGGTCGCGCTCGGGTCGCCAGGTGCGGACCGCGACGGTGGTCTGACGGGCCGTGGCCCGCCAGTCGATCGAGCGGGTGTCGTCGCCGGGGACGTACTCGCGGAGGCTGTCGAACTCCGTGCCCTCGCCGCGGGTGAGCACGCTGGTGCGGCCGTCGAGCTCGCGGAGCCTGGCCAGGCGCGACGGCAGGTGCTTGCGGCTGGTGAAGGGCGGCAGGACGCGGACGGTCCAGGGGACCTCGTGGTGGCCCTGGCGGGCCGCGAGGCCCAGGGGGCCGAACGAGCGGACCGTGACCCGTTCCGCGTGGCGGTCGCCGCGGCGGGTCGGTCGCAGGCTGGTGGTGAGACGACGGCGTTCCCCGGCGGGGACGGTCAGCCGACGGCGTGAGGAGGCCTGTTCGGTGCCGGGGAGCCAGCTGCTGGGCGGCCAGGCGTCGCGGACCTGGGCGCGGAGACGGCGGCGGGACGGGTTGGTGACGGTGAGCTGGACCTCTGCCTCGTCACCGAGTCGAACGGATGTATCACCACTTCGGGTGAATTGGAGCGTTCGTACTGGCGTGGCCAAGGCGTAGTCGCACAGAATTGCGAGGGAGAGGGGCGCGTTCACCGCGAGCATCCCCGCCCAGCTGGGGGCGAGGATGCCGACGGGGAGCGATCCGAGGGCGGCGAGCAGCGCGGTTCGTCCGGTGAGGGCCATGGGGCGCCGTTCTCAGCGGGGGACGGGGACGTGGGCGAGGATCGAGTTGAGGACGGAGTCGGGGGTGACCCCCTCCATCTCGGCCTCGGGCCGCAGGTGGAGGCGATGACGCAGGGTGGGGAGAGCGAGGGCCTTCACATCGTCCGGGGTGACGTAGTCCCGGCCGGTGAGCCAGGCCCAGGCGCGGGCGGTGGAGAGCAGGGCGGTGGCGCCTCGGGGGGAGACCCCGAGCGTGAGCGAGGGGGATTCACGCGTGGCACGACAGATATCGACGACATAGCCGGCGATCTCGGTGGAGACCGAGACCTTGGCGACGGCGGCCCGGGCCGCTTCGAGCTCGGCGGGGCCCGCGACGGGACGGACGCCGGCGGCCTTCAGGTCGCGGGGGTCGAAGCCCTCGGCGTGACGGGTGAGGACGTGGATCTCGTCCGCGCGTGAGGGCAGCGGGACCGTCAGCTTGAGGAGGAACCGGTCCAGTTGGGCCTCGGGGAGCGGGTAGGTGCCCTCGTACTCGACGGGGTTCTGGGTCGCGGCGACCAGGAACGGTTCGGGGAGGAGGCGCGGGGTGCCGTCGACCGTGACCTGTCGCTCCTCCATCGCCTCCAGAAGGGAGGACTGGGTCTTCGGGGGCGTGCGGTTGATCTCGTCGGCGAGCAGCAGGTTGGTGAAGACCGGACCGGGCTGGAAGGAGAACTCGGCGGTGCGGGCGTCGTAGACCAGGGAGCCCGTGACGTCGCTCGGCATCAGGTCGGGGGTGAACTGGACGCGCTTGGTGTCGAGTTCGAGTGCAGCCGCCAGCGAGCGGACCAGGAGGGTCTTGGCGACTCCGGGGACGCCTTCGAGGAGGACGTGTCCCCGGCAGAGCAGGGCGACGACGAGACCGGTGACGGCGGGGTCCTGGCCGACCACGGCTTTCGCGATCTCGGTGCGCAGGGCCTCCAGGGAGGCGCGGGCGCTGTCCGAGTCCGTGACGGTCTCGGAGGTCGGGGCGCTCATGAGGTGCGTACCTCTCTTTCGAGGGCGTCGAGTTGGTCCGCCAGGCGGATGAGGGCGGCGTCGTCGGCGGGAGCCGGGCCGAAGAGGAGGTTCCTGGGGTCCGCGGTCGTCTCGGGGAGGCGGACGGAGAGGGCAGGGAGGAGACGGTCGGGGGAGTGGGCGTCCTGGACGGGGACGCCGAGCAGCGGGGCGAGCCGGGCGCGGGTCGCGGTGCGCAGGACGGAGGCGGCGCGGTCGCGGGCGTTCGCCTTGCGGTAGAGGCGGGCGCGGCCCTCGGTGGCCTCGGAGGCGCGGAGGGCGACGGGGAGGCGCTCGGTGACCAGGGGGCCGAGGCGGCGGCCGCGCCAGAGGGCGGCCAGCAGGGCCGCGAGGGCGAGTTGCAGGGCGCCCCACAGCCAGCCGGAGGGGATGAGCGCGAAGAAGTTGCCCGTGGTGTCGTCGGCGGGTGTGTCGGTGGGGGCCGAGGTGTCGGAGAGGGAGGGGAGGTACCAGACGAGATGGGGTTCGGAGCCGAGGAGTTGCAGGGCCAGCGAGGCGTTGCCCCGTTGGTCGAGACGGGAGTTGTAGAGGATGTCGGGCGAGCCGAGGAGGACGGTGTCGGTGGTGCCCGTGCCGCTGCCCGTGTCGGGGAGGAGGAGCAGGGTGGGCAGGCCGTCGGAGCGGTAGCAGGCCTCGGCGGGGGTGCCGGGGGAGGTCTCGTAGCGCTCGCCGCCGAGGTCGACGCTGCCGGCGCGGGTGGCGGCCGGCAGGGCGCAGCCGGGGGCGCGCTCCTCCACCGGGGCGCTCGGGGCGCTGGTGATTCCGGGGGCCAGGGTGGTGAGGGAGGTGCGGCCCGCGCCGACGAGGACCGTGCGGGCGGCGGTGCCGGTCATGGTCGAGTGGAGGATGGACTGCTGGGCGTGCGTCAGCAGGTCGGGGGTGGTGACCAGGAGGGTGGTTCCGGTGTGCGTGGCCGCCGTGGCCTCGGCCAGGGTGGTGGCGAGGGTGACGGTGACGCCGCGGGCCTCGAGGAGTTCGGCGACGGCGCGGCTGCCGTGGGGGTCGGCGGAGCGTGGGTCGAGGGCGCCGTGGGCGTCGGTGGACCGGACCGTCGCGAGGGCGAGGCCGCCGGTCAGGATCAGGGCGAGCACGAGGACCGCGCCGCGGGCGCGGGTCCACACCTGGCGGGCGGAGGGGGCCGTCGAGGTGGTGCCGGTGACCGGGCGGCTCATGCGGGCGTCCCCGTGGAAGCGGTGTCGAGGGTGGGGCGGGTCCGTTCCAGGGCGGTGTCCAGTGCCTCGACGCGGCGGTACGCGGGTTCGTCGGCGGTGCGGCCGCCGTATGTGACGTCGTCGAAGGTGCGGGCCGCGAGGCGCAGATCGTCCGCGTGGGCGGGGAGGGAGCGGCCGGCTTCGGCGGCGGCCTCGTCGGCGGTGCGGCCGGGGCGGGGTTCGAGGAGGGCGCGTTCTTCGAGGGAGCGGACGACGGCCCGCATCCGTTCCTGGACGGCTTCGTTCCAGCGGCCGGCGGAGGCGTGGCGCGCGGCGGCCGTCCGGTGGTCCCGGGCGGTGCGGGGGCCGTCGACGAAGAGGGAGTCGCCGGTGGCGCCGGGGGTCCGGTGCGGGGTGCCGAGGCGCCACCAGAGGGCGGCGGCCAGGACGGCCACCACCAGGACGATGACGACGAGGCCGAGGACGCCGCCCGGGGTGGCCCCCGAGGCGGCGCCGAAGAGGTCGTCCAGCCACTCCCAGAAGCGGTTGAGGCCGCGCTGGAGGAGGTTCGGGTCGTTCTCGTGGTACCTCGGATCGGACAGCTCCCGCTCCGCCGCCTCGCGGGCGGGGACGCGGGAGATGTCGACCGGTGTGTCGCCGTCGGCGCGCAGCCGTGCCGGTGCCGCGGCCGTTCCCCCCGTGAACGTCACCGCATCAGCCCCCGACGGCGTGGGTGCCCGGCGCGGGGTCGTAGCCGGGGAGGCCCGCGGCCCGGGCCAGTTCGAGGTCCAGGGCTTCGCGGCGGATGCGCTGGTCCACGTAGAGGAGGACGGTCACGCCGGCCGAGATCGGGTAGGTGATCGCGCTGGTGATCACGCCGCCGATCCCCGTGATGATCAGGAACGGCCAGCCGAACGCGGTGGTGGTGCCGGACAGCAGGCCGGAGAAGCCCTGGCCGTCGACCGCGATGCCGATGATGGTGAACGGGATCGCGATGATCATGGCGAAGAGGAAGATCAGCAGCTGCGTCAGCATGATGATGCCGAAGATCCGCCACCACGAGCCCCGCACCAGCTTCGCCGAGCGCTTCAGGGCCGGGACGACGCCCCGGCGCTCCAGCATCAGGGCGGGGGAGGACAGGCTGAAGCGGATCATCAGCCAGACGACGGCCACGACGGCGCCCAGGCCGCCGAGGAAGGTCAGGGCCACGCCCGGGGCGCCGCCGATCAGGAGACCGGGGAGCAGTCCGAGGGTCACGAGGGCGGCGGCCATCGCCGCGAGGAGCAGGGTCAGGCCGAGGAGCTGGAGCAGGCGCGGGCGGGCCTCCTGCCAGGCGGAGCCCAGCGAGACCGGGCGGCCGAGGACCGCGCGGCTGATGACGACGGTCAGCAGGGCGGCGCTCACGAGCGACGCCATCATCGTCACGAGGAGCGAGGGGCCCAGGGCGATCAGGGAGGCCTGGGCGGAGTCGACGGACTGCTGCAGCTGCTCGGCGGGCGTGGCGTCGACATTGACCTCGGGGGGCGTCGGCACGAGGTACCGCTGGGCCACGATGTTGGCGATCTGCGAGATCACCGCGACCGTGACGGTGATGGTGAGGACCGTGCGCCAGTAGGTGCGGAGGGTCTTCACCGCGCCGTCGAGGATCTCGCCCATGCCCAGCGGGCGCAGCGGGACGACTCCGGGCTTCGCTGCCGGAGGCCTGCCCCAGTGGACGCCGGGCGGCGGGGCTCCCCAGTTCTGGGCGGGCGCCGGGGGCGGGGTCCGGTCGGTCGGGGGGGACCACTGGCCGGCGGGCGGCTGGTCCTTGGACCACTGGGGGGCAGAGCCGTTCGCGTCGGTCGAGGAGGGAGGGCCGGTGACCCCCGAGCCGTCCTGGCCGTCGGAGGGGGCGGATCCGGGCGAGGTCCAGCCCGGAGTGTCGTTCACGGTCGTCCACCTCGGAGGAATGGTCGCGGCGCCGGATCGGCGAACCGGCTCGGTCACGGCGGCCGACACCTGACACGGCGGCGGGCCGGGTGCCATCGTGCCACGCGGGGCCCGCCCATGGGCCGGAGCCCGCATCTCCTTCGTACCTTTGTCCGGACCTTCGCGGTGCGAGTGGCAGGGGGCACACGCTGCGGACGCCCGATCGGGTCGCGCGAACCGTGCGTCGGCGGAGCGTGCGGGCCGCTCCTCCACGGGGGCGCGGCTCGGGCAGGGGGGCTGGTTTCGGCGGCTAGACCTCGTAGCGCCTCAGGGCTCGTGCGGTGGGTTCGCCGGTGCGGTGCGGTGCGGTGCGCGTACGCGGTGCGGGCCTTGATCTCGCGCAGGGTGGTGGGTCGCCGGCCGGGGCCTCCGCAGCAGCTCTTGTGGAAGCCGATCCCCGCGTGCAGGAGGACCGACAGCACTCGCCAGGCGTCCTTGTCGCGTCGTCGGGGCGGCGCGAACGCCGAACCGGCGTGGATCATCGCCCGCGCACAGCGTGGACAGCGCCGTTCACGATCGGGACCGTGGAACTGCTTGTACGAGGCCCGGCACGGCAGGCACACGTAGGAGGTCTTGCCGTGGCTCATGGGGGCAGGGTAGGAGCTCGCTCGGCCGGGCTGCCAGGAAATTTTCTCCGCTGATGCGGGACGGCCTCCCCATGGGCCGCGCGGGGCGGCACGGGGTACGGTTCTGCGCGACCAGGGGGGACACGGGGGTGACATCCATGACCGACATCAACACCCATGAACACGGGCAGTCACCGACGGTTGATCAAGGACGTCGCCGCAGGTCAGTGAGGTATCTCACCAGCCGCCTCAGGACTGATACGGAAATGGGATGATGTCGATATGAAGGGACGCGTTCTTGTCGTCGACGACGACACCGCACTGGCCGAGATGCTCGGCATCGTGCTGCGGGGTGAAGGGTTCGAGCCGTCGTTCGTCGCGGACGGTGACAAGGCGCTTGCCGCTTTCAGGGAGGTCAAGCCCGATCTGGTGCTGCTGGACCTGATGCTGCCCGGGAGGGACGGCATCGAGGTGTGCCGGCTCATCCGCGCCGAGTCCGGTGTGCCGATCGTCATGCTCACGGCCAAGAGCGACACCGTCGACGTGGTCGTGGGCCTGGAGTCCGGCGCCGACGACTACATCGTGAAGCCGTTCAAGCCGAAGGAGCTCGTCGCCCGTATCCGGGCGCGGCTGCGGAGGTCCGAGGAACCGGCTCCCGAGCAGCTGACCATCGGGGACCTGGTCATCGACGTGGCCGGGCACTCCGTGAAGCGGGACGGGCAGTCCATCGCCCTGACCCCGCTGGAGTTCGACCTGCTGGTCGCGCTCGCGCGCAAGCCGTGGCAGGTCTTCACCCGTGAGGTCCTCCTCGAGCAGGTCTGGGGCTACCGGCACGCGGCCGACACCCGGCTGGTGAACGTGCACGTCCAGCGGCTGCGCTCGAAGGTCGAGAAGGACCCCGAGCGCCCGGAGATCGTGGTGACCGTCCGCGGTGTCGGTTACAAGGCGGGGCCGAGCTGACGTGAGCACGGGCAGTACTGCTCCGAAGCCCGGGGATCCGGGGGTCCGTACGGGGCGGACTGCCGGACCGGGGCGGGGGGGCTCGCGATTCGGCCGTCTGCTGCGCGCCGGGGGGCTCCTCCGGGACGGTGCGCGGGGCGGACCGGTCCTCCGGCTCTTCGCGCGCTGGGTCCGCCGGCCGCTGCTGCCCGCCGTGCGGCTGTGGCGGCGGAACATCCAGCTGCGGATCGTCGCGGGCACCCTGCTCATGTCCCTCGGAGTGGTGCTGCTGCTCGGCATCGTCGTCATCGGGCAGGTCCGCAACGGCCTGCTCGAGGCCAAGGAGAGGGCCGCCCAGAGCCAGGCCGCCGGAGGGTTCTCCGCCGCCCAGGACCGGGCGGCGACCACCCCCTCGGTGCCCGGACAGCAGGACGGCGGTCGGGCCGGCGCCTCCGTGAACTGGCGCTCCACGCTGGTCGAGCAGCTCGCCAGCGGTGGGCAGAGCGCGTTCAACGTGGTCGCGCTCTCCCTCGACACCGGTGACACCGCGAGCCGGGGCGCGCGTGCCTCCGGCGAGGTCGACCCGACCACGAGCATCCCGGCGGACCTGCGGCACTGGGTCGCGCAGGGCACCGGGACGTACCAGAAGTTCACGCGGATCCACTACACCAGCGGCAAGGCGTCCGAGTCGGGCCTGGTGATCGGCAAGCGGCTGAACGACGCCGACGGCGACCAGTACGAGCTGTACTACCTCTTCCCGCTGAACCAGGAGGAGGACTCCCTCACCCTGGTCAAGGGGACCCTGGCAACCGCCGGACTCTTCGTCGTCGTGCTGCTCGGCGCCATCGCCTGGCTCATGGTCCGCCAGGTCGTCACGCCCGTGCGGATGGCCGCCGGGATCGCCGAACGGCTCTCCGCCGGCCGCCTCCAGGAGCGCATGAAGGTCACCGGCGAGGACGACATCGCGCGCCTCGGCGAGGCCTTCAACAAGATGGCCTCCAACCTCCAGCTCAAGATCCAGCAGCTGGAGGAGCTGTCACGGATGCAGCGGCGGTTCGTCTCCGACGTCTCGCACGAGCTGCGGACCCCGCTGACCACGGTCCGGATGGCCGCCGACGTCATCCACGAGGCCCGCGTCGACTTCGACCCGATCACCGCCCGCTCCGCCGAACTCCTCGGCGACCAGCTCGACCGCTTCGAGTCGCTGCTCTCCGACCTCCTGGAGATCAGCCGCTTCGACGCGGGCGCGGCCGCCCTGGAGGCCGAGCCGATAGACCTGCGCCAGGTCGTCCGCCGGGTCATCGGCGGCGCCGAACCCCTCGCCGAGCGCAAGGGCACCCGGATCGTGGTCCTCGGCGACCAGCAGCCCGTGGTGGCCGAGGCGGACGCCCGCCGCGTCGAGCGGGTGCTGCGCAACCTCGTCGTCAACGCCGTCGAGCACGGCGAGGGCCGTGACGTGGTCGTGAAGCTCGCCGCCGCCGGCGGGGCCGTCGCCGTCGCCGTCCGCGACTACGGCGTCGGACTCAAGCCGGGCGAGGCCACCCGGGTCTTCAACCGCTTCTGGCGCGCCGACCCCGCACGCGCGCGCACCACCGGCGGCACGGGTCTCGGCCTGTCGATCGCCGTCGAGGACGCGCGCCTGCACGGCGGCTGGCTCCAGGCCTGGGGCGAGCCGGGGGGCGGTTCGCAGTTCCGGCTCACCCTGCCGCGTACCGCGGACGAGCCGCTGCGGGGATCCCCGATCCCGCTGGAGCCCGAGGACTCCCGGCGCAGCCGCGAGCAGGCGGCCGCCGGACGCGACCAGGAGAGCGGCCGGCTCATGTCGGTGCCGGCGCAGCCCGTGGGCGACCGGTCGGCGCTCGCCGTACCGCCGAGGCTGCCCGCGCAGCCGCGCGCGACCGTCGATCCGACGGCGCTGCCCGGCAGCGGCGCACGGGTCGTGGCGCGCGGGGCGACGGACGGCGACGGCGGTACGGGCCCGGCGGCGGCCGGGGGGAACGGGCATCTGGAGCAGGAGGACGGGACACGTGGGCGCTGACTCCCGAGCGGAGCACGCGGGGCGGGGACGGGGTGCACGCGCGGTGGTCCTCGCCGCGTGCGGCGGGCTCCTGGTGACCGGGTGCGCGACGATGCCCGACAGCGGGGACGTGCAGGCGGTGAAGGGCTCCAACACGGGTGACTCGCAGGTGCGGGTCTACGCCGTCGCCCCCCGGGAGAACGCGGACCCGGACGAGATCGTCGACGGCTTCCTGGAAGCCATGACCAGTGACGACTCCGGTTTCGCCACCGCCCGCAAGTACCTCACGAAGAAGGCCGCGCAGAGCTGGAGGCCGGAGCAGAGCATCACCGTGCTCACCACCGCGCCCGACCGCGAGCCGACCGCCCGCAACGCCGACCCCGACAACCAGGGGCGTGCCTTCCCGCTCTCCGGCCGCAAGATCGCGACCGTGGACGCCCGCCACGCCTACCAGCCGAACAGCCCCACGGAGTACCTGCAGTCGATCCACGTCGTGCAGCAGCCGTCGGCGAACGGCAAGGGCAAGGAGTGGCGCATCGACAGCCTCCCGCCCGGCCTGGTCCTCGGTGAGGCGGACTTCCTCCGCAACTACCGTTCGGTCAACAAGTACTACTTCGCCTCCGGGGAGGACTGGGTCGTCGCCGACCCGGTCTACATCCGGCAGCGCCAGGACCCCGTCACCCGGATGGACCCGGTGACGCAGACGGTCAAGGCGCTGCTCGAGGGTCCGACGAACTGGCTGAAGCCCGCCGTCGACTCGCAGTTCCCCTCCGGTACGGAGCTGAAGACCGGCGTCACCACCCTGACCACGGACGACCAGTCCACGCTGAGGGTGCCGCTCAACGGCAGGGCGGACCGGGCCGGCGGCGAGGCGTGCCGGCGGATGGCGGCGCAGCTGCTGTTCACGCTGGGCGACCTGACCTCCGTACGGGTCGAGCAGGTGGAGCTCCTGGGGTCGGCCGGGCAGTCGCTGTGCCGGCTGGGCAAGGGGCAGGCGGCCGAGTTCGCGGCGGTGCGGGACGCCGACCGCGAGGAGCACCCGTACTTCGTCGACGAGCACGGCAAGCTGATGATGCTCCTGGTCGGCGGCAAGGAGGCGAACGCGCCGATGGAGGTGCCGGGGCCGTTCGGCAAGGGCACGGTGCCGCTCCGTTCGGTCGCCGTCGACCGGGGCGAGACCCGGGCCGCCGGGGTCGGGCAGACCGGCCGCGAGCTGTTCGTCTCCTCCATGACGACGGAGCAGGACGCGCTGTCGCCGGTCCTGACCAGCAAGGCCGCCCGGCCGGACGACCGGCTGTCCGGGCCCAGCTGGGACGGCAGGGGCGATCTGTGGGTGGCCGACCGGAACCCCGCCGCGCCCCGGCTGTGGATGGTCCCGGGCGGCTCCGGGCACCCGGTCGAGGTCCGCACGCCGTGGCTCGGTGACGACGTCCGCATCGAGTCCCTGCGGGTCTCCGCCGACGGCGTACGGATCGCGCTCGTGGTCACGCGGGGCGAGGACACGACCCTGCAGATCGGCCGGATCGAGCGACAGACGACGGGCGGGGAGCCGGTCGTCTCGGTCGTGGGCCTGCAGTCCGCCGCACCCCGGATGGAGTCGGTCACGGCCGTCTCCTGGGCCGGGCCCAGCCGGCTCGTCGTGGTCGGCAAGGAGGCGGGCGGCGTCCAGCAGATCCGCTACCTCCAGACCGACGGCTCGACCTCGACGACCTCGGTGCTCCCCGGCCTGAACGGGGTGAGCTCGGTGACCGCCCCGCACGAGGGCACGGTGCCGGTGGTGGCCGATTCCGACGACGGGATCGTGCGGCTGGCGCCGGGGACGAACTGGCAACCGGTGGCGAAGAAGGGGTTCTTGCCGGTCTACCCCGGCTAGGACGACCTCCGCGGGGCGCCACCGGCTCCGGCCGCGGGGCCCGGGGTTGCTCGCTCAGGTTCGGCCGCCGGGGCCCGGGGCGCTTGCCGAGGGCTGCTCGCGGGGCCGTACCTGACGTACTCGGGGCGTGGCGGACGGGTTTTCCACAGGGGTGGCCGGGAGGCGCCCGGAGGCGCACAGTGGAGCCATGCGGGGGTGGTGGCGCGAGATCGCCGGACTGGTGCTGCCGGTCGCCTGCGGAGGCTGCGGCAGACCGCGGACCGAGCTGTGCGCGGCGTGCGCGGACGCGCTCGCGGGGACACCGCCGCGCCGGGTGAGGCCCGCGCCCGAGCCCGCCGGACTGCCCGTGGTCCACGCCGCCGCGCCGTACGCCGACTCCGTACGGGAGCTGCTCCTCGCCCACAAGGAGCGCGGGGCCCTCGGGCTCGCCGGCCCCCTCGGCGGCGCCCTCGCCGGGGCCGTGGAGGCCGCTGCCCGGCCCGGGACGGGGGCCGCGGACGGGCCGCTGCTCCTCGTGCCCGTGCCCTCCTCGCGGCGTTCCGTACGGGCGCGTGGCCACGATCCGACGCGGCGGATCGCGCGGGCGGCGGCGGTCCGGCTGCGGCGGTCGGGGAGGCCGGCGCGGGTCGTGCCCGTGCTCCGGCAGCGGCGGTACGTGGCGGACCAGGCCGGGCTCGGGGCGCGCGGGCGCCTCGCCAACCTGAC
Source organism: Streptomyces sp. NPDC107498 (assembly GCF_055582805.1). NCBI lineage: Bacteria > Bacillati > Actinomycetota > Actinomycetes > Kitasatosporales > Streptomycetaceae > Streptomyces > Streptomyces sp. NPDC107498. The sequence goes on along the minus strand of NZ_JBVJPE010000025.1, from coordinate 89,333 downwards.
GGGGGCGCTGGAGGTCGTGCCGGGCGGCGCGCGGCTCCTGGCGGAGGGAAGGGTCGTCCTCGTGGACGACCTGATGACCACGGGCGCCTCGCTCGCGGAGGCGGCGCGCGCCCTCGGAGCCGTACGCCTTCCGTTCATTCCCGGAATACCGCACGGCTTACCGGCCGGTTCGGCGCAGCACGAAATCGAACAGCGGGTGGCGGCTGTGATCGCATCCTCTCCCGCTTCGTTCGAAATAAACCGGAACTCGCCGGAAACTTGGATCGTTGCAGGTGGTGAGAGGTGAAAGCATCCGTACGGAGGTATGTCGCAGCAGCGGGTGCCGACACCCGTCCGAAGGGGCTATGTTCGGTTGTGAGGAATGGAAAAAAGTCATCGCCTCACTGAATACGGTTGCGCCTACAGGACAGGAGTTCAGGGCGAATTAACCTCTTGTCGACGGGGTGGGGATCTTGTCGACTGGGGAGGAGGAGGGCGAAGTCGCCAAGTCCGATCTCCGGTGACACCACCGGAGTCTGGTGCAAAGGGAGATGCCCTGCGGCCGAGGGGCCGACCAGGGCGATCCGGGAACGGAGTTCTGCGTGGACATCGTCGTCAAGGGCCGCAAGACCGAGGTGCCCGAGCGGTTCCGCAAGCACGTGGCCGAGAAGCTGAAGCTGGAGAAGATCCAGAAGCTCGACGGCAAGGTGATCAGCCTCGACGTCGAGGTGTCCAAGGAACACAACCCGCGGCAGGCCGACAGGTCTGACCGCGTGGAGATCACCCTCCACTCCCGAGGCCCGGTGATCCGGGCGGAAGCGGCGGCAGGCGACCCGTACGCAGCGCTCGACCTCGCCAGCGACAAGCTCGAGGCGCGACTGCGCAAGCAGCACGACAAGCGATACACCCGGCGTGGCAACGGCCGGCTGTCCGCGGCGGAGGTCGGGGACGTGGTGCCCGGCGCCGCCCAGCTCAACGGGGACGGCCAACTGGCCGTCGACGAGGCCGAGAAGGTGCCCACCACGATGATGGGCTCCATCGAGGTCCAGGGCGAAGGCCCGCTCGTGGTCCGCGAGAAGACCCACCGGGCCGCACCGATGACGCTCGACCAGGCGCTCTACGAGATGGAGTTGGTCGGGCACGACTTCTACCTCTTCGTCGACTCCGACACCAAGCAGCCGAGCGTCGTCTACCGGCGACACGCCTACGACTACGGCGTCATCCACGTGGAGAGCGACCCGCTCGCCGAGGGCGGCGGCGCCGGCGGTGCGCTCGGCGGCTGACCCGCCGTACCGGGCCGCCTCCGAACAGGTGTCCTTCTCGGTGCCCCTGGAGCGCGATGCGCGCCCCCAGGGGCACCCCCGTGCGTCCGCGGAGCACCCCCGTCGTCGTCCGGGCATGAAATCATGGCGTGCACGCCAACCGGTGCCGATCGCGTACGGGTTGGAGGACCGGAAACGAATTCAGGCCACGGCCTTCAGGGGGAGGAACGATGGCGGACAGCTTCGGACCGGTGCTCAGCGAGCGCGAGCACGGTGGCGCGGTACCGGAGGGATCGGAATCGGACGGCGGGGCATTCCGCAAGGAGCCGATCCGGGTCCTCGTCGTGGACGACCACGCCCTCTTCCGTCGCGGTCTCGAGATCGTCCTCGCCCAGGAAGAGGACATCCAGGTGGTCGGCGAGGCGGGTGACGGCGCCGAGGCCGTCGACAAGGCCGCAGATCTGCTTCCCGACATCGTCCTGATGGACGTGCGGATGCCCCGGCGCGGCGGCATCGAGGCGTGCACCTCCATCAAGGAGGTGGCCCCCAGCGCGAAGATCATCATGCTGACGATCAGCGACGAGGAGGCCGACCTCTACGAGGCGATCAAGGCGGGGGCCACGGGCTACCTCCTCAAGGAGATCTCCACCGACGAGGTCGCCACCGCGATCCGCGCGGTCGCCGACGGACAGTCGCAGATCAGCCCGTCGATGGCCTCCAAGCTCCTCACCGAGTTCAAGTCGATGATCCAGCGCACCGACGAGCGCCGGCTCGTGCCCGCGCCCCGGCTGACCGACCGCGAGCTGGAGGTCCTCAAGCTCGTCGCGACCGGCATGAACAACCGGGACATCGCCAAGGAGCTGTTCATCTCGGAGAACACGGTGAAGAACCACGTCCGGAACATCCTGGAGAAGCTCCAGCTGCACTCCCGGATGGAGGCCGTGGTCTACGCGATGCGGGAGAAGATCCTCGAGATCCGCTAGCCCCGCCCCCGCCGGCCCCGACCCCGGCCCCCGCCGGCCCCGGCTCCCGCTAGCCCAGGGCCGCCACCAGGTCCTTCGCCAGCTCCGGGCGGTCCACCCGCTCCACCGTCACCGCGTCGCAGCCCACCCACTCGGCCGCCTCGCGCAGCGCCCGCGCCACCGCCGGCACGGCCTTGGGGCCGTCGAGCGTCACCTGCCGGGCGACGAGCGTCCGGCCCTCCCGCGCCGGGTCCACCCGGCCGACCAGCCGGCCCCCGGCGAGCACCGGCATCGCGAAGTAGCCGTGGATCCGCTTCTGCTTCGGCACGTACGCCTCCAGGCGGTGCGTGAAGCCGAAGATCCGCTCCGTGCGGGCCCGCTCCCAGATCAGCGAGTCGAAGGGCGAGAGCAGCGTCGTGCGGTGCCGACCGCGCGGCTCGGCGGAGAGCGCCGCCGGGTCCGCCCAGGCGGGCTTCCCCCAGCCCGCCACCGTCACCGGCACCAGACCCGACGCCTCGACCACCGCGTCGAACTGCTCGCCCTTGATCCGGTGGTAGTCCGCGATGTCCGCGCGCGTGCCCACGCCGAGGGCCTCGCCCGCCTGCCGCACCAGACGCCGCACGCACTCGGCGTCGTCGAGCTCGTCGTGGAGCAGCGCCTGCGGGATCGCCCGCTCGGCCAGGTCGTAGACCCGCTTCCAGCCGCGCCGCTCCGTGACCACGACCTCGCCGTACATCAGGGCCCGCTCGACGGCGATCTTGCTGTCGGACCAGTCCCACCACTCGCCCTTGTTCTTCGCGCCGCCCAGCTCGGTCGCCGTCAGCGGGCCCTGGTCCCGCAGCTGGTCGATCACCTTCTCGTACGCCCCGGACGACAGCTCGTGCGCCCAGTGCGGGCGGTTGCGGTAGGCACGCCGGCGGAAGGCGAAGTGCGGCCACTCCTCGACGGGCAGGACGCAGGCGGCGTGCGACCAGTACTCGAAGGCGTGGGCCCCCGTCCAGTACGCCTCCTCCACGGTCGCGCGGCCCACGGCGCCCAGCCGTGCGTACGGGATGAGCTCGTGGGAGCGGGCGAGGACCGAGATGGTGTCGAGCTGGACCTGCCCGAGCGACCGGAGGACCCCGCGCACTCCGGCCCTGCGGTCCGGTGCGCCCAGGAAGCCCTGGGCGCGCAGGGCGATCCTGCGGGCTTCGTCGGCGGACAGTTCGGCGGCGGGGCGCGGCGCAGTCGTCATGGACCGCACCCTAGGCCCCGGCACCGACAGTCACACCGCCCCGGCCGGACGCCCGGGGGCAGGGAGGTACGGCAGGGGGCTCGGCAGGCCGAAGTCGGAGGGGAGCAGGGCGCCGACCCAGGCGTCCCGGAGGGTGCCCTTGTTGGAGACGCCGGCGCGCTGGACGCCCTCGACGACGAAGCCGACCCGCTCGGCCACCGCGCGCGACCCGACGTTGCCGACCTCGGCGCGCCAGACCAGGCGGGTGCAGCCGAGCCCGGTGAAGGCCCAGTGGGCCAGGGCGCGCACGGCCTCCGTCATGTGGCCGTGGCCGCGGGCCCCGGCGGCGAGCCAGAAGCCGACCTCCCAGACGCCGGCACCCCGGTCGTGCAACGAGACGGCGGCGATCAGCGGGCCCCCGGCGAGCGGCTCCACGGCGAAGGAGTACTCCTTGTCCCCCCGCCAGCCGTCCGGGACCAGCTGGTTCAGGAAGAACTCCGCGTCCTCGCGCTCGTACGGGGAGGGGACGGTCGTCCAGCGCTGGATGGCGGGGTCCTGGCAGAGGGCGTACACGGTGTCGACGTCCTCGGGCACGAAGGTCCGCAGACGCAGCCGGTCGGTGGTGAGGGTGATGGGTTCCATGCCGGGATTGTGGTGAGCGCGCGGACCGGAAGCGAACACTTTTCGGGTGGGGCGGCACCTTCCGCCCACCTCGTGCGTTCTCTTTACGGGCGGACGTACGGCTCCGGCACTGCGGGCCTCCCTGTGCGAGGGCGGTCTCGCTTACGATGGCCGTTGCGGTGGGGACCACCTGCCGTGCCCGCGCTCGCGTCCATCACAAGACCCAGTGCCAGGCCCGACCGGCAAGGAGACCAGCCTCAGTGTCCGTCTTCAACAAGCTCATGCGTGCAGGCGAAGGCAAGATCCTGCGCAAACTGCACCGCATCGCGGACCAGGTCAACTCCATCGAAGAGGACTTCGTCAACCTCTCCGACGCCGACCTGCGGGCGCTCACCGAGGAGTACAAGCAGCGGTACGCCGACGGCGAGAGCCTCGACGACCTGATGCCCGAGGCCTTCGCGACCGTCCGCGAGGCCGCCAAGCGCGTCCTCGGCCAGCGCCACTACGACGTCCAGCTGATGGGCGGCGCCGCCCTCCACCTCGGTTACGTCGCCGAGATGAAGACCGGTGAGGGCAAGACCCTCGTCGGCACCCTCCCGGCGTACCTCAACGCGCTCTCCGGCAAGGGCGTCCACCTGATCACGGTCAACGACTACCTGGCCGAGCGCGACTCCGAGATGATGGGCCGCGTCCACAAGTTCCTCGGCCTGTCCGTCGGCTGCATCCTGGCCAACATGACGCCGGCCCAGCGCCGTGAGCAGTACGCCTGCGACATCACGTACGGCACGAACAACGAGTTCGGCTTCGACTACCTGCGCGACAACATGGCGTGGTCCAAGGACGAGCTCGTCCAGCGCGGCCACAACTACGCCTGTGTCGACGAGGTCGACTCCATCCTCGTCGACGAGGCCCGTACGCCGCTGATCATCTCCGGCCCCGCCGACCAGGCGACCAAGTGGTACGGCGACTTCGCCAAGCTGGTCACCCGGCTGAGCAAGGGCGAGCCCGGCAACCCGCTCAAGGGCATCGAGGAGACCGGCGACTACGAGGTCGACGAGAAGAAGCGCACCGTCGCCATCCACGAGGCGGGCGTCGCCAAGGTCGAGGACTGGCTGGGCATCGACAACCTCTACGAGTCGGTGAACACCCCGCTCGTCGGTTACCTGAACAACGCCATCAAGGCGAAGGAACTGTTCAAGAAGGACAAGGACTACGTCGTCATGGACGGCGAAGTCATGATCGTCGACGAGCACACCGGCCGTATCCTCGCCGGCCGCCGCTACAACGAGGGCATGCACCAGGCGATCGAGGCGAAGGAGGGGGTGCAGATCAAGGACGAGAACCAGACGCTCGCCACGATCACCCTCCAGAACTTCTTCCGCCTCTACGACAAGCTCTCCGGCATGACCGGTACGGCCATGACCGAGGCGGCCGAGTTCCACCAGATCTACAAGCTCGGCGTCGTTCCGATCCCGACGAACAAGCCGATGCAGCGCAAGGACCAGTCCGACCTGATCTACCGGACCGAGGTCGCCAAGTTCGCCGCCGTCGTCGACGACATCGCGGAGAAGCACGAGAAGGGCCAGCCGGTCCTCGTCGGCACGACCTCCGTCGAGAAGTCCGAGTACCTCTCGCAGCAGCTCGCCAAGCGCGGCATCCCGCACGAGGTCCTCAACGCCAAGCACCACGAGCGCGAGGCCACGATCGTCGCCCAGGCCGGCCGCCGCGGCGCCGTCACCGTCGCCACCAACATGGCCGGTCGCGGTACGGACATCAAGCTCGGCGGCAACCCGGACGACCTCGCCGAGGCCGAGCTGCGCCAGGCGGGCCTGGACCCGGTCGAGCACGTCGAGGAGTGGGCCGCGGCCCTGCCCGGCGCCCTGGAGCGCGCCGAGAAGGCCGTGAAGGCGGAGTTCGAGGAGGTCAAGGAGCTCGGCGGGCTGTACGTCCTGGGCACCGAGCGCCACGAGTCGCGCCGCATCGACAACCAGCTGCGCGGTCGCTCCGGCCGTCAGGGCGACCCCGGCGAGTCCCGCTTCTACCTCTCGCTCGGCGACGACCTGATGCGCCTGTTCAAGGCGCAGATGGTCGAGCGCGTGATGGCCATGGCCAACGTGCCGGACGACGTGCCGATCGAGAACAAGATGGTCACCCGTGCCATCGCCTCCGCCCAGTCCCAGGTCGAGACCCAGAACTTCGAGACCCGCAAGAACGTCCTGAAGTACGACGAGGTCCTCAACCGGCAGCGCGAGGTCATCTACGGCGAGCGCCGCCGCGTCCTGGAGGGCGAGGACCTGCACGAGCAGATCAAGCACTTCATGGACGACACGATCGACGACTACATCCGCCAGGAGACCGCCGAGGGCTTCGCGGAGGAGTGGGACCTCGACCGTCTGTGGAACGCCTTCAAGCAGCTCTACCCGGTGAAGGTCACCGTGGAGGAGCTGGAGGACGCGGCCGGGGACCGGGCGGGCATCACCGCCGAGTTCATCGCCGAGTCCATCAAGGACGACATCCACGAGCAGTACGAGGCGCGCGAGGGGCAGCTCGGCTCGGACATCATGCGCGAGCTGGAGCGGCGCGTGGTCCTCTCCGTCCTCGACCGCAAGTGGCGCGAGCACCTCTACGAGATGGACTACCTCCAGGAGGGCATCGGCCTGCGCGCCATGGCGCAGAAGGACCCGCTGGTCGAGTACCAGCGCGAGGGCTTCGACATGTTCACCGCCATGATGGAGGGCATCAAGGAGGAGTCCGTCGGCTACCTGTTCAACCTGGAGGTCCAGGTCGAGCAGCAGGTCGAGGAGGTCCCGGTGCAGGCGTCCGCTCCGTCGCTCGCGAAGGAGGACGCCGTTCCGGCCGCGGCCGGGCGTCCGGAGATCCGCGCGAAGGGGCTCGACGCCCCGCAGCGGCCGGACCGGCTGCACTTCTCCGCGCCGACCGTGGACGGGGACGGCGGGGTCGTCGAGGGCGACTTCGGCTCCGACGACGCGGAGGGCGACGGGATGACCCGGGCCGAGCGTCGCAAGGCGCAGAAGAACGCGGGCGGCGGGCGTCGCCGCAAGAAGTGACGTCCTGACGTCCTGAGGAGCGTGGAGGGGTCGGTCGCCGGTGGGCGGCCGGCCCCTTCGTCATGGAGGGGCCGGCCCGGGTGCTTCGGGGGTCGCCCTTGCGTCAGGTGTGCCGGGCCGTCGTGCCGAGTCCGTCCAGTTCCACGGCGGCGCAGCGCCAGCGCTGGTCCTCGCCGCGCTCCAGGCGGAACGCCATGGCCCGCACCCGGGCGCCGGTGGCGATGGTCGCGAAGGCCTCGACGACGGACTGCGGAGCGTGCACCTGGACCGAGCAGCGGCGCAGGACCGGACGGGGGCCGTGCGAGCGCAGGGGCGTCTCGGGGGCGAGCCGTACGAGCTGCTCGTACGCGTCGCCGACGGTGTGGCCGAGCATCCAGTGGACGGGGCGCTCCCCGCTCAGCACGGCGAGCAGGCGCTCGGCGAAGACGGTGTGCGGGGGGAGCGCCCGGGGCGCGGTGCGGGAGGGGCCGCCTTGCGCGGGCGTACGGGGGCGGGGGCCGGCGGCGCCGCGCGGCCGGGTCCCGGCGGAACCGCGCGGGCGCGTGCCGGCCGGGCCGCCGGGGGCCGTGCGGGGGCGGGGGAGCGGGGAGGGCGTGGCGGTGAGCGTGGTGTTCATGACGGTCCCCTGTCGCTGCGTAACCGGGTGATACCGGTCGGTAACTTCCGTTGGGGATCTTGTACGGGCGGACTCCGGGCCCCCGCAAGGAGGCCGCCGCGGCGGGGCGGTCCCGAAACCGGATCACCTATCAGGGTGACGCGGTCGGAAATCGGCTCTCCGGCGCCCCGGCGGACGGCCCTCCCCGGTGGACGGACGGTGCGCCGGGCCCGCCACCCCGAAGGGGGACTCCGCACGTATCCTGAGGGCCTCTCCGTCTACGAAAGCGGCCTGCCATGCGCGTCTACGTCCCCCTGACCCTCCCCGGTCTCGCACAGGCGCACACGACGGGCGAGCTGGGTCCCGGTCCGCTGACCGCCTATGCCGTCACCCCCGCGCTGCGCGAGTGGTACGTCTCCGACGACATCGAGGAGTTGGAGTACGCGGCGCTCAACCGGGCCGCCTCCGCCTCCCTGCGGCTCCTCGCCGGTGACCCCGGGGCGCCCCGGCGCCGGATCGTCGTCGCCGTCGACGTGGCCGACAAGGACGCGACCGTCGACCCCGACCGCGGGCTCGACGGCGGCTCCATCGGCGAGGTCCGCGTCGCCGGAGCCGTCCCGTTGACCAAGGCCGCGGCCGTCCACGCCGACGCGGACGACGCCGAGGCGGACGTCACGGCGGCGGCGGACGCGCTGGGCGCGGCGGACCAGGGCGACGACGACGCCCGGTTCGTCGTCGACGGGGCCGAGGACCACGAGCTGCTGTGGTTCGGCGTGCAGGAGATCCCCGGACTGCTCGGCTGACCCCGCCCGCCCGGGCCCTCGCCGTTCCGGGCGGCGGGTACCGTCTCTCCATGGGGAAGCACGGAAAACACCTGGTCTGGGACTGGAACGGCACACTGCTCGACGACATCGACGCGGTGATCGGCGCGACGAACGCGGCCTTCGCCGAGCTCGGACTCGCGTCCATCACGCTCGAGCGGTACCGCGAGCTGTACACGGTGCCGGTGCCGAAGTTCTACGAGCGGCTGATGGGGCGGCTGCCGACGGACGAGGAGTGGACCGTCATGGACGGGACCTTCCACCGGCACTACTGGGCGCGGGCCGAGTCGTGCGGGCTCACCCTCGGCGCGGCGGAGCTGCTCGCGGCGCGGCAGGCGGCCGGGGCCACGCAGTCGCTGCTGTCGCTCGCGCCGCACGCGCATCTCGTGCCCCTGGTGCGGCGGTACGGGATCGCGGAGCGGTTCGTCCGTGTCGACGGCCGCCCCGACGCCTCCACCGACGGGAAGTCCGGGCACATGGTCCGCCACCTGACGGCGCTGGGGGTGGCGGCGGAGCGGGTCGTCGTCATCGGCGACGCGGCGGACGACGCGGTGGCGGCGGCGCACGTGGGGGCGCGGGCGGTGCTGTACACCGGCGGTTCGCACAGCCGGGCTTCGCTGGCGCGGGTGGGGGTGCCGGTGGTGGACTCCCTGGCCGAGGCCGTCGCCGTCGCGGAGGAGCTCGTCTAGGACGAGGTCCCCGCCCGCCCGGAGCGGGCGGGGCGGCGGGCGCGGTCCCCGCCCGCCCGGCCGCCACCACGGCTTCGGGGCGTCAGCCCTTCGCGCGGAGGACCTTCAGGAACTCGCGCATCCAGGTGGGGTGGTCCGGCCAGGCCCGGGACGAGACCAGGAGGCCGTCGACCACGGCCGCGGTGTCCTGGAAGGTCGCCCCGGCCGCCTGCATGTCGAGTTCCAGGGCCGGGTAGGCCGTGACGCGGCGGCCCTCCAGGCTGCCGACCGCCGCCGTCAGGAGCGGGCCGTGGCAGATCTGGGCCACCGGCTTGTCGGAGTCGAAGAAGGCCTTGAGGATCTTGCGGAGCTCCGGGTCGTTGCGCAGGTACTCCGGCGCCCGGCCGCCCGGGATCACCACCGCCGCGTAATCGCCCGGATCGACCTCCGAGAAGGCCAGGTCGGCGGGCCAGGTGTAGCCCGGCTTCTCCGTGTAGGTGTCGTAACCGGGCTCGAAGTCGTGGACGACGAAGCGGAGCGTCTTGCGCGCCGGGGCCGCGATGTGGACCTCGTAGCCCTCCTCCAGCAGCCGCTGGTAGGGGTACATCACCTCCAGGGACTCCGCCGCGTCACCGGTCACGATCAGGATCTTCGCCATGGCTCTCCCAGATCACAGGGGGTCGGTCCGTCGTGCTCTGTCCATGCTCGTGCCCCCACGTGTCGCTGTCCATATCGTCAAACTTCCCCCGCTCTTTTGTACGCATACGGCTCATGACGATTCGGGGGTCGAGGGCGATAGGCTTTTCCCGTGATCAGCGCGATACGCCGAGGGGGCAGCGAAGCCCCCGGCTGCCGCCCGGTCCGCGACAGCGGCCGGGTCGACCGTACGTTCGCCGATCCCCTCCGTCCGGGCGTGCCGCGTTCCGTGGCCGATAACGACCCGGGCATCTCTCATCCGGGCATAACGTCGACTTCGACCGGAATCACCGCGTCGTGGCGTTGTGCCCTTTCTTCCACCGACGTCACGCAACGGCGCGCGACAGGAGTCAGAGGACATGCAGACCAAGCTGGACGAAGCAAAGGCCGAGCTGCTCGAGAGGGCCGCTCGGGTAGCTGAGCACAGCCCTGTCGGGGGACGACTCCCGACGGGCCCGGAGGGCGCGGGGGAGCGCCCGGACCGGGACACCGTGCTCGACTACCTCCAGCGCTACTACCTGCACACGGCGCCCGAGGACCTCGCCGACCGCGACCCGGTCGACGTGTTCGGTGCCGCGCTCTCTCACTACCGGCTCGCGGAGAACCGCCCCCAGGGCACCGCGAACGTGCGCGTCCACACCCCGACGGTGGAGGAGAACGGCTGGACCAGCAGCCACTCCGTCGTCGAGGTCGTCACCGACGACATGCCCTTCCTCGTCGACTCGGTCACCAACGAGCTGTCCCGCCAGGGCCGCGGCATCCACGTCGTGATCCACCCGCAGGTCCTCGTCCGCCGTGACGTGGCCGGAAAGCTCATCGAGGTCCTGTCGACCCAGATCCAGGGCGAGCTGCCGCACGACGCGCTCGCCGAGTCCTGGATCCACGTCGAGATCGACCGCGAGACCGACCGCGCCGACCTCAAGCAGATCACCAACGACCTGCTGCGCGTCCTGTCCGACGTCCGCGAGACGGTCGAGGACTGGGAGAAGATGCGCGATGCCGCCCTGCGCATCGCCGACGGCCTCGCCGACGAGCCCACCGCCACCGACCTGCGGCCGACCGAGGTCGAGGAGGCCCGCGAGCTGCTGCGCTGGCTCGCCGACGACCACTTCACCTTCCTCGGCTACCGCGAGTACGAGCTGGTCGACGGCGACGCCCTGTCCGCCGTGCCCGGCACCGGCCTCGGCATCCTGCGCTCCGACCCGCAGCACGGCGCCGACGACCAGGGCCACCACGCCCACCCCGTCTCGCCCTCCTTCAGCCGGCTGCCCGCCGACGCCCGCGCCAAGGCGCGCGAGCACAAGCTGCTGATCCTGACGAAGGCCAACAGCCGGGCGACCGTGCACCGCCCCTCGTACCTCGACTACGTCGGCGTGAAGAAGTTCGACGCCGAGGGCAACGTCATCGGCGAGCGCCGCTTCCTCGGCCTCTTCTCGTCCGCCGCCTACACCGAGTCCGTCCGCCGGGTCCCCGTCGTCAAGCGCAAGGTCCAGGAGGTCCTGGCGGGCGCCGGCTTCTCGCCGAACAGCCACGACGGCCGCGACCTGCTCCAGATCCTGGAGACCTACCCGCGCGACGAGCTCTTCCAGACCCCGGCCGACCAGCTGCAGTCCGTCGTCACCAGCGTCCTGTACCTGCAGGAGCGGCGCCGGCTGCGGCTCTACCTGCGCCAGGACGAGTACGGCCGCTACTACTCGGCCCTCGTCTACCTGCCGCGCGACCGCTACACGACCCGCGTCCGGCTGCGGATCATCGACATCCTGAAGGAGGAGCTCGACGGCACCAGCGTCGACTTCACCGCCTGGAACACCGAGTCGATCCTCTCCCGGCTGCACTTCGTCGTCCGGGTCAAGCCCGGCACCGAGCTGGCGAAGCTCACCGACGCCGACGTCGACCGCATCGAGGCCCGGCTCGTCGAGGCCGCCCGCTCCTGGGCCGACGGCTTCGGCGAGGCGCTGAACGCCGAGTTCGGCGAGGAGCGCGCCGCCGAGCTGCTCCGCCGCTACGGCAACGCCTTCTCCGAGGGCTACAAGGCCGACCACTCGCCGCGCGCCGCCGTCGCCGACCTGGTCCGCATGGAGAACCTCGCCGCCAGCGGCAAGGACTTCGCGCTCTCCCTCTACGAGCCGGTCGCCGCCGGCCCCGGCGAGCGCCGCTTCAAGATCTACAAGACGGGCGACCAGATCTCCCTCTCCGCCGTCCTGCCGGTCCTCAACCGGCTCGGCGTCGAGGTGACCGACGAGCGTCCGTACGAGCTGCGCTGCGCCGACCGCACCCACGCCTGGATCTACGACTTCGGCCTGCGGATGCCGGCCGCCTCCGGGAACGGCGGCGACTACCTCGGCGACGACGCCCGCGAGCGCTTCCAGGAGGCCTTCGCCGCCACCTGGACCGGCCAGGCCGAGAACGACAACTTCAACTCGCTCGTCCTCTCCGCCGGGCTCACCTGGCGCGAGGCGATGGTGCTGCGCGCCTACGCCAAGTACCTGCGCCAGGCCGGGTCGACCTTCAGCCAGGACTACATGGAGGACACCCTCCGCGACAACGTCCACACCACCCGGCTGCTCGTCTCCCTCTTCGAGGCCCGGATGGCGCCGGAGCGCCAGCGCGCCGGGACCGAGCTGACCGACGGCATCCTGGAGGAGCTGGACGGCGCCCTCGACCAGGTCGCGAGCCTGGACGAGGACCGGATCCTGCGGTCCTTCCTCACCCTCATCAAGGCGACGCTGCGGACGAACTTCTTCCAGGCGGCGGCGGACGGCAAGCCGCACTCCTACGTGTCGATGAAGTTCGACCCGCAGGCCATCCCGGACCTGCCGGCGCCGCGCCCGGCCTTCGAGATCTGGGTGTACTCCCCGCGCGTCGAGGGCGTCCACCTGCGCTTCGGCAAGGTCGCCCGAGGCGGCCTGCGCTGGTCCGACCGCCGTGAGGACTTCCGCACGGAGATCCTCGGCCTGGTCAAGGCGCAGATGGTGAAGAACACCGTCATCGTGCCGGTCGGCGCCAAGGGCGGCTTCGTCGCCAAGCAGCTCCCGGACCCGTCCGTGGACCGGGACGCCTGGATGGCCGAGGGCATCGCCTCGTACAAGACCTTCATCTCGGCGCTCCTCGACATCACCGACAACCTGGTCGCGGGCGAGGTCGTGCCGCCGGTCGACGTGGTCCGCCACGACGAGGACGACACGTACCTGGTGGTCGCCGCCGACAAGGGCACCGCGACCTTCTCCGACATCGCCAACGGGGTCGCGGAGTCGTACGGCTTCTGGCTCGGCGACGCCTTCGCCTCCGGCGGCTCCGCCGGCTACGACCACAAGGGCATGGGCATCACCGCCCGCGGCGCCTGGGAGTCCGTCAAGCGGCACTTCCGCGAGCTGGGCCACGACACCCAGACCGAGGACTTCACCGTCGTCGGCGTCGGCGACATGTCCGGCGACGTCTTCGGCAACGGCATGCTGCTCTCCGAGCACATCCGCCTGGTCGCCGCCTTCGACCACCGCCACATCTTCGTCGACCCGAACCCGGACGCGGCCGTCTCGTACGCCGAGCGCCGCCGGCTCTTCGACCTGCCGCGTTCCTCGTGGGCGGACTACGACACCTCGCTGCTCTCGGCGGGCGGCGGCGTCCACCCCCGCAGCGCCAAGTCCATCCCGATCAACGCGCAGATGCGGGCCGCCCTGGGCATCGAGGACGGCGTCACCAAGATGACCCCGGCCGAGCTGATGAAGTCGATCCTGCAGTCGCCCGTCGACCTGCTGTGGAACGGCGGCATCGGCACGTACGTGAAGTCCTCGGTCGAGTCCAACGCCGACGTCGGCGACAAGGCCAACGACGCCATCCGCGTCGACGGCCAGGACGTCCGCGCCCAGGTCATCGGCGAGGGCGGCAACCTCGGCGCGACCCAGCTGGGCCGCATCGAGTTCGCCCGCTCCGGCGGACCGGAGGGCCAGGGCGGCAAGGTCAACACCGACGCCATCGACAACAGCGCCGGCGTCGACACCTCCGACCACGAGGTCAACATCAAGATCCTGCTCAACGGGCTCGTCGCCGAGGGCGACATGACCGTCAAGCAGCGCAACAAGATCCTCGCGGAGATGACGGACGAGGTCGGCCGGCTCGTCCTGCGCAACAACTACGCGCAGAACACGGCCCTGGCCAACGCCGTCGCCCAGTCGCCGTCCCTGCTCCACGCCCACCAGCGCTTCATGCGCCGCCTGGGCCGCGACGGGGCGCTCGACCGCCAGATCGAGTTCCTGCCCAACGACCGGCAGATCCGCGAGCTGCTGAACACCGGCCGGGGCCTGTCCCAGCCCGAGCTCGCCGTCCTCCTCGCGTACACCAAGATCACGGTGGCCGACGAGCTGATCGGCACGGAGCTGCCGGACGACCCCTACCTGCGCGGGCTGCTCCACGCGTACTTCCCGACGCTGCTGCGCGAGAAGTTCACCGAGGCCATCGACAACCACGCCCTGCGCCGCGAGATCGTCACGACGGTCCTGGTCAACGACACCGTCAACACCGGTGGCTCGACCTTCCTGCACCGCCTCCGCGAGGAGACCGGCGCGTCGATCGAGGAGATCGTCCGCGCGCAGACCGCCGCCCGGGTCGTCTTCCGCCTCGGCCAGGTCTGGGACGCCGTCGAGGCCCTCGACAACCAGGTGCCGGCCGACGTCCAGACCCGGATGCGGCTGCACTCCCGCCGGCTCGTCGAGCGCGGCACCCGCTGGCTGCTCAACAACCGGCCGCAGCCGCTCCAGCTCGGCGAGACCATCGAGTTCTTCGCCGACCGCGTCGAGGAGGTCTGGGCGCAGCTGCCGCAGCTGCTGCGCGGCGCGGACCTGGAGTGGTACCAGTCGATCCTGGACGAGCTGACCGAGGTCGGCGTGCCGGAGGAGCTCGCGCTGCGCGTCGCCGGCTTCTCCTCCGCCTTCCCGATCCTCGACGTCGTCGCGATCGCGGACCGGATGGGCAAGGAGCCGCTCGCGGTCGCCGAGGTCTACTACGACCTGGCCGACCGGCTGCGGATCACCGACCTGATGGACCGGATCATCGAGCTGCCGCGCAGCGACCGGTGGCAGTCGATGGCCCGTGCCTCGATCCGCGAGGACCTCTTCGCGGCGCACGCGGCGCTGACCGCCGACGTGCTGACGGCCGGCAACGGCACGACCAGCCCCGAGGAGCGGTTCAAGCAGTGGGAGGAGAAGAACGCGGCGCTCCTGGGCCGCGCGCGGACGACCCTGGACGAGATCCAGGGCTCGGACACCTTCGACCTGGCGAACCTCTCGGTGGCGATGCGGACGATGCGGACGCTGCTCCGCTCGCACAGCTAGAGCTAGAGCTGGTCGCGTAGGCGCGAGACGGGGGGCCCCGCCGGTTTTCCGGTCGGGGCCCCTCCTCATTCCGCGAGGGGCGTCGCCGTCGAGGTCCACAGGCGGCGGGCGGCGAGCAGGGCCGCCGCGAGGAGCAGGCCGTTGCGGAGCACCATGACGGCCAGGCCGGTGGTGGTGCCGTCCACCACGTCCGCGTAGAGGACGGGGTACGCGAGGGAGCTGAGGGCGGCCGTCGGGAGGAGCAGCAGGGCGACCGGGCGCATCACGGTGTCGCGCGAGGTCAGACAGACGGCGGCGAGGCCGATCAGCCAGATCATGTACTGGGGGCTGATCACCCGGCTGGTGACGGTGAAGAGCAGGACGGCGGTGAGGGCCGCGTCGAGCGGGGTGGCGGGGGTCCAGCGGCCGGCCTGGAGGCGCCACAGGAGCAGCCAGCCGAAGGCGAGGACGGTGAGCAGCAGGGCGAGGTGGCCGAGGGTGGAGACGTACGGGCCGACGTACTCGAAGGCCCCGTAGCGGAACTCGACCCTCCCCGACCAGGCGCCGGTGGCGCGGGCCACCGCGAGGGCCGTGCCGCCCAGGGACTCGATCTGGATGCCGCGGCCGCCCTGCTGGCGCAGGAAGCCCAGGGAATCGGAGAAGAGCAGCGCCAGGGTGGCGAGGAGCGCGAGGGCGGTGACGGCAGCGGCGGTCCAGGCCTCCCGGGTGGTACGGCCCCGGGGCGTGCCGATCAGGGCGAGCGCGGGCCACACCTTGACCATGGCGCCGATCCCGGCGAGCGCCCCGCCGAGCCGGTGGACGGCGGTGGAACGGGCGCCGACGGCGAGCAGGGCGAGCACGGCGAGGGCGGTGGTCTGCACGTCGTACCGGGCGAGCGGCAGGTGGAGGAGGAGGGGGAGGCCGCAGACCCAGATCCAGGCGCCGTGGGTGAGGCGGGCGCTGTCGGCGCGGGCGAGGGCGAACGTGACGACGGCGTCGGCGAGGAGGGTGAGGGCGACGAACGCCTGGAAGTAGGTGAGCCAGGGGAGGAGGCCCGGCGACATGATCACGAGCCCCGCGCCGGGCGGGTACTGCCAGGTGGCGTCGCCGGCCGGGAAGGTGCCGGCGGCGAACTGCCCGTACCAGTACTGGTAGAGGCCCACCTCGCGGCCCACCCCGCCGATGCCGAGGTCGTCGCGGACGAGCAGCAGGAGCATGCCGGCCCGGGCGAGGACCCAGACGGCGGCGAGGGCGAGGTCCGGGCCGCTGCCGACGGTGACGAAGGTGGCGGAGGTGAAGGTGTCCGAGTCGAAGGGGGACTTGGTGAGGGCGGGGGGTTCGCCCGCGGCGCGGGGCGGCGCGGGGGGCTCGCTGCCGGGGCGGGACCGGGCTTCGCCTTCGGGGCGGGACCGGGCCTCGCCTCCGGCGCGGGGCGGCGACTCAGGGCGATCGTTCGTCATCCCACCGCACTTTAGACCGCGATGTCTTGTTTGTTCGGTTACTTCGCCCTCGGCCCGGCCGTGAACTCCTCGTATGCCGCCACCACCTCCTCCGCCGGCCCGTCCATCCGCAGCGTCCCCGCCTCCAGCCACAGCGCCCGGTCGCAGGTCTGCGTGATCGTGGAGTTCGAGTGGCTGACGAGGAAGACCGTCCCCGCCTCCGCCCGCAGTTCGTCGATCCGCTCCTGGCTGCGGCGGCGGAAGCGCGCGTCGCCGGTCGACAGGGCCTCGTCGATGAGGAGCACGTCGTGGCTCTTCGCGGCGGCGATGGAGAAGCGCAGCCGCGCGCCCATCCCGGAGGAGTACGTCCGCATCGGGCGGGAGATCGCGTCGTCCTTCTCGTTGATGCCGGAGAAGTCGACGATCCCGTCGTAGCGCTCCCGGACCTCCGCGCGGCCCATGCCCATCGCGAGGCCGCCCAGGATCACGTTCCGCTCGCCGGTCAGATCGTCCATCAGGGCCGCGTTCACGCCGAGGAGGGAGGGCTGTCCCTGGGTGTAGATCCGCCCCCGGTCCACGGGCTGGAGGCCGGCGACGGCCTTCAGGAGGGTGGATTTCCCAGATCCGTTCGAACCGATCAGGCCAATCGCCTCGCCCCGGTGCGCGACGAAACTGACGCCCTTCACGGCGTGGACCCGCCGGCCGGCCGGAGCCGTGCGGCGGCGCAGCATCCGGCCGAGCGCGGCGGTGGCGTCGCCCCGGCCGCCGGGCCGCCCGCCGTGGACGGCGTACGTGATGTGGACGCCGTCGACCACGACGGTGGGGGTCCTCGTCGGTTCAGCCACGGCCGTACGTCTCCTCCGCCTTCCAGAACCAGACGAAACCGCCCGCGAAGGCCAGCAGGGCCCAGCCCGCGGCGAGCGCCCACACGTGCGGCGGCAGCTGCGCGGCCGTGAAGCTCTCGATCAGGGCGAAGCGCATGAGGTCGATGTAGACCGCGGCCGGGTTGCACTGGAGCGCGAGCACCACGGCCTCCGGGAAGCGGCCGCTGCCCGCCAGGTTCTGGATCGAGAACATGGCGCCCGAGGCGTACATCCAGGTGCGCAGCACGAACGGCATCAGCTGGCTGACGTCCGGGGTGCGGGCCGCGACCCGGGCCAGCACCAGCGCCACGCCCGTGCTGAACAGCGCCTGGAGGAACAGCGCCGGGACGGCGAGCAGCCAGCTCCAGGAGGGGAACTCGCCGAAGGCGGCCAGCAGCACGACGAGCGTGGCGAGCGAGAACAGCAGTTGCTGGAGCTGCTGGATCGCGAGCGAGATCGGCAGGCTCGCGCGCGGGAAGTGCAGGGCGCGGACCAGGCCCAGGTTGCCGCTGATCGCCCGGGTGCCGGCCAGCGCCGTGTTGGCCGTGAAGGTCCACACGAAGATGCCGGTCATCAGGAAGGGGACGTAGTCCGGCACGCCGTTCTTCGCGTTCATGATGACGCCGAAGATCAGGTAGTACACGGCCGCGTTGAGCAGCGGGGTCATCACCTGCCACACCTGGCCCAGGCGTGCCTGGCTGAACTGGGCGGTGAGGCGGGCGGTCGCGAAGGCGGTGATGAAGTCGCGGCGGGACCAGAGCTGCCGCACGTAGGCGGGGAGCGAGGGGCGGGCGCCGCTGACGCTCAGGCCGTGGCGGCGGGCGAGGGCGTCGAGGTCCTCGACGGGGGCGGCCGGTGCCTGCCGCTGCGGGACGGGTGGGGCCAGGGTCGTGGTCACGGGCGGGCGCTTTCGACGAGGGGTGCGGGGGCGCGGGATGCCGTCGGCGATGGAACGGGTCCGTATCGTCGCTACGGTGAGGTTAGGGCGCTCCCACGACGGAACGCAACCGTATCGTCGTAACGCCTCCGGGGCATCGCCGTTGGTTAGGATGCCGTTCATGACCGCCCCGACCCCCCGCCGCGCCCCCGCCGGGGCCGCCGTGCTCCGCGAGGACGTGACCGAGGCCATCCGCGCCGCCGTCTTCGAGGAGCTCGCGGCCGTCGGCTTCGCCCGGATGTCCATTGAGGGCATCGCGCGTCGCGCGGGCGTCGGCAAGACCGCCGTCTACCGGCGCTGGAAGTCCAAGCTCTCCCTCGTCCTCGACCTCGTCGGCGCCTTCGCCGCCCAGGGCCTCCCGGCGCCCGCCAGCGGCTCCCTGTACGGGGACGTGCGCGCCCTCCTCGAAGTGGCCTCGCACGCCCTGCGCCACCCGGTGGCCTCCCAGGTCATCCCGGACCTGCTCGTCGAGGCCGCCCGCCACCCCGAGATCGCCGAGACCGTCAAGGCCGTGCTGCTCGACGGGCAGCAGGGCGTCATGACCCAGATCGTCCGCGAGGCCGTCGCGCGCGGTGAACTCCCCGGGGGCACCGACGCCGGCAAGGCCCTCGACCTGGCCCTCGGCCCGCTCTACTGGCGCCTCGTCGTCGTCCGCACGCCCCTGCCGAAGGGGTACGTGGCCGAACTCGCGCGCTCGGCGGTGGCGGCGCTCAAGGCGTGAGCCCCAGGGGGCCCGCAGTCCTCGGGGGGTCCGTAGCCCTCGGAGGGTTCGTAAGCCCCCCCGGAGAAGGGCTACTTCACCGCGCCCGCCATCACCCCCGACGCGAACTGCCGCTGGAACGCGAAGAACACCACCAGCGGCACCACCATCGACAC
The DNA here is from genome assembly GCF_055582805.1 of Streptomyces sp. NPDC107498. Taxonomy (NCBI): domain Bacteria; kingdom Bacillati; phylum Actinomycetota; class Actinomycetes; order Kitasatosporales; family Streptomycetaceae; genus Streptomyces; species Streptomyces sp. NPDC107498. The sequence continues at coordinate 70,027 of NZ_JBVJPE010000025.1, read as the reverse complement.
GAACGCCCCCGGCGCGAGCACGTCCACGTTGTTGCCGAACTGGCGCACCTGCTGCTGGAGCGCCACCGTGATCGGCGGCGACTGGGAGTCCGCGAAGATCAGCGCGATCAGCATGTCGTTCCACACCCACAGGAACTGGAAGATCCCCAGCGAGGCGATCGCCGGACCGCCGAGCGGCAGCACCACCCGGGTGAAGAGACGGATCTCGCCCGCCCCGTCGAGCCGCGCCGCCTCCAGGAGCTCGCGCGGGATCTCCGCGAAGAAGTTCCGCAGCAGGAAGATCGCGAACGGCAGGCCGAAGGCCGTGTGGAAGAGGACCACCCCGAGCGTCGTCTCGAAGAGCCCCACCGCGCCGAACAGCTTCGACACCGGGACCAGGGCCACCTGCACCGGGACCACGAGGAGCGCGACCACGCCCAGGAACCACCAGTCCCGGCCCGGGAACTCCAGCCACGCGAAGGCGTAACCGGCGAGCGAGCCGATGAGGAGGACCAGGAGGGTGGCCGGGACGGTGATCAGGACGGTGGAGAGCAGCGAGCCGGTGATCGTGTCGTTCGCGAGGAGACGGGCGTAGTTCTCGGTGGTCAGTTGGGCCGGGGCCGTGAACACCTGCCACCAGCCGCTCGCCGCGATGTCGGACGGCGAGCGGAGCGAGGAGAGCAGCAGGCCGACCGTCGGCATCAGCCAGAACAGGCCGGCGAGGACGAGGAAGACCCGGACGGCACCGGACGCGGCCCCGCCGGCCAGCCGGGCGGCGAGGCGGGCGGGAGCGCCGGGATCCTTCCGGACGGTCGCCCCGGGAGCGGCCGCGGTCGCCGCGGCGGACCTGGCGGGGGGCTGGGCGGGGGACTCGGCAGGGGGCGACGTCACCGGCGGGACTCCCTTCGGATGCGGCGGATGTTGACCACCATCACCGGCAGGACGAGGAGGAGCAGGACGACGGCGATGGCCGAGCCGACCCCGAGGTCCGCGTCCGTGCCGAAGGACGAGCGGTACAGCTGGAGCGCGAGCACGTTCGCGTCGTCCTGCGCGGAGCCCGGCGCGATGACGAAGACCAGGTCGAAGACCTTGAGCACGTTGATCATCAGGGTGACCAGGACGACCACGAGGACGGGCGCCAGGAGCGGCACCGTGATCCGCCGGAACACCTGCCACTCGTTCGCCCCGTCCACCCGCGCCGCCTCCAGGAGTTCGCGCGGCACGGCCGCGAGCCCGGCACCGATCAGGACCATCGCGAACCCGGCCCACATCCACACGTACGCCCCGATCACGGCCGGGGTGACGAGCGAGGGGCCCAGCCACTCCACGCCGTTGTACTGCTCCCGGAAGTTGCTCGCGGGCAGCCGCAGGACGGCTCCGTCGGCGCGGTCCGCCGGCAGGGTGAAGCTGCCGTCGGCCGCCGCCGTGGCCGTGGCGACCACCTTCCCGTCCCGCACCGCCTCGATCCGCAGCCCCTTCAGGCCCAGCTCCTTCGGGTCGACCGCGTTCGGCTTCCCGCCGCCGCCCCGCGTGAAGTCCAGCCAGGCCGTTCCGGAGACGCCGGAGGCCCCGGCGGCCGGTGCGCGCGCCGGGCGGGCGTCCCGGGGCATCTTCGCCGGCGCCACCCCGACCAGCGGCAGCAGCACCGGCACCCCCGCCCGTACCGGCTCCTTCGTGACGAACGCGCCGTCGCCGGCCGCCTCCAGCGGATGCACGGGCAGCGGCCGGGCCCGGGGGAAGCCGGAGGACTCGGCGAAGGTGTCGTGGACCCCGACCCACACGGCGTTGGCGACCCCGCGGTCCGGGTCCTGCTCGTAGACGAGCCGGAAGATGATCCCGGCGGCGAGCATCGAGATCGCCATCGGCATGAAGACGACCAGCTTGAACGCCGTGCCCCAGCGCACGCGTTCGGTCAGCACCGCGAAGACCAGACCGAGCGCGGTGGCAACCGCCGGGGCCACCACCAGCCAGATCAGGTTGTTGCGGACGGCGGTGCGGAGGGAGTCGTCGGTGACGAGCGCGAGGTAGTTGTCGAGGCCGACGAAGGACGTGTCGGAACGGTCGAAGAGCGACCGTCGGACGGAGTACCCGATCGGGTAGACGACGAGCGCGCCGAGCAGGAGCAGGGCGGGGAGCAGGAACCCCGCCGCCACCGTCCTGCTCCTGCCCCTGTTCCTGGCTACGGTGGCCGGCATGTCGGCCTCAGCCCTTCGAGGCGGCCTTGTACGCCTTCGCCGCGTCCGCCTCCAGGCGCGCCTGGGTCCCGGCGACGTCCTTCGGGTTCTTCAGGAAGTCCTGGAGCGCCTTCCACTCGCCCTTGCCCGGCGTCCCGCCGAAGGACTGCGGCATCTGGTCCGACATGTCGAAGCGGAAGTCGTCACCGGCGCCGATGAGCGCCTTGGCGATCTCGCGCTGGACGTCGTTCGGGTACGCCCCCGGGTCCAGGTTCTTGTTGGGGGAGAGGAACCCGCCCTCGGCCGCCCAGATCTCCGCCGCGTCCGGGGAGGCGAGGAAGGCGAGCAGCGCCTGCGCGCCCTTGGTGTCCTTCAGGGCCACGGCCGCGTCGCCGGCCGTCACCACCGGGGAGGTGCCTCCGTCGCCGACCTTCGGGAAGGGGAAGACCTTCGCGTCCTTCCCGATCTCCGCCTTGGTCTGCGCGATGTTGACCGCGGCGAAGTCGCCCTCGAAGACCATCGCGCCCTTGGGCTGGTCGCCGCCCGTGAAGGTCTGCGTGACCGAAGCCGGGTACTCCGTCTGCAGCGCGCCGGTCGGACCGCCCGCGATCAGGGCCGGCTTGCCGAAGAGCTCGGCGAGGGTCTTCAGGGCGGCGGTGACGGACGGGTCCGTCCACGTGATCTCGTGCTTCGCCAGCTGGTCGTACTTGGCCGGGCCGGCCTGGGAGAGGTAGACGTTCTCGAACCAGTCGGTGAGGGTCCAGCCGTCCGCGCCGCCGACCGAGACCGGGGTCACGCCGGAGGCCGAGATCGTCTCGGCGGTGCCGAGGAACTCCTTCCAGGTCTTCGGCTCGGTGGCGCCCGCGCCCTCGAAGACGGCGGTGTTGTACCAGACCAGGGACTTGTTGGCGGCCTTGAAGTAGACCCCGTACTGGGTGCCGTCCACCGCGCCGAGTTCCTGCCAGCCGCGTGAGTAGTTCGCCGTCAGCTGGGACTTGGCCTCCGGCCCGACCGGCTTCAGCCACTTCTGGGCGGCCGCCTGCTGGATCGCGCCCACCTGCGGGAGCATCGCCACGTCGGGCGGCGAACCGCCGGCGATCTTCGTGCCGAGGAAGTTCACGATCGGGTCCTGCGCGGGCACGAAGGTGACGGTCGCGCCGGTGCGCTTCTCGAACTCCTTCAGGACCTTGGTGAAGTTCTCCTGCTCGGGTCCCGTCCAGACGGCGGCGACCTCGATCTTCTCGCCCTTGAGGGAGAGTTCGTGGTCCGGTGCGGGCTCCGGGCCCTTCGCGGTGTCGTCGTCGCCGCAGCCCGCGAGGGCGAGTGCGGCCACCGCCATCAACGCGGTGAGGGTCACTGTGGCCCTGCGTGGACGAAGAGTTGTACGCATCGCTGCCCCGTCTCCCGTGCGCTTCGCTGTCCCGTGCGTTTCGCTGTTCGTCCGGACAGGTCTACGCCGGGCCGCGGGGCCCCGCAATACCGCCTCCTGTCACAAGCGTGCGATCGTGACACCCTCGTGACGTCGTGTCAGCCGTGCGTGGCCGGGGTCAGCGGGGGCACGGGGGAGGCCTCGACCGAGCGCGCCGCGCGGTCCAGCGCGCTCGCCAGGAGCGCCAGGTCCGTCGGTCCGTTGCCCAGCTCGCGGACCGGGCGGCGGGTGGGCGGGTCGCCCATCCGCTCCCACTCCAGCGGGACGACCGTCGGACGGAGCGTCGCCGTCCGGGGGATCCGGCCCGTGACGCGACCCGCCTGGAAGGGGGTCACCCGGCCGTCCGGATGCCCGAGCCGGCCCCGTCCGGCCGCCGGCACGTCCGGGCCCGCGGTCACCGGGGGCGCGTCGAGCACGATCCGCAGCCGGGCCCCGTGGGCCAGCTCCGTGTCGACGGTCCGGTCCGGGCGCGCCGAGGTCGCCACGAGGTGCACCCCGAGCCGCTCGCCGTTCCGCGCGATGGCCTCCAGGACGCGCACGACGGACCCGGCGGCGGGCCGGCCGGAGGCGCCGAGCGCGGGGGCGACCAGGGCGTCGAAGTCGTCGACGAGCACCACGAGCCGCGGCAACTGCCCGGCTCCCGCCGCCCGTCCGGCTCCCTGCTCCCCGGAGACGGGCCGCGGGACCCGCCCCGCGGAGTCCTCGGTGGCGGGGTGGGGAATGCGCCCGCTCGAGCGGCCGGTCAGGTTGTCGGGGGAGGGGTAAGAGAGGCGCCCGCTGCTCCGGGCGGTGAGGTCGTCCGCGCCGGGGTACGGGACGCGCCCGCTGGTCCGGCCCGTCACGTCGTCGGCGCCCGCGCGCTGGGTGCGGCCGCTCGGGTGCTCGGTGAGGTCGCCGTCGCCCGTGCGCAGCGTGCGGCTGCTCGGGCGGTCGTCGAGGGGCCCGCCGTCCCGCCGGGGCAGCCGCCCGCTGGGCGTGTCGGCCAGGAAGGCGTCTCCGCCGGACCGCGCCCGCGCACCGGACCGCTCGTCGAGGGCTCCGCCCCCGGCACGCGGGACGCGCCCGCTGGAACGGTCCGTGAGGTCACCGGCACGCGGGACGCGCCCGCTCGGGTGATCGCCGAGATCGCCCGCGCCGGGGTACGGGGCGCGGCCGCCGGAGCGACCGGTGGGGTCGTCGGCGGAGGGGTGCGGGACGCGCCCGCTCGTACGGCCCGTGACGTCCTCCGCCCCCGCGCGCGGCACGCGGCCGCTGCTCGGGAGCGCGCCGATCGTGCCGTCGCCCGTGCGCAGCGTGCGGCTGCTCGGGCGGCCCGCGAGGTCGCCGGCGTCCGGGACGCGGACGGTCGCCCGGGCGCCCTGGGGCACGGTCTCCGCCGCGCTCGGGGCGCGCTGCCCGATCAGCCGGTCGGCGACGGGCGTGCGGGCGCCCCGGCGGTCGGCGAAGTGCCCGTCGCCCAGGAGCTCCGCCCGGCGCTTCAGCTCCGCGCCGAGCGCCTGCGCGAACTCCCGCATCCGCACCGGGTCCGAGGCGACCAGGTGCTCGGTGACGTGCGGCAGCTCCGTACAGACCGAGAGGCCCTCGCCGCGCTCGCCGCCCGCGCCGTCCACGAGGAGCAGGCCGAGCCGGTCGGGGCGGCCGCCCGCCGCGAGCGAGGCGGCGATCGAGCGGAGCAGCTCCGTGCGCCCGCTGCCCGCCGGGCCCTCGATCAGCAGGTGCGGGCCCTCCTTGGTGAGGTCGACGGCGAGCGGTCCGCGCGGACCCGCGCCCAGGACGGCCGTGCCGTCCCCGGCGGAGGCCCAGCGGGCCATCAGGGAGGCGGGGGTGGCCCGGGCGAGGCCGAGCTCGTCGAGGAGCCGGGCCGACGGGGGCAGCGCGGCGGCCCGGGCGCCCGGCACCGCGGCCGTCTCGGGGCGCAGCGGGGCGAGGGCCCGGCCGAACCGCTCGGCCCAGGCGACGGAGACCGCGTCGACGACGCCGACGGTGCCGTGGCCCGCGAGCCGCCCGCCGGAGGTCCGGAGCAGCCGCAGCGCCGTCGCCACGTCACCGCTCAGGAGCGCCGCGGCCCCGCACTCGCGGAAGGCGAGGGACGCGGCGCACGCGGCCTCGTACGTGGCGGCCACGGGCGAGTCCGGGGTGGCGGAGGGCGCCTCGGCGAGGCACAGGAGGTGGATGCCGGCCGCCGCGCCCGCGCCCGCGAGTCGCGCGACCGTCTCGCGGAGGGCCGCGGAGCCGGGGTCACCGTCGACGATCACGACCGTCGTCGGCCCGTCGTGGCGGGCCGCGGCCTCGGCGACCGACGCGCGGTCAGCGCTGGGCCAGCCGGGGCCGAGCGGGCCGTCGTCGAGCCGTCGGGTCAGCTCGGCCGTCCGCGCGTGGGCCTGGTCGCGGTCGTACGCCAGGAGCAGCCGGCAGTCCTGGCCGTGGGCCGGCCGGACGTGCGGGAGCCAGCCGAGCCAGCCCCAGGCGCGGCGCCGCTCCTCCAGGGAGCGGTTCCGGTCGGCGCTGACGAGGACGATCTCCAGGTCGGAGGGGGAGTGCAGGGCGGCGACCTGGGCCACGACCGAACGCGCGAACCCGGCGAGCCGGTCGCCGGGGCCCGCCAGGCCGAGGGACCCGACCTCGCGCAGTCCGACGGTGACCGGCACGCCGGAGAGTTCGGCGCGGTCGGTGGTGCCGAGCCGGACCACCAGGGACTCGGGGTGGTCCGGGGTCCGCTCCCAGAGCCGGGGGCCCGGTCCGAGGGCGGTGAGCAGGACGGTGGCCGGGTCGGGCCAGGTGTCGGCGCGCGGCGCGGGACCCGGGGCGCCGTCCCGCGCGCCGGGGCCGGGCCGGATGCCCGTGTGCGTGTCCGGGAAGTCGGGGAGGCCGACGGCGGGGTCCGGGAGCTCCTCGCGGCCGCCCGCGAGACGCCGGGCCCACGCGCCGAGCCCGCGTCTGCCGCCGCCGCGCGCGGACGCGGCGGGGGCCGTCGGCGCGTCCCCCCGGTCCTGGCCCCGGTCGGCCCGCGGGGTCCTGCCGTGCGGCTCGTCCCCGCCGCGGGAGGCGGAGCCGTCGTGTCCGCCGTACAGGTCCCCCGCGGGCGCGTGGCCCCCGTCGTGGACCTCGCCGTACGCGATGCCCCGCGCGCCGCCGTGGGTGGTGTCGTCGGCCGGTCCCGTCCGGTCGGCGCGGTCCGGCGGGGGCGTCCCGGGCACGACGCGCAGGTGGCCCTCGCCGTCCGGGGCGGTCACCACCGCGTCCGTGCCGCCGGGGGCACCGCCGGGGCCCGTCAGCCGGAGGGCGGACTCGCCGAGGCGCAGCAGCGCGCCCGGGCGGAGCGGCACCGGGCGGTCGCCGACGGGCACGCCGTCGAGCGTCGTGCCGTTCGTCGAACCGCGGTCGGAGACCGTGACCCGGCCGTCCTCGCCGACGGTGACCGTGCAGTGGGAGCGGGAGACGTCGGGGTCGTCGAGGGGCACGTCGGCATCGACGGAACGGCCGATTCTGATCGCTCCGCCGTGCAGCAGGTGCACTCCGCCCGCGTCCGGACCGGCCACCACGTGCAGCCGGGCGGAGGCCGTCTCGTCGACCCGGTCGTCCGGGCCGGGGACCTGGAGGGAGAGGACCGCACCGTCGACCAGCGGGGGCTCGCCGAGGACGCAGCGCCGGCCGTCGAGCCGTTCCGCGCCCGCGTAGAGCACGGTCGTGCCCGAGGCGGAGGTGTCGGGGCCGGTGACGGCGGCGGCGAGGTTCGAGGCCACGGCGGCGAGAGCCGTCCCGGCGGGGGCCGTGACGAGCACGTCGCAGGCGCGCCCGGCGCCGTGGCCGGCGTACGGCGCGAGGACGGTCAGCCGGATCTGCATCGCCGTCAGCGGTCCCTTCTGCGCGAGCCGGCTCGGCAGGGGGGAACCGCCCTGTGTCTCCCCCCGCCCGGCACGGACGCGTCGCCCGGTACAGGTCGGCACGGCGCGGGGGCTCCCGACCCCGTCGACGCGACGTGCTGGAGGCATCCTCGCACCTGCCACCGACGACACGCCCGAGGGTCGGTCACAAGTGATCTTGAATGGTCGGCCGCGGGCGAGAAATGGCCCGGTTGGGCATGCCTTCGGACCATGCACGGCAACCGTCGCCCGCCGTGGAGCGTCTTCTTCCGGACAAGTTCCGTTCGCTCCGGCCCCCGGCGGAACCCTGACACGACAGCGGGACCGGCCTGTGGACGACCGGTCGGTGACCCGTTCGGCGGCACTAAAGTGGGTCGGACACCCGGACGGGTCACAACAGAGGACAGGAACCCCGGGGACACTTCGGAGACCACCCCAGGACCACGATCAGCAGGGAGCGCGTGACGTGCGGCCTATCGGCAGCAAGTACCTGCTCGAGGAGCCGCTCGGCCGCGGCGCCACGGGCACCGTCTGGCGAGCCCGCCAGCGGGAGACGGCGGGCGCCGAGGCGGCCGTGGCCGGCCAGCCCGGCGAGACCGTCGCGATCAAGGTCCTCAAGGAGGAGCTGGCCAACGACGCGGACATCGTGATGCGCTTCCTGCGCGAGCGGTCCGTGCTGCTCCGGCTGACCCATCCGAACATCGTGCGCACCCGCGACCTGGTCGTCGAGGGCGATGTCCTCGCCCTCGTCATGGACCTCGTCGAGGGCCCCGACCTGCACCGGTACATCAGGGAGAGCGGCCCGCTCACCCCGGTCGCCGCCGCCCTCCTCACCGCCCAGATCGCCGACGCGCTCGCCGCCAGCCACGCCGACGGCGTCGTCCACCGCGACCTCAAGCCGGCCAACGTCCTGCTCGCCGAGCAGGGCGGCCAGATGCACCCGATGCTGACGGACTTCGGCATCGCGCGCCTCGCGGACTCCCCGGGCCTGACCCGCACCCACGAGTTCGTCGGCACGCCCGCGTACGTGGCGCCCGAGTCCGCCGAGGGCCGCCCGCAGACCTCCGCCGTCGACATCTACGGCGCCGGCATCCTCCTCTACGAGCTGGTCACCGGCCGGCCCCCGTTCGCGGGCGGCACCGCCCTGGAGGTCCTCCACCGCCACCTCAGCGAGGAGCCGCGCCGCCCCTCGACCGTCCCCGGGCCCCTGTGGACGGTCATAGAGCGCTGCCTCAGCAAGGACCCGGACCGGCGGCCGAGCGCCGTGAACCTCGCCCGGGGCCTGCGCGCGGTCGCCGCGGGCATCGGCGTGCACGCCACGCCCGCCCAGATCGAGGCGGCCGAGGGCGTGGGCGCGCTTCTCGCCCCGGACCCGGCGCCCGCGCCGGTCCCGGGCACCCCGGAGGCGCACGCCCCGGGCGCCGCCGACCCCACCCAGGTGCTGCCCACCGGCGCCGGGGCGCCTTCGCAGTACGACCCCGCCGCCGCGACCAGCGTCATGCCGACCAGCGGCCCGGCGGGCGCCGCCGACCCGACGGCCGTCATGCCCCCCGTGCCGCCGCAGCCGCCCCAGTCCGGTCAGCCGGAGGACCCGCACCCCTGGCAGAGCCAGCTGCGGCAGGTCCGCGACCGCAACGAGCAGACGCAGGTCCAGTACCTCGACCCGAGCGAGGACCCCCTGCGCCGCCGCCCGCAGCGCCGGCCCCAGCAGCCGCCGCAGGACGCCGGTGCGTACGGCCGCCAGCAGCACGGGCAGCAGCCGCCCCAGCCGTACCAGCAGCAGCGCCCGGCCCCGCAGCGCCCCGCGCCCCAACAGCAGCCGCAGCAGTACGCGCCCCCGCCGCCCCCGCAGCACTACGCCCCGCCCCAGCAGCAGTACGCCCCGCCGCAGCCGCCGCCCCAGGCCCCCGCGCCCCGCGAGCCGCGCCCGCCGCGCGGGCGCAGCGCGAATCCGGTGCGGATCCCCGGCCTCGGCTGCCTCAAGGGCTGCCTGATCATGATCGTCCTGTTCGTGGTCGCCGGCTGGCTCATCTGGGAGCTCACCCCGCTCCAGGACTGGGTCGCCCAGGGCAAGGGCTACTGGGAGGCCATCGGCGACGGCATCTCGTCGTTCACCACCTGGTTCTCCGAGCTGTTCGACAGCGCGAACGCGAGCACCGGAACGGGTGCTACCGGCGGTACGGGGCAGTAGCGCTGTCGATTTGTCGACTTCCGAGGGGTGATTTCCCCTCGGAAGTCGAGACCGGCGGCCGTGGACGCGTAGCTTTGTCGAGAACCGCAGCCGCTGAGGGAGCAGTCTTGGCACGGAACATCGGCAGCCGCTACACCGCCCACCAGATCCTCGGGCGGGGCAGCGCCGGAACGGTGTGGCTCGGCGAGGGACCCGAGGGGCCCGTCGCCGTCAAACTGCTGCGCGAGGACCTGGCCTCCGACCAGGAACTCGTCAGCCGCTTCGTCCAGGAGCGGACCGCACTGCTCGGCCTCGACCACCCCCGGGTCGTCAAGGTCCGCGACCTCGTCGTCGACGGCACCGACCTCGCCCTCGTCATGGACCTCGTCCGCGGCACCGACCTGCGCACCCGGCTCGACCGGGAGCGACGGCTCGCGCCCGAGGCCGCCGTCGCGATCGTCGCCGACGTCGCCGAGGCCCTCGCCGCCGCGCACGCCGCCGGCGTCGTCCACCGGGACGTCAAGCCGGAGAACATCCTGCTCGACATGGAGGGCCCGCTCGGTCCCGGCGGCGCCCACCCCGCCCTCCTCACCGACTTCGGCGTCGCCAAGCTGATCGACACCCCCGGCCGCACCAAGGCCACCCGGATCATCGGCACCCCCGACTACCTCGCCCCCGAGATCGTCGAAGGCCTCCCGCCGCGCGCCGCCGTCGACATCTACGCCCTCGCGACCGTCCTGTACGAGCTGCTCGCCGGCTTCACCCCGTTCGGCGGCGGCCACCCCGGCGCGGTCCTGCGCCGCCACGTCACCGAGACCGTCGTCCCGCTGCCCGGCATCCCCGAGGAGCTGTGGCAGACGATCGTCCAGTGCCTCGCCAAGGCCCCCGCCTCCCGGCTGCGCGCCTCCGAGCTCGCCGCCCGCCTGGGGGACGTCCTGCCGCTGCTCAAGGGCATCCCCCCGCTGGACGTCGACGAGCCCGGCACGGAGCCGGCCCCGGAGCCGTACGAGGAGGACGCGTACGCCACCGGCACGGGCACGGGCGAGCCGGCCCCCCGCCGCGCCGCCGTCCCGCTCGTCCCCGGCGCCTCCGCCGACTCCAACCGCGACACCCACACCTCCATGCGGGTCCCGGCCCCCGACGAGCTCTCCGGCGGCCCCCTCGGCACCGCCCGCGCCCCCCGGCCCTCCGGCGCCCGCCGCCCCGGTTCGGCCCGCCACAAGGCGGGCGCGGTCCGCAAGAGGAGGATCACCCTCGGCGTCGTGGCCGTCGTGGTCGCGGGCGCGCTCGGTGCCGGCGGCTACCTGGCGGCCTCCGGCGACGGGGAGACCCCGCCGCAGGACTCCAGGCAGTCCTCCCGGCCGTAGCGCCCGGCAGGCCCTCGACCGCGGGTGTCGGCCGCAGGTTCGGCTCCAGGCCCGGAGCCGTTACGCTGGACGCGTGGCAGTCGTCGATGTATCCGAAGAGCTGAAGTCCCTCTCCTCGACCATGGGGTCGATCGAGGCCGTCCTGGACCTCGAGAAGCTGAGGGCCGACATCGCCGTGCTCGAAGAGCAGGCCGCGGCCCCGTCCCTGTGGGACGACCCGGAGGCGGCGCAGAAGATCACGAGCAAGCTTTCGCACCTCCAGGCCGAGGTCCGCAAGGCCGAGACCCTGCGGGGCCGGATCGACGACCTCGCGGTGCTCTTCGAGCTCGCCGAGGAGATGGACGACCCGGACACCCTCGCCGAGGCCGAGACGGAGCTGACCTCCGTCCGCAAGGCCCTCGACGAGATGGAGGTCCGCACCCTCCTCTCCGGCGAGTACGACGAGCGCGAGGCCCTGGTGAACATCCGGGCCGAGGCCGGCGGCGTCGACGCCTCCGACTTCGCCGAGCGGCTCCAGCGCATGTACCTGCGCTGGGCGGAGCGCCACGGCTACTCGACGGAGATCTACGAGACCTCGTACGCGGAAGAGGCGGGCATCAAGTCCACCACCTTCGTGGTCAAGGCCCCGTACGCCTACGGCACGCTCTCCGTCGAGCAGGGCACCCACCGGCTCGTCCGCATCTCGCCCTTCGACAACCAGGGCCGCCGCCAGACCTCCTTCGCCGGCGTCGAGGTCCTGCCGGTCGTCGAGTCCTCGGACCACGTCGAGATCGACGAGTCGGACCTGCGCGTCGACGTGTACCGCGCCTCCGGCCCCGGCGGCCAGGGCGTCAACACGACCGACTCGGCCGTGCGCATCACGCACCTCCCGACCGGCATCGTCGTCTCCTGCCAGAACGAGCGCTCCCAGATCCAGAACAAGGCGAGCGCCATGAACGTCCTCCAGGCCAAGCTCCTGGAGCGCCAGCGCCAGGAGGAGCGCGCCAAGATGGACGCCCTCAAGGACAGCGGCAGCTCCTGGGGCAACCAGATGCGTTCGTACGTGCTCCACCCGTACCAGATGGTCAAGGACCTCCGTACGGAGTTCGAGGTCGGCAACCCGCAGTCCGTCCTGGACGGCGAGATCGACGGCTTCCTGGAGGCGGGCATCCGCTGGCGCAAGCAGCAGGACAAGTAGCCCCTCCGTGGTTCCGGCCGGGCCCCGCACCTCTCGGTGCGGGGCCCGGTGCCGTTCCGCACCCTCCCGCGGATTCGCTGACGCAAGCGACGGCGAGGCCACCGGGGCGCTTTGTCGACAAGGGAACTGGCGTCGCCGGGCCCGGAGTTCAGGGTTTACGTCACAGTTGCATCGTCGCATGTCGGTCACCTGGTGATCTTTCGGGCATCGCACGCGCAACGACCTTGACGCCTCATCGGAAACTCGGAAGGGTGGCGCACTGGCATGCGCTTTTCTGGGACGCGTGTGATCGGGGGCCGGTCCAGTCGTGACACCGCCCCTGCCGCGCCGGACCCGAGCGCTGCCCCATGACGAGATGAGCTACTGGGGGTAGCAGCCAGATGACCAACAAGACGCGAGTCCGCCTGGTGCGGGTCGCGGCCAGTGCCGTGATCGTCGCCGGTGCGTCCCTGACCGCGGCCGGTGCCGCGCAGGCCGTCGGCGGGTTCGGAACCGAGCAGACCCAGGATGTGACCGTCGGCATCCAGAGCGACGGCGGAGACGACGCCGGCAACACGATCCTCGGCGGGATCTCCGGGGGCGACGATTCCTCGTCGACCTCGGGTGACCAGTCGTCCTCGACGTCGGGCGATCAGTCGTCGTCCACCTC
>NZ_JBVJPE010000025.1:0-57124 GCF_055582805.1 Streptomyces sp. NPDC107498 | reverse complement strand
ACCTCGGGTGACCAGTCCTCTTCGACGTCGGGTGACCAGTCGTCGTCCACCTCGGGCGATCAGTCCTCTTCGACGTCGGGTGACCAGTCGTCGTCCACGTCGGGTGACCAGTCGTCCTCGACGTCGGGCGATCAGTCGTCGTCCACCTCGGGTGACCAGTCCTCTTCGACGTCGGGTGACCAGTCGTCGTCCACCTCGGGCGATCAGTCCTCTTCGACGTCGGGTGACCAGTCGTCGTCCACCTCGGGCGATCAGTCGTCCTCGACGTCGGGTGACCAGTCGTCGTCCACCTCGGGTGACCAGTCGTCGTCCACGTCGGGTGACCAGTCCTCTTCGACCTCGGGTGACCAGTCCTCCTCGACCTCGGGTGACCAGTCGTCGTCCACGTCGGGCGACCAGTCCTCGTCCACCTCCGGTACGTCGGGCACGTCCGGCACGTCCGGCACGTCGGGCACGTCCGGCACGACCGGGAGCGGCTCCAACGGCACCGGCGGCTCCGACGGTGGCACCTGCACCGTCGACCTCGACGGCGCCGAGTGCGTGGACACCCCGAACAACACCGACCCCGACCAGGGCGGCTCGCAGCCGGTCCAGCAGGGTCAGGCGAAGGAGGAGCTCGCCGAGACCGGTGCGGCCGAGACCTCGTTCCTGGTCATCGGCGCCGCGACCATGATCGCCGGCGGCATCGGCTTCCGCATGCTGCCGCGTCTCGTCGGCGGTGGCCGCGCCGCCGTCTGAGGCATTCGCCCGGACGCGTGATGCATGACGAAGGGCCGGAGAGCGAGCTCTCCGGCCCTTCGTCATGCATCCGGCTCGGTCTACACCGTCTGAACGGCCGCGAGCAGCGCGATCGCCGCGAGCAGCGCGATCGCCAACGTCAGCAGCATCGCGGGGGACGGCCCCTGAGGGGTCAGACGCTCCCGGTTCGCGCGGCAGACGGGACAGCGGCCCTCGGCGACCGGGGCCGCGCAGTTGGCGCACACCAGTCGGTCGTAGGTCATGCGCTCTCCTCCTCCCGCACGGGGGTACACACCAGGACAACGCCCGGGGGGGTCGGGACGTTCCCCTACCACTGTGCCAGCTCCGCGGCGTTTCGGCGCGCCCCACCGGATTGCCCGGCTTCCGTCCGGAGGGGCGAAAAGGATAAACGTCGCAAGCCAGGACCGCGACTGCGCAGGCCATCCCCGGTCGCGTAAGGTCACGCACACCTACTCCCGGCCGACCGTGGTGCATCCGTGATCCGATTCGACAACGTCTCCAAGTCCTATCCGAAGCAGAGCCGCCCCGCGCTCCGGGACGTCTCCCTGGAGGTCGAGAAGGGCGAGTTCGTCTTCCTCGTCGGTTCCTCCGGCTCCGGAAAGTCGACTTTCCTGCGACTGCTCCTGCGCGAGGAGCGTGCCAGCCAGGGCCAGGTGCACGTCCTCGGCAAGGACCTGGCCCGGCTCTCCAACTGGAAGGTGCCGCAGATGCGGCGTCAGCTCGGCACCGTCTTCCAGGACTTCCGCCTGCTGCCCAACAAGACCGTGGCCGAGAACGTGGCCTTCGCCCAGGAGGTCATCGGCAAGCCGCGCGGCGAGATCCGCAAGGCCGTGCCGCAGGTGCTCGACCTGGTCGGACTCGGCGGCAAGGAGGACCGGATGCCGGGCGAGCTCTCCGGCGGTGAGCAGCAGCGCGTCGCCATCGCCCGGGCCTTCGTCAACCGGCCGATGCTGCTGATCGCCGACGAGCCCACCGGCAACCTCGACCCGCAGACCTCCGTCGGCATCATGAAGCTGCTCGACCGGATCAACAGGACAGGGACCACCGTCGTCATGGCGACCCACGACCAGAACATCGTCGACCAGATGCGCAAGCGCGTCATCGAGCTCGAGAAGGGCCGTCTCGTCCGTGACCAGGCGCGCGGCGTCTACGGATACCAGCACTGACGGCGGGGGAATCAGAACACCATGCGCGCTCAGTTCGTGCTCTCCGAGATCGGTGTCGGTCTCCGGCGCAATCTCACGATGACCTTCGCCGTCATCGTCTCCGTGGCCCTCTCGCTCGCCCTCTTCGGCGGCGCGCTGCTCATGCGCGAGCAGGTCAGCACGATGAAGGACTACTGGTACGACAAGGTCAACGTCTCCATCTTCCTCTGCAACAAGGCGGACGCGACCACGGCGGCCAAGTGCGCCAAGGGCGCGGTCACCGGCCAGCAGAAGGAGCAGATCGAGGCCGACCTCAGGAAGATGGACATCGTCGAGAACGTCCAGCACGAGTCGGCCGACCAGGCGTTCAAGCACTACAAGGAGCAGTACGGCGACACCGCCATCGCCTCCGTGGTGACGCCGGACCAGATGCAGGAGTCGTTCCGGGTCAAGCTCAAGGACCCGGAGAAGTACAAGGTCGTCGCCACGGCCTTCGCCGGCCGGGACGGCGTCGAGTCGGTCCAGGACCAGCGGAACATCCTGCAGAACCTCTTCGACCTGATGAACGGCATGAACATCGCCGCCCTCGGCGTCATGGGCCTGATGCTGATCATCGCGCTGATGCTGATCGTCAACACGGTCCGCGTCTCGGCCTTCAGCCGCCGCCGCGAGACCGGCATCATGCGGCTCGTCGGCGCGTCCAGCTTCTACATCCAGATGCCGTTCATCATGGAGGCCGCCTTCGCCGGACTCCTCGGAGGCGGCGTCGCCTGCGTGCTGCTGCTCGTCGGCCGGTACTTCCTGATCGACCACGGCATCGCGCTCGCCGAGAAGATGCAGCTGGTCAACTTCATCGGCTGGGACGCCGTCCTCGCCAAGCTGCCGCTGGTGATCGCCATCGGGCTCCTCATGCCCGCCGTGGCCGCCTTCATCGCGCTGCGCAAGTACCTGAAGGTGTGACAAGTCACCCCTGACAGCGGATGGCGTCGTACGGCCAAAGCCCGTGCGGCGCCATCGTCTTGTCCTAGAGTGGGCGACATGCCGGCCGGCACCGACGACCTCTGCACCCGGCCCCGCGGAGTGCTCCGTGGGGCCGTTCTGACGTTGGTCTTCACCGGCGTCCTCGCCACCGCCGCCGCCACCGGCGCGCTGCCCCGGCAGGAGCCCGCGGTGAAGGCGGCGCGCGCGTCCGGCGGTGACGAGGGGGCGGCCGCGGGCGGCACGACCGTCGACAGGGCCGCTCTCGCGCGGGCCGCCGCCGCGGCCATGGCCGACGGGAAGTCGGGGGAGAAGGCCGCCGAGGAGTTCGTCAGCCGCAGCGGGGACCGCTGGGGCGCGGTGTACGACAAGAGGGAGTACGCCGAGTTCGAGCAGGCCCTCGACGGCGCCTACACCGGCGTCGGCCTCTCCGCCGGACGGTCCGGGACGGGCGGCGTGCGGGTGACCCGGGTCCAGGCCGGCGGCCCCGCCGACCGGGCCGGGCTGCGGACCGGCGACCGGCTCGTCGCCGTCGACGGGCGCCCGGTCGACGGGCTCTCCGTCTCCGAGGCGGTCTCCCTGCTGCGCGGGGACGGCGTTCCCGGCTCGGCCGTCGTGCTGCGCGTCGAGCGCGGTCGCGCGGCCTGGACGCAGACCCTGCACAGGGCCCGGCTCGCGACGGACCCGGTCACCGTCCGCCGCCTCGACGACGGGGCCGTACTGATCCGGGTCGCCGCCTTCACCAAGGGCGCGGGCACGCGCGTGCGTGACGCGGTGCGGACCGCCCCGGCCGGCGCCGGGGTCCTCCTCGACCTGCGGGGCAACTCGGGCGGTCTGGTCACGGAGGCCGCCGTCGCCGCCTCCGCCTTCCTCGACGGCGGGCTCGTCGCCACGTACGACGTGGAGGGCGAGCAGCGGGCCGTGTACGCGGAGGGCGGCGGCGACACCGGCAGGCCCCTGGTGGCGCTGATCGACGGGGGCACGATGAGCGCGGCCGAGCTGCTCACCGGCGCGCTCCAGGACCGGGGCCGGGCGGTGACCGTCGGCTCGCGGACCTTCGGCAAGGGGTCGGTCCAGATGCCGAGCGCGCTGCCCGACGGCTCCGTCGCCGAGCTGACCGTCGGCCACTACCGCACCCCCGCCGGGCACGCCGTCGACGGCCGTGGCATCACTCCGGACCTGGCGGCGGGGGAGGGGGCCGAGGCGCGGGCGAGAACGGTATTGAGTGGCCTCGGAGGGGGCTCGTAGTGCGAAAATGACCGCACTATGGCAAAGGGACTCGTGAACGTGCAGGGCAAGCCTGCCAAGAAGAACCAGGACAAGGCGCCGGAGCGCAAGCTCATCGCGCAGAACAAGAAGGCGCGGCACGACTACCACATCATCGACACCTACGAGTGCGGTGTGGTGCTCATGGGCACCGAGGTGAAGTCGCTGCGCATGGGGCGGGCCTCGCTGGTCGACGGCTTCGTCCAGATCGACGGCCACGAGGCGTGGCTGCACAACATCCACGTGCCCGAGTACATGCAGGGCAGCTGGACCAACCACCACGCGAAGCGGAAGCGGAAGCTGCTGCTGCACCGGGCCGAGATCGACAAGCTGGAGTCGAAGTCGCAGGAGACGGGTCACACGATCGTGCCCCTCGCGCTGTACTTCCTGAACGGCCGGGTGAAGTGCGAGATCGCGCTGGCCAAGGGCAAGAAGGAGTACGACAAGCGCCAGACCCTGCGGGAGAAGCAGGACACGCGCGAGACGAACCGGGCGGTCGCGGCGGCGCGGCGGAAGCAGCGGGCCGCGCAGAGCGCGTAGTGCCCGGCGCCTCGCGCCGTCAATGCGCTGGCAACCGCACCCGTCGGTCACGTACCATGGGTGCTGCACCCCACCGAGGGTGCGTCTTTTGAAAAAACAACATGGGGATGATCGGTTTCGACAGCGGATGTCGAAGCAGTGGGAAGCGTGTCGAGGAAGCGGCAATGATCTCGTAAACCATATGTCGCAACCAATAATCGCCAACACCAAGAGCGATAACTCCCGCTTCGCCCTCGCTGCCTAATTTTAGGTAACGAACAGAAGCCTCTGTGAGGAGCGTCAGCCCGGGGGTGGTCCCGACCCGGATCCTGGCGTCATCTAGGGATCTAAACCTCCTGCCCCGGTCACGGGGGCAGGGGGGAAATCAAACAGTGACTGAGCCCGTTCCGGACTTGTCTGGGTGATCCGGAGGGCTGAGAAACTCGTACCAGACTGCACACGGAGAAGCCCTGATTCCGCACCGTTGGACGCGGGTTCGATTCCCGCCATCTCCACTCATCCCATGTGGGCAGAGGCCCGGTGGTCGTTCGCGACCGCCGGGCCTTCGTCATGCCCGTGCGCGGGAGTCCCGGCCCGCTCCGGTCGTCGTGCACAGGGTCAGGGCCACCGCCGCCGCCGTCACCGGGAGCAGGAACCCGAAGGACGCGAAGGGTGCGTGGTCGGCGGCCCAGCCGCCGGCGGCGGAGCCCGCCGCGACGCCCGCCAGGAGGGCCGTCACGGCCAGGGCCATGCCCTCGTTGAGCTGTGCCGTCGGGGCGAGGCGCTGGATCAGGCCCATGCCCGTCACCATCGTCGGGGCCGTCGCCATGCCCGCCAGGAGGAGGCCGCCGGCCAGGGCGAGCAGGGAGCCCGTCGAGGCGGCGAGCAGCGGCATCGCCATCAGGACGGTCATCGCGGCCAGACAGGTGCGCAGACGGGCGGTGCGCCGGGCGCGGCCGTAGAGGAGGCCCGCCGCGCAGGAGCCGGCCGCCTGGAGGGCGAGGACCGGTCCCGCGACGGGGCCGTCCACGTACGCCAGGGCGACCACCTCCATGGAGCCGAAGACGGCGCCCGTTGCGAGGAGGACCGCGAGCAGCGACGCCATGCCGGGGGCGCGCAGCGGGGAGCCCGCGGTCGTGCGCGGGGCGACCGGCGGCTCGGTGGAGCGCTGGGCGGCGAAGACCAGCACGCCGGAGAGGAAGAGGAGGCCCGCGGTGAGCGTGCCGGCCTCGGGGAAGAGCGCCGAGCACAGGACGGCGGCGAGCACCGGGCCGAGCATGTAGCAGAGCTCGTCGGCGGCCTGCTCGAAGGCGTTGGCGGTGTGCAGCGCGTCCGGGTCGTCGCGGAGGAGGTGCGCCCAGCGGGCCCGGGACATGCCGCCCGTGTTCGGGGTGGTGGCGGTGACGGCGGTCGTGAGGAAGAGCGCCCAGGCGGGGGCCCGCTCGTGGACGCAGAGCAGCAGCACCAAGTGGCCCAGGACCGCGTAGGCGGTGGCCGGGACCGCGATCCTGGCCTGGCCGTACCGGTCGACGAGCCGGGCGATCAGGGGGCCGGTGACGGAGCCGACGGCGAGGTTGGTGGCGGTGACCGCGCCGGCCAGGGCGTAGGAGCCGTACGCCGCGGCGATCATGATCACGGCGCTGACGCCGAACATGCCCATGGGCAGCCGGGCGATCAGGTTGCCGGCGGTGAAGGCGCGGGTGCCGGGGCGGGAGAAGAGGCGGAGGTAGGGGTCGACGGGCTTCGCGGGGGCGGCCGGTCGGTGGCGGGGGACGGGGACGGGGACGGGGACGGGCCGGTAGCGGGGGGCGAGGGCCGGGCCCGCCGGGGTGAGGGTGAGGTCCGGTTGCGGCATGGACCAAGGCTCCGTCGGTACGGCCCCGCCGGTCCAACACCTGATCGGTGGCCATTCACGCACCTGTGTTGTTGAATGCGGCGGTGGCGACCTCCTCCTACGACATCGACCCCCGTCTTCTGCGCGCCTTCACCGCCGTCGCCGAAGAACTGCACTTCACCCGGGCCGCCGCCCGTCTCTACGTCGCGCAGCAGGCGCTCAGCCGCGACATCCGGCGCCTGGAGCGGGAGTTGGGCGCGGAGCTGTTCGTGCGGACCACCCGGCAGGTCGCCCTCACCCCCGACGGCGAGCGCCTCCTCCCGCACGCCCGCCGGGTGCTGGCCGCCCACGACGAGCTGGGCGACGCCTTCCGGGCCGCGCCCCGGCCGCTCCTCGTCGACCTCAACAGCCCCGACCTCGTCCAGGAGCGCATCCTCCTGCGCGCCCGCGAACTCGCCCCGGAACACGAGCTGATGGCCCGCTACGAGAGCGGGCTCACCGGCGCCGCGCAGTCCATCCTCGCCGGCCGGCTCGACACCTCCTTCGGCCGGTACGGAGGACTCGACGCCCGGCTCAGGGCGCGGCTCGACTCCCAGTTCGTCCGGTACGAGCGGATGGCCGTCATCCTTCCCGAGGACCATCCGCTCGCCGGACTGCCCGAGGTGCCGCTCGGCCGGCTCGCCGGGGAGCGGGTCTACGCCGGCGCCGGGAACGACCGCACGTCCGAGTGGACCGACCTCGCCGCCCGTCTCTTCGCCGGCCGGGACATCGAGATCGCCCCGCCCGCGCCGCTCGCCGTCGGCAAGGAGGAGTTCCGCCGGCTCATGGCCAAGTACGGCAACGCGGTCCTCGCCGTCGTCGACTTCCCGCCCATGCCGGACTGCGTGACCCGGCCCCTCGTCGACCCCGTCCCCCTCTCGCCCGTGAGCCTGGTGTGGCGCAAGGGGCTCCGCCACCCCGGCCTGGACGCCCTGCGCCGGGCGGCGGCGGAGTTGGGCGGCCGGGAGGGATGGCTCACCCGGCCGCCCGGCGCCTGGCTGCCGGAGGGGGAGCCGGGGCTGCCCGCCCGGACCGGGGCGCTCACAGGGGGCCCGTCCACCGGGTGAGAGCAAGGTTCCGCCACCGTCACCTCACGGCACCGGACTGAAACGCGCCCTTCCTAGCGTCGGTCGCATCAGGGATCCGACTCCGTGGAGGTGCGAGATGGGTGGCCGCTGGATCGAACGCTGGGAACCGGAGGACGAGACCTTCTGGCGCGAGGGGGGAGAGCGGATCGCACGGCGCAACCTGCTCTTCTCCGTCCTCTCCGAGCACGTCGGCTTCTCGATCTGGAGCCTCTGGTCGGTCATGGTCCTCTTCATGGGCCCCCGGTACGGGGTGGACCCGGCCGGCAAGTTCTTCCTCATCGGCACCGCCACCTTCGTCGGCGCGCTCGTCCGCGTCCCGTACACCTTCGCCGTCGCCCGCTTCGGGGGCCGCAACTGGACGGTCTTCAGCGCCCTGCTGCTCCTGCTGCCCACCGGCCTCGCCTTCGCGGTGATGCACCCCGGCACCCCGTACGCCACCTTCGTCCTCGTCGCCGCGCTCACCGGCGTCGGCGGCGGCAACTTCGCCTCCTCGATGACCAACATCAACGCCTTCTTCCCGCTGCGGAGGAAGGGCTGGGCCCTCGGCCTCAACGCGGGCGGCGGCAACATCGGCGTTCCCGTCGTCCAGCTCGTCGGCCTCCTCGTCATCGGCACCGCCGGAGCGGTGCACCCGAGGATCGTGCTCGGCGTCTACCTGCCGCTGATCGTCGTCGCCGCCGTCTGCTCCGCGCTCTTCATGGACAACCTCGCCCCCGTGAGGAACGACACCGGGGCGGTCCGGGAGGCCGTGAAGGCCCGCCACACCTGGATCATGGCCTTCCTGTACGTCGGCACCTTCGGCTCCTTCATCGGCTACAGCTTCGCCTTCGGCCTCGTCCTGCAGACCCAGTTCGGCCGCACCCCGCTCCAGGCCGCCTCGCTCACCTTCGTCGGCCCGCTGCTCGGCTCGCTCGTCCGGCCGGTCGGCGGCTCCCTCGCCGACCGGTACGGCGGCGCCCGCATCACCCTGGGGACCTTCGCCGCGATGGCCGTCGCCACCGCCGTCGTGATCCACGCCTCCGTCGTCGAGTCCCTCGCCGTCTTCCTCGTCGGCTTCATCGCCCTCTTCGTCCTCAGCGGCCTGGGCAACGGCTCCACGTTCAAGATGATCCCGGCGATCTTCCTCGCCCAGGGCCACCGCGAGGGCCTCGCGGGCGGGGCCGCCGAGTCCTACGGACGACGGCTCTCCGGCGCCTCCATGGGGCTCATCGGCGCGGTCGGCGGGGTCGGGGGCCTCGGCATCAACCTCGCCTTCCGCCAGTCCTTCCAGACCGCCGGCACCGGCACCGCCGCCTTCGTCGCCTTCCTCGCCTTCTACGCGGCCTGCATGGTCGTCACCTGGGCGGTATACCTTCGGTCCCCCGCCACCGCCCCCGGGACCGCCGAGGCGGTCACGGATCCCGAGCCCCGGCCCGGCTACGCGCGGGTGTGATCCCCGATGCCCGGCGCGTACCGTAACGACCAGGAAATACGGGCGAACCCGGACCGTCACGCATCCCCGTCAGGCTCAGACCCCATGGACGAGCAAGAACACGGCCCCCTCGCCGGCTTCACGATCGGCGTCACCGCGGCACGACGCGCCGACGAGCTCATCGCGCTGCTGCGCCGGCGCGGCGCGGCCGTCGTCCACGGCCCCGCGCTGCGGATCGTGCCCCTCGCCGACGACACCGAACTCCTCGCCGCCACCAAGGAGCTCATCGGCCGTGCCCCGGACGTCGTCGTCGCCACCACGGCGATCGGCTTCCGGGGCTGGGTCGAGGCCGCCGAGGGCTGGGGACACGGGGAGGAACTCCTCGCCGTCCTGCGCGATGTCGAACTCCTCGCCCGCGGCCCCAAGGTCAAGGGGGCCGTACGGGCCGCCGGACTCACCGAGTCCTGGTCGCCCTCCTCCGAGTCGATGGCCGAGGTCCTCGACCGGCTCCTGGCGGAAGGCGTCGAGGGCCGGCGCATCGCGCTCCAGCTCCACGGGGAGCCGCTCCCCGGCTTCGTCGAGGCGCTCACGGCCGGCGGCGCCGAGGTCGTCGGCGTTCCCGTCTACCGCTGGATGCCCCCCGAGGACCTCGGACCGCTCGACCGGCTCCTCGACGCGACCCTCGCCGGCGGACTCGACGCGGTGACCTTCACCAGCGCGCCGGCCGCCGCCTCGTTGTTCTCCCGCGCGGCGGAGCGGGGCGTACGGGACGAACTCGTCGCCGCGCTCCGGCACGACGTGCTCGCGGTGTGCGTGGGGCCCGTCACGGCCCTGCCGCTCCAGGCGGAGGGGATCGACACCCACCAGCCGGAGCGCTTCCGGATCGGACCGCTCGTCCAGCTCCTCTGCAAGGAACTGCCCGCCCGCTCCCGGGTCCTGCCGGTCGCCGGGCGCCGGCTGGAGGTCCGGGGGCACGCGGTCCTCGTCGACGACGTCCTGCGGCCCGTCCCGCCCGCCGGAATGGCCCTCCTCGGGCTCCTCGCCCGCCGCCCCGGCTGGGTCGTCTCCCGCGCCGACCTCCTCCGGGCGCTGCCGGGGGCGGGGCGCGACGAGCACGCCGTGGAGACGGCGATGGCACGGCTCCGGGCGGCCCTCGGCACGCCGAAGCTGATCCAGACGGTGGTGAAGCGGGGGTACCGGCTGGCGCTGGATCCCGCGACGGAGGAGAAGTACGACGGCTGAGGGCGCGGGTGCGGGCCGGACGCCGGCCCGCACCCCCGTCCGCGGAGTGGTTCGCGGGCGGCCCGGTGCTCCGCCGTCCCGCGGCGCGGGCCTCCTCGGGTCAGGGCCGGGTGGCGGCTTCGCTGTCGGGGTGGAGGACGAAGACCTGGTCGAGGCCCACGACCTTCAGGACGCGGAGGGTGCGGGCGGGGACGGCGGCGAGGGCGATGTCCGCCCCGGCGGCGTGGGCGTGCGCGCGGGCGGCGAGCAGGGCGGTGATGCCGCTGGAGTCGCAGAACTCCATGTCCGCCAGGTCCAGCACGAGCCGCCCGCCCGGCCGGAGGGCGACGGTGGTGAGCGCCTCCTTCAGTCGGGCGGCGGTGGCGTAGTCGAGTTCACCGACGACCCCCAGGACGGGGCCGGTCGCGGCGTCGTGGGTGGTGATCCTCAGCGGTGTCATTCCGGGTTCTCGGTCGGGGGGACGCCGAGGGCGAGCAGCGCGGTGTCGTCGTCCAGGCCGTCGCCGAAGCCGTCCAACAGGACGGTCAGGGCCTCGACGACCTCGTGGGGCGGTCTCCCCGCGTGGCGGGCGGCGAAGGCGCGCAGGGCTTCGTCTCCGTACAGGTCGGTGCGGTCGTGGCCGGTCCGGGCCTCGGTGAGGCCGTCGGTGTACAGCAGGAGCGTGTCACCGGGGGCCAGGGTGGTGGTGGCGGTGGTGAAGGGGGCGGTGGGCAGGATGCCGACGAGGAGGCCGCCCGGGGTGGGGAGGAAGTCGGTGGTGCCGTCGGCCCGCAGGAGGAGGGCCGGCGGGTGGCCTCCCGAGGCGATGCGGACGGCGGCGTGCCCGGTGGCGGGGTCGGGTTCGACGACACCGAAGACGGCGGTGCAGTACCGCGGGTCGCCGCTGCTGTAGCGCTCGTGGAGCACGGTGTTGAGCGTCGTCAGCGCGGCCACCGGGTCGGGGTCGTGCAGTGCGGCGGTGCGCAGGGTGTAGCGGGTCAGCGAGGTGACGGCCGCCGCCTGGGGGCCCTTGCCGCACACGTCGCCCAGGAAGAAGGCGAAGCGTTCGCCGCCGAGGGGGATGACGTCGTAGAAGTCGCCGCCCAGGCGGTCGGGAGAGGCCGTGCGGTAGTGGGCGGCCGCCTCCATCCCCGGGATCGGCGGCAGGGTGTCGGGCAGCAGCGACGCCTGGAGCACGGCGAGGGCGTCCTGCAGCCGGGCGCGGTCGGCCTCCGCCTCCCGGCGGGCCTGTTCGGCGTCCTTCCGGGCCCGCAGGAGCTCCTCCTCGTAGGCGCGGCGGTCGCGGGCGTCGAAGACGGTGGTGCGGATCAGCAGCGGTTCGCCGGAATCGCCGTACTTGATCGCGGAGGAGACCAGCACCGGCAGGCGGGTGCCGTCGGCCTGTCTCATCTCCAGGGCGATGCCGCCGATCTCGCCCCGCATGCGCAGCAGCGGCGCGAAGTGGGTCTCGTGGTACAGCTTGCCGCCCACGGTCAGCAGGTCGGTGAACCGCATCCGGCCCGTCACCGCCTCCCGCTCCAGACCGAGCCAGCCCAGGAGGGTGGCGTTGACCTTCGCGACGGTGCCGTCCAGCAGGGTCGACAGGTACCCGCACGGAGCGCTCTCGTACAGTTCCTCGGCGCTGTCCTCGAGGAGCGCGGCGAACGCGACGTTCGCCGCCTGCTCGTCGTCGGCGCCGTGGGGCTCGGGCTGCTGCCCGACGCGGCACATCACCGCAGTTCCGCCAGGAAGCGGGTGATCGCCTCGTTGGTGGCCTCCGGCGCGGACAGGTGGGGGCAGTGGCCGGTGGCGTCCAGCGTGACCAGGGTCGAGCCGGGGATCGCCCGGTGGACGAAGGCGCCGACCTCCCGGGGGGCGATGACGTCCTGGACGCAGTCCAGGATCAGGGTCGGCACCTCCACGCCCTTCAGGTCGTCCCGCGAGTCCGACAGGAACGTGGTCCGGGCGAAGACGCGCGCCATCTCGGGGTCGGTGGCGCAGAAGCTGGTGGTCAGTTCCTCGCCGAGCTCGGGCCGCTCCGCGTTCCCCATGATCGCCGGCGCCATGGCCGCCGACCAGCCGAGGTAGTTCGACTCCAGGGACGCCAGCAGTTCGTCGATGTCCTCGGCGCTGAACCCGCCGCGGTACCCCTCGTCGTCGATGTACCGCGGCGAGGGGGCGACCATCACCAGCGCGCCGATCCGCTCCGGAGCCATGCCGACGGCCAGCACGCCGACCATCGCGCTGACCGAGTGCCCCACGAACACGGCGTCCCGCAGGTCGAGCGCCTCGCACACCTCCACCACGTCCCGGGCGTAGCCGTCCAGGGAGGAGTACCGCTCCGGGGAGAACGCGGTCGGATCCGACCGCCCCGAGCCCACGTAGTCGAACATCACCACCCGGTGGTCCGCCTCCAGGGCCGGCACCGTCAGCCGCCACATGTTCTGGTCGCAACCGAACCCATGGGCCAGTACCACCACGGGCCCGTCGGGATTCCCGGTCACCGTGATGTTGTTCCTGCGTTCGATATCCATACCTGCACCCTCTCAGACCCTCGCCTCCGCTCCTCCCTGCCCCGGATGGATCCCCCCATCCCCCACCCGGCGCCTCCACGTGCGATCCGGGCGGCCTCCGGCGGATCCCGCACGACGATCCCGCGGCCGGGAGCCGATCGAGCCTGACACGGTCCCTCCTCGTGGCGTACGCTCGACGGCTGCCCAGTGCACGTGAGAAGGGGGCCTTAGGTGGCCGCGCAGGAAGCCGTGGACACGGTCAGAGACCGTGAGATCGGTGTCGAGCAGGAACATCTGGATCAGGTCTACCGCCGTCTGGAGGAGAAGATCCACGAGGCGGAGTTCCTGATGAACGACGCCGCCCAGCGGGGCCAGGTCGGCACGCCCGGCGCGCTCGCCGAGCGCGACGCCCAGGTCTTCCGGGCCGGCATCCACCTCAACCGGCTCAACAACGAGTTCGAGGACTTCCTCTTCGGCCGGATCGACCTGCTGTACGGCAAGGACGGGAAGAAGGGCCCCGACGGCGCCTACACCTCCGTCGAACCCGCCGAGGACGCCGTACGCCCCGACAACACCGCCGACATCGGCGAGACCCTCCACATCGGACGGATCGGGGTGCTCGACTCCGACTACGCGCCGCTCGTCATCGACTGGCGCGCGCCCGCCGCCGCGCCCTTCTACCGGTCCACCCCCGTCGACCCCGGCCGGGTCGTGCGCCGCCGCGTCATCCGTTCCAAGGGCCGCCGGGTCCTCGGCGTCGAGGACGACCTCATGCGCCCCGAGCTGCGGGCCGCCCTCGACGGGCGCGAGCTGCCCGTGATCGGCGACGGCGCCCTGATGGCCGCCCTCGGCCAGGCCCGCAGCCACACCATGCGGGACATCGTGTCCAGCATCCAGGCCGAGCAGGACCTGGTCATCCGGGCACCCGCCGCCTCCGTGACGTACGTCGAGGGCGGGCCGGGGACGGGGAAGACGGCGGTCGCGCTGCACCGTGCCGCCTATCTGCTCTACCAGGACCGGCGGCGGTACGCGGGCGGCATCCTGATCGTCTCCCCGACCCCGCTCCTCGTCTCGTACACCGAGGGCGTCCTGCCGTCCCTCGGCGAGGAGGGCCAGGTCGCGATCCGCGCCGTCGGTTCGCTGGTCGACGGCGCCGAGGCCACCGCGTACGACGAACCGGCCGTCGCCCGGATCAAGGGTTCCTCCCGCATGGTGCACGTGCTGCGGAAGGCGGCCCGGGGCGCCCTGGAGAACCCCGGGGCACCGCAGCTGCTGCGCGTCGTCGCCTTCGGGCGGCGCCTCGAGCTGGAGGCCGACGAGCTGCGCCGCATCCGGCACAACGTCCTCGGCGGCACCGCCCCCGTCAACCTGCTCCGGCCGCGCGCCCGCCGGCTGCTCCTCGACGCGCTGTACGCCAAGTCCGGCGCCGTCGGCCGGCACAGCGACCCCGAGCTCGCCGCCGAGCTGCGCTCCTCCTTCGACGAGGACGTGTCGACCGAGGACTCCTTCCTCGGCTTCCTCGACGCCTGGTGGCCCGAGCTCGACCCCCGCCAGGTCCTCGACGCCATGGCCGACGAGCGGCGGCTCGGCCGCTGGGCCCGCCGCATCCTCAACCCGGGCGAGGTGCGGCGGCTCGCGCGCTCG
Organism: Streptomyces sp. NPDC107498; assembly: GCF_055582805.1. Taxonomy (NCBI): domain Bacteria; kingdom Bacillati; phylum Actinomycetota; class Actinomycetes; order Kitasatosporales; family Streptomycetaceae; genus Streptomyces; species Streptomyces sp. NPDC107498. Next base: position 42,707 of record NZ_JBVJPE010000025.1, on the reverse strand, counting down.
CTGCGCCGCCGGGAGCCGTCCGTCCACGACGTCGCCCTCCTCGACGAGCTGGGCACGCTGCTCGGCGCCCCGGCCCGGCCCCGCAAGAAGCGGGAGTACGACCCGCTGGACCAGCTCACGGGGCTGGAGGAGCTGATGCCCGTACGGGAGGAGACCCAGTGGGAGCGGGCCGAGCGGCTCGCGGCGGAGCGCACCGAGTACGCGCACGTGATCGTCGACGAGGCCCAGGACCTGACGCCCATGCAGTGGCGGATGGTCGGGCGGCGCGGCCGGCACGCCACCTGGACGGTCGTCGGCGACCCGGCGCAGTCCTCCTGGTCGGACCCGGACGAGGCCGCGGAGGCCCGGGACGAGGCGCTCGGCTCGCGGCCGCGGCGCCGCTTCGAGCTCACCGTGAACTACCGGAACCCGGCGGAGATCGCCGAGCTGGCCGCCAAGGTGCTCGCGCTCGCCATGCCGGGCAAGGAATCGCCCCGGGCGGTCCGCTCGACGGGCGTCGAGCCCCGGTTCGTGGCCCTCGGTGAGGGGGCGGATCTGGCCGAAACCGTACGTTTCGAGGCCGAGCGGCTGCTCGGCGAGGTGGACGGGACGGTGGGCGTCGTCGTCGCCATGAACCGGCGCGCGGAGGCCGCCGGCTGGCTCGCGGGGCTCGGCGACCGGGTGGTGGCGCTCGGTTCCCTGGAGGCGAAGGGCCTGGAGTACGACGCGACGGTGGTCGTCTCGCCCGCGGAGATCGCGGACGAGTCCCCGGCCGGCCTGCGGGTGCTCTACGTGGCGCTGACCCGGTCGACGCAGGCCCTGACGGTGCTCTCGGGCGACCGGGACGTGCCGGACGGGGCCGGGGTGCCGGATCTGCTGCGGGACTGAGCGGTCGGCGCGGCGGGGGCCGGTCCGCTCCGCCGCCCGGGGCTGATTTCAGGTCAACCTGCGGTGCTGGAATCACCGAGCAGGGTGGTTTGTTAGCCTTGTCGTGGCACCGGCTCGATCCAAGCCCCCGGGCCCAACCTTCGTCCCTCAGAGGGACCACTTGCCGCGAGGCGAGCATGGCGGGTCGGTGCCACTTAGACGTACGTACGAAGTTGAGGCCCCTGTCACCCCAGGTGACGGGGGCCTCTTCTGTTTCCCCATGACTTCTCGTATGGTGGAAACTACTTTCCGAAAACAAAATGACCGTATTACCTGCTACCGGCAGGTAGGTGCGACCATCGGAGGGCGCCGCCAGGCAACCAGCCGGGGCGGCGTAGCAACGAAGCTCAGGGAAAGCAGAGGAACTCGGCCATGGCAACGGCGCCCAGCGTCTCGTACTCGATGACGGTCAGGCTGGAGGTTCCCGCCAGCGGGACCGCGGTCTCCCAGCTCACCACGGCGGTGGAGTCCCACGGCGGATCCGTCACCGGCCTCGACGTGACCGCCTCCGGCCACGAGAAGCTCCGCATCGACGTCACCATCGCCGCCACCTCCACCGCGCACGCCGACGAGATCGTCGAGCAGCTGCGCGGCATCGAGGGCGTCGTCCTGGGCAAGGTCTCGGACCGTACGTTCCTCATGCACCTCGGCGGCAAGATCGAGATGGCGGCGAAGCACCCCATCCGCAACCGTGACGACCTCTCCATGATCTACACCCCGGGCGTCGCCCGCGTGTGCATGGCGATCGCCGAGAACCCCGAGGACGCGCGCCGCCTCACCATCAAGCGCAACACCGTCGCGGTCGTCACCGACGGCTCCGCCGTCCTCGGCCTCGGCAACATCGGCCCGATGGCCGCGATGCCGGTCATGGAGGGCAAGGCGGCCCTGTTCAAGCGCTTCGCCGACATCGACGCCTGGCCGATCTGCCTCGACACCCAGGACACCGACGAGATCGTCTCGATCGTCAAGGCGATCGCCCCCGGCTTCGCGGGCATCAACCTGGAGGACATCTCCGCGCCCCGCTGCTTCGAGATCGAGGCCCGGCTGCGCGAGGCCCTCGACATCCCCGTCTTCCACGACGACCAGCACGGCACCGCGATCGTCGTCCTCGCCGCCCTCACCAACGCGCTGCGCGTGGTCGGCAAGGGCGTCGGCGACGTCCGGGTCGTCATGTCCGGCGCCGGCGCCGCCGGCACGGCCATCCTCAAGCTGCTGATCGCGGCGGGCGTGAAGCACGCCGTCGTCGCCGACATCCACGGCGTCGTGCACGCGGGCCGCGAGGACCTCGTGGACGCCCCGGCGGACTCGCCGCTGCGCTGGATCGCCGACAACACCAACCCCGAGGGCGTCACCGGCACCCTGAAGCAGGCCGTCGTCGGCGCGGACGTGTTCATCGGCGTCTCGGCCCCGAACCTGCTCGGCGCGGAGGACGTCGCCGCCATGGCGGAGGGCGCCATCGTGTTCGCGCTCGCGAACCCCGACCCGGAGGTCGACCCGGCCGTCGCCCGGCAGACGGCCGCCGTCGTCGCCACCGGCCGCTCGGACTTCCCGAACCAGATCAACAACGTGCTGGTCTTCCCGGGTGTCTTCCGCGGTCTGCTCGACGCCCAGTCCCGTACGGTCAACACGGAGATGATGCTGGCGGCGGCCTCCGCCCTCGCCGACGTCGTCACCGAGGACGAGCTGAACCCGAACTACATCATCCCGTCGGTCTTCAACGACAAGGTCGCGGGCGCGGTCGCCGGCGCGGTCAGGACCGCGGCGAAGGCCGCGGGCGCGGGTGCGGCGCCGGGCGGGCGCTGACGGCGCGTCGCGATTCGCGGAGCCGTAAACCCGCCTTTAGGGTGGCTTTTCGGCTCCGCGCGGTTTTCGCGGTGTCGACACAACGTCACCACCACGGGAATCCGGCGCTTTTCGTGTGACCCGAGGGGGTGCCGGATTGGCGTTCCCGCCGCTGGTGGGGGCAGGATGCGTGTTTGGGCGCGAGGGTCTGTCATGTGACCCGGGTCCGGGGACTGTCCGAGGGCCCTGGCAGCATCGGCTTCGCTGTACCCAATCGCGCGGCTTCCGCCGCGTGGCACGCCTCACAGGCAAGAAGAACACGGGAGTAACAACATGAACCGCAGTGAGCTGGTGGCCGCCCTGGCCGACCGCGCCGAGGTGACCCGCAAGGACGCCGACGCCGTGCTGGCCGCTCTCGCCGAGACCGTCGGTGAGGTCGTCGCCAAGGGTGACGAGAAGGTCACCATCCCCGGCTTCCTGACCTTCGAGCGCACCCACCGTGCCGCTCGCACCGCGCGCAACCCGCAGACCGGCGACCCGATCGACATCCCGGCCGGCTACAGCGTGAAGGTCTCCGCGGGCTCGAAGCTCAAGGAAGCCGCCAAGGGCAAGTAAGGCGGCCTGTAGGCGCAGAAAGGGCGGCCACCCTGTCAGGGGGTGGCCGCCCTTTCGTTCGTGCGCGTACGGGCCCGTGGGGGCCCGCAGCGCCTGGCGGGGACCGTACGGCTCGAGGCGGGGACCCGTACGGCTCAAGGTCGGGGCCCGTGCGGCTCGAGGCGGGGACCACGTGAAGGCGGGACCCGTGCGACGCGAAGGCGGGGCCCCGTGTGCCGCACGGGGCCCCGCCTTCGCACCGGTCGGAGGTGAGCCGGTCAGACCAGCGCGCTGCCCGGCAGCTCGACCTTCGCGCCGAGCTCGACGAGCTTCTCCATGAAGTTCTCGTAGCCGCGGTTGATCAGGTCGATGCCGTGGACCCGGGAGGTGCCCTGGGCCGCCAGCGCCGCGATCAGGTACGAGAAGCCGCCGCGCAGGTCGGGGATGACCAGGTCGGAGCCCTGGAGCTTCGTCGGGCCGGACACGACCGCGGAGTGCAGGAAGTTCCGCTGGCCGAAGCGGCAGTCGGAGCCGCCCAGGCACTCGCGGTACAGCTGGATGTGCGCACCCATCTGGTTCAGCGCGGAGGTGAAGCCGAGCCGGGACTCGTACACCGTCTCGTGGACGATGGAGAGGCCGGAGGCCTGCGTCAGGGCCACGACCAGCGGCTGCTGCCAGTCCGTCTGGAAGCCGGGGTGCACGTCCGTCTCCAGGTGGATCGCGTTGAGCGAGCCGCCCGGGTGCCAGAAGCGGATGCCCTCGTCGTCGATCTCGAAGGCGCCGCCGACCTTCCGGTACGTGTTGAGGAAGGTCATCATCGAGCGCTGCTGGGCGCCGCGCACGTAGATGTTGCCCTCGGTCGCCAGCGCCGCCGAGGCCCAGGAGGCCGCCTCCAGGCGGTCCGGGAGCGCCCGGTGGGTGTAGCCGTCGAGGCGGTCGACACCGGTGATCCGGATGGTCCGGTCGGTGTCCATCGAGATGATCGCGCCCATCTTCTGCAGGACGCAGATCAGGTCCTCGATCTCGGGCTCCACGGCGGCGTTCGACAGCTCGGTGACGCCCTCCGCGAGGACCGCCGTGAGCAGCACCTGCTCGGTCGAGCCGACCGAGGGGTACGGGAGGCGGATCTTGCAACCGCGAAGGCGCTGCGGGGCCTCCAGGTACTGCCCGTCCGCCCGCTTCTCGATGGTGGCGCCGAACTGGCGCAGCACGTCGAAGTGGAAGTCGATGGGCCGGCCGCCGATGTCGCAGCCGCCGAGGCCCGGGATGAAGGCGTGGCCGAGGCGGTGCAGCAGCGGGCCGCAGAAGAGGATCGGGATGCGCGACGAGCCGGCGTGGGCATCGATGTCGGCGACGTTCGCGGACTCGACGTGCGTCGGGTCGAGGACGAGCTCGCCGGGTTCCTCGCCCGGGCGGACCGTCACTCCGTGCAGCTGGAGCAGCCCGCGGACCACGCGGACGTCACGGATGTCGGGAACGTTGCGCAGGCGGCTGGGGCCGCTGCCGAGCAGGGCGGCGACCATCGCCTTGGGCACGAGGTTCTTCGCGCCGCGGACGCGGATCTCGCCCTCCAGCGGGGTTCCGCCGTGGACAAGCAGGACATCGTCTGTGCCGGTCATGAATCTCGCGTTCCGAAAGTGGGGTCCGACGGGTGGCCAGAGAAAAGGGTAAGGGGCCATGAGACCCCGATCGGGTGTCTCATGGGGCCTGTCAGATGTAATGAATTCGGCACAACACCCTCTGTTCCCGCGATCTTGCGGAGCGTTACCGTCCGCTTGCCTTCGAGGGGCGGTCCGGCGCCGCGACCCCGTCCGTTCCGAACTGCGGTGGGGCCCGTCTTCCCGCCATCCCGTCCGACAACCCCCGCGAACGCCGAAGATGCGGGATCATGTGTCGCATGACCGAGGTGTCCTCGCTCACAGGACGGCTGCTCGTGGCCACCCCCGCGCTGGCGGATCCGAATTTCGACCGCGCGGTGGTCCTGCTGCTCGATCACGACGACGAGGGTTCGCTCGGCGTCGTCCTCAACCGGCCCACGCCGGTCACCGTCGGCGACATCCTCGCCCCCTGGGCCCCCCTCGCCGGCGAACCGGACGTCGTCTTCCAGGGCGGCCCCGTCTCCCTCGACGCGGCCCTCGGCGTGGCGGTGATCCCCGGCGACGAGGGCCCCCTCGGCTGGCGGCGGGTGTACGGCGCGATCGGCCTGGTCGACCTGGAGGCCCCGCCCGAGCTGCTCGGGCCGGCCCTCGGCTCGCTGCGGATCTTCGCGGGCTACGCGGGCTGGGGCCCCGGCCAGCTGGAGACCGAGCTCGACGACGGCGCCTGGTACGTGGTCGAGTCGGAGCCCGGAGACGTCTCCTCGCCGCACCCCGAGACGCTCTGGCGGCAGGTGCTGCGACGGCAGCGCGGCGAGCTCGCGATGATCGCCACGTACCCCGACGACCCGTCCCTCAACTGAGCCCCGGCTTTCAGTACCCTTGGCGGTTATGAGCACTCTCGAGCCCGAGCGCGGGGCAGGTACGGGAACCCTCGTCGAGCCGACGCCGCAGGTGTCCCACGGTGACGGCGACCACGAGCGCTACGCCCACTACGTCCAGAAGGACAAGATCATGGCGAGCGCCCTCGACGGCACGCCCGTCGTGGCGCTGTGCGGAAAGGTCTGGGTGCCGGGGCGCGACCCCAAGAAGTACCCGGTCTGTCCGATGTGCAAGGAGATCTACGACTCCATGGGCGCCGGCGGCGGCGACAAGGACAAGGGCGGCAAGGACAAGTAAGGCGGTCCTGACGTCGGAGCGGCCCTCCCGCGGCCCCCGGCGCGCGCACTCCGGTGCGCGCGACGGGGGCCGTTCCGCGTCTCACCTCCGGGGAGATGAGGGCGGGAAGGGCCGGTGAGGCGGGCGAAGTGGTCGAGACCTCTTGTCGGCCCGCCCGGAACGCCCCTAGTCTCACGCGTGTTGTGCGGTGCGAAACGCTCATTGCACATGATGCAACGGATGTGTGAGGACTGACGCGATGCCCCTCCCGCTGGACCTGATCCCGGCGCCCCTGTCCGCCGAGTGCCGGAGCGGCGCCCCGGACCGCCGCCCGCTCGACGCGCGGACCACGCTCGACGTCGGCCCGGGCACCGAGGCCACCGCCCGCTGGATCCGCGCCGCGCTCGGCGCGGCCACCGGGCTGCCGCTCGCCGACGGGACCGGGCCGCAGGCGATCCGGCTGAGGATCGCCGGGGAGACGGCCGGAGGGCGCGGGCCGGAGGCGTACGGCCTGACCACCGAGGACCCGGACGCGGCCGTCGTCATCGAGGGCGGCGGCCCGGCCGGGGTGTTCTGGGGCGCCCAGACCCTCCGTCAGCTCCTCGGCCCCGACGCGTACCGCAGGGCGCCCGTACGGAGGGACCGGGCCTGGGACCTCCCGCGCGTGACGGTCGAGGACGCCCCCCGCTTCGGCTGGCGCGGGATGCTGCTCGACGTCTCCCGGCACTTCCTGCCCAAGGACGACGTCCTGCGGTACCTCGACCTGCTCGCCGCCCACAAGCTGAACGTCCTCCACCTCCACCTCACCGACGACCAGGGCTGGCGCATCGAGATCGAGCGCCACCCGAGGCTCACCGAGATCGGCGCCTGGCGGGCCCGCACCAAGTGGGGCCACCGGGCCTCGCCGCTCTGGACGGAGACCCCCCACGGCGGCTTCTACACCCAGGACGACATCCGCGAGATCGTCGCGTACGCCGCCGAGCGGCACGTCACCGTCGTCCCCGAGATCGACCTCCCCGGCCACGCGCAGGCCGCCATCGCCGCCCACCCGGAACTCGGCAACACCGACGTCGTCGACACCGCGGCCCTCACCGTCTGGGACACCTGGGGCGTCAACCCCAACGTCCTCGCCCCGACCGAGGCCGTCCTGCGCTTCTACGAGGGCGTCTTCGAGGAGGTCCTCGACCTCTTCCCGTCCACCTTCGTCCACGTCGGCGGCGACGAGTGCCCCAAGGACCAGTGGAAGGCCTCCCCGGCCGCCCGGGCCCGCATCGAGGAGCTGGGGGTGGGCGACGAGGACGGCCTCCAGTCCTGGTTCATCCGCCACTTCGACCGCTGGCTCGCCGCCCGCGGCCGCCGCCTCATCGGCTGGGACGAGATCCTGGAGGGCGGCCTCGCCGAAGGGGCGGCCGTGTCGTCCTGGCGGGGGTACGCGGGCGGGATCGCCGCCGCCGAGGCCGGCCACGACGTCGTCATGTGCCCCGAACAGCACGTCTACCTCGACCACCGCCAGGCGCCCGGCGAGGACGAGCCGGTGCCCATCGGACACGTGCGCACCCTGGCGGACGTCTACCGCTTCGAGCCCGTCCCGCCCGGACTCGCCCCGGAGGCCGCCGCCCACATCCTGGGAACCCAGGCCAACGTCTGGACCGAGGTCATGGAGAACCGCTCGCGCGTCGACTACCAGGTCTTCCCGCGCCTCGCCGCCTTCGCCGAGGTCGCCTGGTCCGCGCTGCCCGCGCCGGAGGCGCGCGACCACGCCGGTCTCGAGCGCCGCATGCGCACCCACTACCGGCGCCTGGACGCCCTCGGCGTCGACTACCGCCCGCCCACCGGGCCCCGCCCCTGGCAGCGGCGGCCGGGCGTCTCCGGCCGACCCCTGGAGGGCACACCCCCGAACGTGTGAGGGCCCCCTGTCCCCCCGTCACCCAAGAGCGGCGAAACGGGAGTCACCGTCACAGCCGGGGCGTCCCGGACGGAACAGTCCTTCGCGGACCCTCGCTCCGGACTGCTCGGAAGATGTGCCAGAGTTGCCACGTCCGGCCTGTGAGCACGTACGGTACGCCCACACGCAGGCGCGACGGCCGGGCACAGTCGGGGACCGCCGGGACACCGGGAAGGGGCAGCGGGTTGACCACGCACGCACCACAAACAACGCAGTCCGTGACGCTGCCCGCCTCGCTCGACGAGGCCGTGGCAGCCCTCACGGCCATGCCGGCCGCCGTGCCCGTCGCCGGCGGCACCGACCTCATGGCGGCCGTCAACAAGGGCCAGCTCCGCCCCGCCGGGCTCGTCGGCCTGAGCCGCATCAACGAGATCCGCGGCTGGCAGTACCAGGACGGGCACGCCCTCCTCGGCGCGGGCCTCACCCACGCCCGGATGGGCCGCCCCGACTTCGCCGCCCTCATCCCGGCCCTCGCCGCCGCCTCGCGCGCGGCCGGACCGCCCCAGATCCGCAACGCGGGCACCCTCGGCGGCAACGTCGTCACCGCCGCGCCCACCGGCGACTCGCTGCCCGTCCTCGCCGCCCTGGAGGCCGACCTCGTCGTCCTCGGTCCGCTCGGCAGCCGCGAGATCCCCGTCTCCCACCTCCTCGCGGGCCGCGACCTGCTCGCCCCCGGCGAGCTCGTCGGCTTCGTCCGCGTCCCGCTGCTCCACGCCCCCCAGGTCTTCCTCAAGGCCACCGGCCGCACCGGCCCGGCCCGCGCCACCGCCTCCGTCGCCGTCGTCCTCGACCCCGCCCGGCGCGGGGTGCGCTGCGCCGTCGGCGCCGTCGCGCCCATGCCGCTGCGCCCCCTGGAGGCCGAGCGCTGGATCGCCTCGCTGGTGGACTGGGACAACGACCGGGGGCTCGCTCCGGAGGCGCTCGCGGCGTTCGGCGAGTACGTCGCCGCCGCCTGCATCCCGGACCCGCCGGGCGACGAACAGTTGCCTCCGGCCGTACTGCACCTGCGGCGCACGGTCGCCGCACTCGCCCGACGGGCACTGGGGAGGGCACTGGCATGAGCGACGAGCACACGGACCGGACGGGCGGCTGGGAGCCGCTCCCGCAAAGCGAGGGGTACGACGGCGACGCGACCGCCTTCGTCCAGCTGCCGCCCGACTTCATGCTGGACGGCGTCCCCCTGGAGGCGCCGGGCCACGGCTACGTACCGCCGATGATCACCCCGCTCCAGCCGCTCGCCCCGGCCGCGGCGACGGACCCGGCGGCGACGGGCACCTGGACGGTGCACGTCCCGACGGAGGCGCAGCAGACGCAGTACTTCGAGGGATACGAGGGGTACGAGGGGGGCGGGTACGGGGAGCGGGACGGCTCGTTCCAGGACGGCTCGCACCAGGGCGACTCGTTCCAGGGCGACTTGCACCAGGGCGAATCGCACCAGGACGGCTCGTTCCAGGGCGGCTCGTTCCATGACGGTCCGCTTCCCGGCGGGGAGCACTTCCAGCCGCCGGCGTACGTCGAGAACGCCGTCGAGTACGTCGAGGACCCGCAGGCGACGGCCGAGTGGCGCTTCGACGGGGCCGTGGCGCCCGCCGCCGACCCGGGCTCCACGGGCCAGTGGCGGATCCCCGTCGCCCCGGACGCGGCCGCGCAGGCGGGGCCGGGGAAGCAGGGGGCGCCGGGGGCCCCCGAGGAGGCCCCGGCGCCCGTCGCCCCGTACGCCGAGGCCCCGGCGACGCTGCCGGGCGGCGCGCCCGCGCCCTGGGTGCTCCCCGAGGAGCCGACGGCGACGCACGAGGCCCTGCCGGACGCCGGGCCGGAGGCCGTGCCGTCGCCCGCTGGGGAGACCGATCGGGAAGCCGTCCCGGAGGCGACTCCCGAGGCCGTGCGGGCGCCCGCTCCGGACGAGGAGGCCCCCGAGGCCCCCGTGCCGGCCGCCGAGGTCGACGCGGTGACCGTGGTCGACGCGGACGTCGTCGACATCACGGGCGTCACCGGCATCCCGGACGTCACGGACAGCACGGACAGTGACGAGCACCCCCACACCTCGTACATGCTGCGGGTCAACGGGACCGACCGCCCCGTCACCGACTCCTGGATCGGCGAGTCGCTGCTCTACGTCCTGCGCGAGCGCCTCGGCCTCGCCGGGGCCAAGGACGGCTGCTCGCAGGGCGAGTGCGGCGCGTGCAACGTGCAGGTCGACGGCCGGCTCGTCGCCTCCTGCCTGGTGCCCGCGGCGACCGCCGCCGGGAGCGAGGTGCGGACGGTCGAGGGCCTCGCGGTCGACGGCGAACCCTCCGACGTGCAGCGGGCGATGGCCAGGTGCGGCACCGTCCAGTGCGGCTTCTGCATCCCCGGCATGTGCATGACCGTGCATGACCTCCTGGAGGGCAACCACGCCCCCACGGAGCTGGAGACCCGCCAGGCCCTCGCCGGCAACCTCTGCCGCTGCTCCGGCTACCGCGGCGTGCTCGACGCCGTCCGGGACGTCGTCGCCGAGCGCGAGGCCGCCGCCGCGGCCGTCTCGCCCGAAGCGGCCGACGAGGTCCGCGTCCCGCACCAGATTCCCCACCCGCACGACGGAGGCATGGCGTGAGCAGCGACGCGACGACCGCGGCTCTGGACACCCCCGATCAGGAGCAGGCCACGCGCGGAATCGGCGCCTCGCTCCCGCAGGCCGAGTCACGGGCGAAGACCGAGGGCACCTTCCCGTACGCCTCCGACCTGTGGGCCGAGGGGCTGCTCTGGGCCGCGATCCTGCGCTCGCCGCACCCGCACGCGCGGATCGTGTCGATCGACACCGCGGCGGCGGCGGCCATGCCGGGCGTACGGGCCGTGGTGACGGCCGCCGACGTGCCGGGCGCGGCGACCTACGGCCGCCGGGTCGCCGACCGGCCCGTCTTCGCCTCCGACCTGGTCCGGCACCACGGCGAGGCCCTCGCGGCCGTCGCCGCCGACCACCCGGACACGGCGCGCCTCGCGGCCGCGGCGATCGCCGTCGAGTACGAGCTCCTCGAACCCGTCACCGACCCGGAGAAGGCGTTCGCGGCGGAGCCGCTGCACCCCGACGGGAACCTGATCCGGCACATCCCGCTGCGCTTCGGCGACCCGGAGGCGGCGGGCGAGGTCGTCGTCGAGGGGCTGTACCGGATCGGCCGCCAGGACCCGGCGCCGATCGGCGCGGAGGCGGGCCTCGCCGTGCCGCGCCCCGACGGCGGAGTGGAGATCTACACCGCCTCCACCGACCCGCACACCGACCGCGACCTGGCGGCCGCCTGCTTCGGCCTGCCGCCCGAGCAGGTCAAACTGGTCGTCACGGGAGTCCCCGGCGCCACCGGCGACCGCGAGGACCCGGGCTTCCAGATCCCGTTGGGCCTCCTGGCGCTGCGCACCGGCTGCCCGGTCAAACTCACCGCCACCCGCGAGGAGTCGTTCCTCGGCCACGCCCACCGCCACCCCACCCTGCTGCGCTACCGCCACCACGCGGACGCGGAGGGCCGCCTGGTGAAGGTGGAGGCGCAGATCCTGCTCGACGCGGGCGCGTACGCGGACTCGTCGTCGGAGTCCCTCGCGGCGGCCGTGGCCTTCGCCTGCGGCCCGTACGTCGTCCCGCACGCCTTCGTGGAGGGCTGGGCCGTCCGCACCAACAACCCCCCGTCCGGCCACGTGCGGGGCGAGGGCGCGATGCAGGTGTGCGCGGCGTACGAGGCCCAGATGGACAAGCTGGCCGCGAAGCTGGGCGTGGACCCGGCCGAGCTGCGCATGCGGAACGTGATGGCGACCGGCGACATCCTGCCGACCGGCCAGACGGTGACCTGCCCGGCCCCGGTGGCCGAACTCCTCGCCGCCGTACGCGACTTCCCGCTCCCCGCCCTCCCCAAGGACACCCCCGAGGGCGACTGGCTGCTGCCCGGCGGCCTGGAGGGCGCGGGCGAACCCGGCGCGGTGCGGCGGGGCGTGGGCTACGCGCTCGGCATGGTGCACATGCTGGGCGCCGAGGGCACCGACGAGGTCTCGACGGCCACCGTCCGCGTCGTGGACGGGGTGGCGACGGTCATCTGCTCGGCGGTGGACACCGGTTCGGGCTTCTCGACGCTCGCCCGCCAGATCGTGCAGGAGACGCTCGGCGTCGACGAGGTGCACGTCGCCCCCGTCGACACCGACCAGCCGCCGGCGGGACCGGCCGCGCACGGCCGCCACACGTGGGTGTCGGGCGGGGCGGTCGAGCGGGCCGCGAAGATGGTCCGCACGCAGCTCCTCCAGCCGCTGGCGCACAAGTTCGGCATGTCGACCGAGCTGCTCCAGATCACGGACGGCAAGATCACCTCGTACGACGGAGTCCTCTCGACGACCGTCATGGAGGCGATGGACGGCAAGGAACTCTGGGCCACCGCCCAGTGCCGCCCCCACCCCACCGAGCCCCTCGACGAATCCGGCCAGGGCGACGCCTTCGTCGGCCTCGCGTTCTGCGCGATCCGCGCGGTCGTGGACGTGGACGTCGAACTCGGCGCGGTGCGCGTGGTGGAGATGGCCGTCGCCCAGGACGTCGGCCGCGTGCTCAACCCCGCCCAACTGGCCGCCCGCATCGAGGCGGGCGTCACGCAGGGCGTCGGCGCTGCCCTCACGGAGAACCTCCGCACGGCCCGCGGTCTGGTCCGGCACCCCGACTTCACGGGGTACGCACTCCCGACATCCCTGGATGCCCCGGACATTCGCATCGTGAAACTCGTCGAGGAACGCGACGTCGTGGCCCCCTTCGGCGCGAAGGCGGCGAGCGCCGTCCCGGTCGTCACCTCACCCGCCGCAGTGGCCTCAGCCGTGCGAGCGGCGACGGGCCGCCCGGTCAACCGCCTCCCGATCCGCCCCCAGGCGGCGGTCGCCGTGCCCAATTCGTAACCGTGTGATGTCCGTTGCTTGTGCAACCCGGAGGTGCGCACTGTCGTCGTTCCTGACTACAGTGAACTTCTAGACTTGTGCGGTACACGGCATGGTGGTTCACCGGGGGAGGAGCGCGAGCATGCTTGCTGCGATGGAAGGAATGGCGTCCGGGATGCGGACGCAGGCCGTCAAGTACAGCGCCGACTCCATGCAGAAGTTCAAGCAGGGTGTCGACGAGCTCATCACGCAGCTCAAGGGATCCGACGCGAACCCCGGAAAGCTCAAGGCCGACCCGGTCACCCGTACCCAGTTCGGCGGGGGCGGGGCCGCCTGGTCCGAGGCGCAGAGCGCCTATGCGGCCTACGACGAGGTCCTCGGCAAGCTCGTGGAGCTCTCCGGCCTGCTCAACGACTGCCTGGAAGGACTCGGGATCGCGGTCGTCGCCTCCAAGAACGGCATGGAGGAGATGGACGACGACATCAAGCGCAAGATGATCCAGATCCACCAGCGGACGTACGACGCCAAGGAGAAGGCGGACAAGGAAGCGGGCCGCAGCGCGCCGGAGAGCGAAGGCAGCACGGGCGCCGAGGGCGACAGCTCCCTCAAGTAGGCGGGAGCGGACGGAATTTCGGGGACACGGGGAAGAGGCGAGAGATGAGGCCTGCAGAGGGCGGCGGAGGCGGCGGAACCAACTTCGCCGGTATGACGCACGAGCAGATGCTGGCGTGGCTGGACGAGGCGAGCAGCTACTACGTCGGTGACGCGGCACGGCGGTTGAAGTCCGTGTCGGACCAGATGGCCACGATCGCCGGCGACCTGCGCGCCAGCATGAGGAACATGGACTGGGAGGGCGAGGCCGAGAAGGCCTTCGTCGAGTGGGCCACCAACGTGGCGAACTCGACCATGCTGCTCTCGGACTACGCCGAGCGTGGATCCGTCTGCATGGAGGACAACTCCACCGCCATCGCCGCGGCGCAGAGCGCCATGCCGCGCTACACCTCCCAGGCGTCCGCCAAGGAGAACCTGGACGCGGCGCTGAAGTACCACAACGACCCCGACGCGCAGACCATCGCCCGCAACGCGCGCGCCTCGATGGCGGACAGCGACGAAGCCGCGGCCATCAAGGCCAAGGAAGAGGCGAACCGGCAGGCGGCGGCGGACGAGATGCGCCGTCTCTCGTCCGCCTACGAGTGGTCGAGCTTCCGGATGAAGAGCGAGGTCCCGCCGACCTTCCCGCCGCCGCCGGGGGCGTTCGTGCCGGAGCGTGTCGACGGGATCGACGACAGCTCGTACATCGGTTCCACTCAGCAGAGCGGCAGCCGCTCCACCGGCACGGGCGCGAGCACGGGCCCGGACACGGGTACACACACGGGCACGCACACCACCCGCTCGCAGTCGGACACCCACTCCACGACCGACACGACCACGACCACGCCGACGGACGACACGACCCGTCCTCCGCACGTGATCAAGCCCGAGGTCCGGCCCGACGTCCCCGTGGACCTCGGCATCGACAGCACGGACACCCTGCCGAAGCCGACCACGCCCGGACCGACGACGCCGACACCGGGCGGTCCGCCGCCGATCACCAGGCCGGACGGCGGCACGCCCCCGTTCGTGACCCCCGGCATGCCTCCGCTGTCCGTCAAGGGCGGTCCGGGCCCCTTCGGCCCCACTTCGCCCGTCACCGGCGGCACGAGCAACCCCCGCGGCCCGGTGACCGGTGGCCTCCGCACCGGCCCCGGCACGCCCCGCGAGGGCATCAGCGGCGGCCGCGCGGTCCCCAGCACCACGGGCCGGCCGCAGACCGGCATCCCGCGCAGCACCGTCATCGGCAACGAGCCCACCGGGCAGAACCGGACGGGCATGGGCCGCGGCATGGGCGGCGCGCACGGCATGGGCGGCGGCTCCATGGGCGGCACGTCCGGCCAGAACGGCATCACCGGCGGTCGTCGCCTCGCCGGCGAGACCGGCGGTGTCGTCGGCGGCAAGGCACAACGCGCCGGTGCCACGGGCGGCGGGAAGCCCTTCACTGCCGGTGGCTCGGGTCTCGTCCGCGGAAACGCGGCGAAGCCGGGCGAGCGCGAGGAGCAGAACGGAGAGCGTCCCGACTACCTGGTCGAGGACGAGGAGACCTGGCAGCAGGGGCGCCGCGTGGCGCCGCCCGTCATCGACTGATCGGCGCGAGGAAGCAGATGCGTACCAGCAGTATTCGTCGGAGTCGTGCCCGAGCGGCCGCCTCGGCCGCCTTGGGGATGCTGCTGGTGGGCATCGCTTCCGTCCCCGCCCACGCGGAGAACTTCCGGGACCAGCAGTGGCACCTGGACGCCATGGGCGCCGAGGAGATCTGGCAGCTCAGCACCGGTAAGGGCGTCACCGTCGCGGTGATCGACGCCGGTGTGGAGAAGGACAATCCGGACCTCCGGGGCCAGGTGCTCGAGGGAAGGGATTTCGCGCTGGAGGAGTCGGGTGACCAGTTCACCGACTACACCGGCCACGGTACGGGGATGGCCGGCCTGATCGCCGGTACCGGAGCGAGGGACGGCGGGAACGGGGCCTTCGGTCTGGCGCCGGGCGCCAAGATCCTGCCGGTGCGCGTTCCTGGACTCCAGGCGGGTGACCGCAGCATGGACGTCGGTAACGAGGAGTTCAATCGCGTCGTCCCTCCAGCGATCAAATACGCGGCTGATTCCGGTGCCGAGGTCATCAACATCTCCCTGGCGGTCACCGAAGGGTCGCAGGCACTCACCGACGCGGTGAAGTACGCGCTGGGCAAGGGGTCTCTCGTCTTCGCCGGCGTGGGGAACAGTGGCGACAAGGGCAACCCCATCGAGTACCCGGGCGCGACGCCCGGTGTGGTCGGTGTCGGCGCCGTAGACCAGAAGCTGGTGCACATCCCGATGTCCCAGCACGGCCGTCAGGTCGACATCGTCGCCCCGGGCAAGGACACGGTGCACGCTTGTGGTGGTGGTACGGGCATGTGCAAGTCCACCGGTACCAGTGACGCCACCGCCCTCGCCTCCGCCGCCGCCGCGCTGCTCTGGTCGAAGCACCCCGACTGGACCAACAACCAGGTCCTGAAGGTCATGCTCAACACGGTCGCCAAGCCCAAGGGGGGCGAGAAGCGCAGTGACTTCATCGGTTACGGCGCCATCCGTCCGCTCCGTACGCTGAAGACGCCCGGCGATCCCGGCCCGGCCGACGTCCGGCCGATCGACGACCTCAACGAGACCGCGTCCGCGGCCCCGACCGCCACACCCACCGACCTGCCGGCGGCCGGCCCGGTGCCCGAGGAGCCCTCTCCCGCCCCGGCCCCCCAGGCGGCCGCCGAGGACGACGGCGGTGACACCGGCCTCTGGATCGGCCTCGGGATCGGTGCTGCCGTCCTGCTCGGTGCCGCCGTCGCCGTACCCGTACTCCGGTCGCGGCGGGGCTGAGTCCGACCCCCTGCCGTCGGCCGTCCGTAACTCACTCATGGGGAAGTAGATGTCGTTCGACGAGGAGTGGAGCCAAGTCCGCAGCCAGAGCGCGGCGATGAGGCTCAACAGCGTGCCCGCCGAGGGTGGCGGTGGTGGTGGCGGTGCCAGTGACTACAAGGTGACCTCCGCCGACCTCAAGGCCATCGGCAACGAGGCCCAGGAGCTCTTCCACTGGTTCGAGCGGGACGCCTTCCACGCGGGCGCCCAGACCGACGCCGCCGCCAAGGGCCTCGACGGCGACGGGTTCCTGACCGGCTCGGCGATGTGGACGATGTGGGACACCTGGCGGGGCCAGGCCGAGGCGCTCCTCAGCGCCTGCGCCCACATCCACAACCACCTCGAGGACACCGTGGTCAGCCACGCCAACCACGAGGAGACGCTCATCACGAACTTCTCCATGTCCGAGATAGACAAGCACTTCAACTGAGCCGGAGCCGGTGACGGCCACGACGGCCGCGTACGGCTGACGAGGGAAACAGATGCTGAAGTTCGACCAGGTCCTCCACGCCCACCTCAGCGGCCTCAAAGAGGCCGTCACCGTCTGGTCGGAGGCGGTCTCCAAGCTGGAGAAGACCAAGGAGAAGGCCGACGGCCTCCAGGGCAAGGCCGACAAGGCCGACTGGAAGGGCGAGAACGCCGGCGTGACCCAGGCGTTCGTCCGCAAGACCGCCAAGGAGTTCGGCGACGCCCTCACCGAGGCGAGCAGCATCCGCAACATCCTCAGGGACGCGGAGAGCGAGTTCCAGGCCGCGAAGACCGAGCTGGAGAAGCTGGTCGCGGAGGCCCCGGGCAAGGGCATCCGCATCGACCAGGACGGCGTCGTCAGCTATCTGATCCACCCCGACCGCCGTTCCAAGGACTACGACGGGCCCAAGCCCGAGCAGGCCGACTTCGAGGCGATGCGGTCGGCGATCAAGGCCGCGATCGACCGGGCGAACAACGCCGACGACGTCGCCTCCCGTGCCCTGCGCGGACTCGTCGGCAGCGACAAGATGAACTTCTCCGGCACGAACTACGACTCCCTCAAGGCCGCCTCGAAGGCGCAGGACGCCGAGGACGCGCACGCCGCCTACGAGCTGTACAAGAAGGGCGACGACGCCACCCCCGAGGAGATCGACAAGCTCAACGCCCTCTTCAAGTCCAACCAGAAGGACCCGTACTTCGCCGAGAAGTTCGCCCTGGAGGTCGGGCCGAAGGGCAGCATGGAGTACTGGGCCGACATGGGCGATCCGAGCGACGGCTCCCGCCTCGGCGTCGACCACCGCGACAAGCTGAAGGAACTCCAGACGAACTGGAGTCTGACGCTCGCCACCGCGACCCATTCCACGAGTCCCGAGATGGAGCAGTGGAAGGCCGACGTCATCAAGGCCGGCAGCGAGCCGATCCAGACGCGCGGCACCAGCCCGTACGGCTTCCAGGTCATGAGCAACCTGATGCGCGTCGGCGACTACGACGACAAGTTCCTGAAGGACTACGGCACCGGCCTCGTCGTCACCGAGCGCAAGATGACCGGCGACGGACGCCTGCCCGCCGACCGGGCCTGGCACCAGCTGACCGGCGGTCCGAGCCACCTGAACTGGATGGGCGGCGACCTGGGCAACGACCCCATGGTCGGGTTCATGGAAGGCCTCGGGCACAACCCCAAGGCGTCGACGGACTTCTTCAACGGCGACATCGACCTCACGCCCGAGAACACCAAGGACGACAAGAAGCTCGACCCGTTCGACTACTTCACCAAGGACCGCGACTGGCCCGAGGAGATCAACGACAAGGGCGACCGGACCAAGGAACCGGGCTACAACGCGCTCGGCCACGCCCTGGAGTCCGCGACCACCGGCCATCCGTACGACGCCGAGGCCGAGGGCCTCAAGGACGTGCGGACCAAGGAGAACGCGGAGGTCATGCAGAAGGTCGTCGAGCGGTACGGCAGCGACCCCAAGTACATGCACGAGCAGCCGGGCATCGACGACAGCCTCGGCAAGATGGGCGCCGCCTACATCGACGAGCTGAACCGCTCCCTGGAGACGGACAGCGACACGACGATGGAGGAGAAGCGGAACTCCCCCTTCGGCTTCAACGACGGCAAGGGCGGGTCGCGGTTCGGCTCCGAGTTCGACACCGGCCTGCTCTGGAACCGCGGCGACGCCGTCAACTTCATGGGCATCGTGGCGCAGAGCGAGACCGGTCACTCCACGCTCTCGGCGGCCGAGTCGCTGTACACGACGAGCGTCCTCGACCAGGTGGGCCCCAAGCCCGGCTCCACCTTCGACGACCGGGACCTCACCGACGCGCGGACCACGCTCCGGATCGGGTCGGAGACCCAGGGAATCCTCGACGAGTCGCGCATGGCGCAGATCGACAAGGACTACGAGAAGGACTCCGAGGAGCACAAGAAGGCCGTCGGCAGGACGACCGAATGGGTCAAGTTCGGCGTCGGCGCTGCGGCGGCCGGCGGCATCGCGGCCCTGACCGGCGGCGCCGGTGGCGTACTGGTGCCGCTGGCCGCCGAGACGGTGGGCGGTGCGGTCACGACCGTCATCGGCATGGAGGCCGACGACATGGCGGAGAAGTACGAGAAGGACGAGCTGCTGAAGAAGAAGTCGGACGACCTCTCGGACGAGGCACTGGCCATGGGCAAGGAGAACGCGCTCCGCCCCGGCATCGCCTACGCCAACGCCCCCGGCTGGAGCGAGAAGGACCGCAACTACCTCGACGAGGAACTGGTCAAGTACGTCCGGGACTCGCGCATGCACGCCCGCGACAACTCGCTGCCCGACCCGTACGAGAAGAAGTGAGGCCCGTGCGATCCGTACTGACCAGGGTGGGAGCGGCCCTCGCCGTCGCCGTCGTCCTCACCGGATGCGGCGGCGGCGACGGCGGGGAAGCCCCGAAGGAACCCGAGGGGCTGACGGCGGCCGAGGCCTGTGGCGGTTTCGCCGAGGACGCCCCGGCCGCGGCGGCGCTCAAGGCCGTCCTCGGCGGCGAGCGCTTCGAGGACGACCTGTCGAAGCCGGAGAAGGCCCTCGACGGGCTGCGCGAGGACGCCGCCGCGCCCTGGGCCGACTCGTACCGGCCGCAGCCGGTGACGTACTGCGGCCTCCAGGCCGCGGACGAGGCGGCGAAGGACCTCGAGATCGAGGTGAACGCGGTGGGGAAGGGCCCGTACCTGGGCCCGGAGCTCGCCGAGTCCGTGACCTCGTACGCCACCGGGATCGAGGCCTTCTCCTCCTCCACCCTCGGCAAGCTCTACTTCTCGTGCCGGCTCAAGGCGCCCGCCCGTCCGATCGTCGTCGAGACGGCCGTCCGGGGCCCGGCGGGCGCCGAGGAGACGGACACGGAGCAGCGCACCCGCCTGATCACCCTCGCCAACGCGGCGGCCCGGGACGTCTCGGCGAAGCTGGGCTGTGCGGGGGACAGGCTGGTGAACGGCGTGCCGACGCGCGCCGCGAAGTCCTCCTGAGAAGCTTCTCCCATGCGCCTCACCGCCCACAGGATCCTGCTCCCGGCCGCCGCCCTCGCCATGGCGGCGGCCGGCTGCGCCCCGGGAAGCGACGACGCCGCGCCCGCGGGGCAGTCGGCCGCGGAGGTCTGCGGGGGCTTCGCCGAGGAGCCCGAAGCGGCCTCGGCCCTCGAGGCCGTCGCCGGCAAGGGCGTGCGGCTGACGGCCGACCGGTCCGAGCCGGACAGGGTCCTCGACGAGCTGCGGAAGGCGGCGCGGACGCCGCAGAGCGGCAAGCGGCGCATGGAGGGCATCCCGTTCTGCACGCTGGAGGCGGCCGGGGACGAGAAGAACGTCCTCACCGTGACCCTCCGCGAGGCGCTCGCCGTTCCCACGGGCGAGGCCGCGAAGGCGTCCGTGACGGCCTACTCCACCGGCCGCCTGGCGACCTCGTCCGACCTCTTCGCCTCGGTCTACTTCACCTGCCGCACGCCGGCGCCGGCCCACGAGATCGTCCTCGACGCCGAGCTGGAGCGCGCGGACGAGAACGGGGCCGACCACGCGGGCATCAGGGACGAGCAGATCACCCTGGCCAACGCGGCGGCCCGGCACGTCGCCGCCGAGCTGGGGTGTGCGGGGACGGGGCTGGTGACGGGGGTGCCGGCGAAGGCACGGCCGTGAGGGGGCCGCTCACACCCCGAACACCGGCATCGCTCCGATCCGGCCGGCCCGGGCGATGAAGACGCGGTTGCCGCCGCTCGCCAGCTGGTAGGTGCCGGTGCGCAGCATCTTGACGCTGAAGAGGCGATCGCCGGACACCTTGTGAATGACCTCGACGGAACTGTCGTCGGGGGAGTGGACCCAGACCGTCGTGCCCTCCACGGCCGGTGGGCTGACGCTGCCCTCGCCGTAGCCGTCCAGCACCTCGGACCACTTCAGCTCCGGGAGGTCGATCTCCGGGATGGTGCCGAGACGGGAGACGGTGTACGCGTCGATCGCGACGACGAGGTCGCCGTCGGCGGTCGGGGTGCCGTAGCCGGGGTACGAGGGCATGCGCAGGGTTTCCTGTCTCCACAACTCGTCGCCGCGGTCGAGGCGACGGGCCATGAGGATGCGGCCGCCGAGGTAGACGGTGTTGTTCTCGCCGATCGCCGGGGCCTGGCCGTCGGTGCCCTGCTTCGCGATCTCCCACGCGGTCTTGCCGTTCCCGGTGTCGAGCGCGGTGACACGGCCGTCCCTGCCGTGGACCACGAGCCGCTGCCTGCCCACGGCCGCCTTCGCCGGACCGCGGTAGGAACGGGGTGAGGTCATCGGGCGGGACCATGCCGTGGCCAGGGTCCAGGCGTTGACGGCGCGGAGTCGGTCGTCCTTCGTCACGAGGTAGACATGGGTGTCGTCGGCGGCGAGGACGGCCTCGACGTCGTTGCCCGTCCGCCAGACGGGAGCCCCGGTGGAGGCGACGAAGGCGCTCAGCGCGCCCTCCTCGTCGACGCCCACGACCATCCGGTCGGCGACCGAGACGAAACCGGCGTCGGCGTCGAGCTCCTCGGCCCGCCACCGCTGCCTGCCGCTCGTGACGGAAAGGGCCAGGAGGCCGCCCTCCTTCGCCTGGACGACCACCACGTCCCGGACCGGGAGGGGAAGTCCACCCCCGGGAGCCATCACGTCGAGCGGCCCCCACAGAGGCTTCGGGACCTCCCCCGGCTCGGTGTCGACGGCCGAGACGAACGCGGCCTCCGGAGTCGCCGCGGCGGGTGGAACGTCGGCGGTCGGCGACTTCCCCTCGCCCTGGCTCAGCCACCAGGCGCCCGCCCCGCCGCCCGCGCCCAGGACGGCCACGCCCACGGCGGCACCGGTGAGGAAGCGGCGCCGGGACGGCGCGGAGGGCACGGCGGTGTCCTCGGGAGCCGCCAGGCGCTTCGTGGCCGTCTCGCGCCGTTTGACGTCCTCGGCCAACGGGCCCCTGCGCCAGGCGCGGTCGGCGCCCTTCGGCGGGGCGAAGGCCTCCGCGATCCGCGGAGGAGCCGGTCGGAACGCCGGGTCCTTCGCCAGACACGGGCCGATCAGCTCCTGGAACTCCGCCGGCACCAGGCTCAGGTCCGGTGCCCCGTGCACGACCTCGTACTGGACCGCCGCCACGTGCGCGCCGTCGAAGGTGCGCCGTCCGCTCGCCGCGTACGCGAGGACCGCGCCGAGCGAGAACACGTCCGAGGCCGGTCCGACGCGCTGACCGAGGACCTGCTCGGGAGCCCCGTACCCCGGGGTGACCGGGATCTGGCCCGTGGTGGTGAGGGTCATGCCGTGCTCGGGGCGCGCGATGCCGAAGTCGATGATCCGCGGGCCGGTGGAGGTGAGCACGATGTTCGCGGGCTTGAGGTCGCGGTGGACCAGTCCCGCCGCGTGGATGTCGTGCAGGGTCCGAGCGAGCCGGGCGGCGAGGGCGCGGACCGTCGGCACGTCCATCGGGCCGTAGGCGCGGACGGCCTCGTCGAGCGTCGGGCCGGCGAGGAACTCGGCGGCGATCCACGGCCGTCCGCCCTCGGTCTGCGCGCCGAGGACCCGGGCCACGCCCTTGCTCGTGACGGCCCGCGCCATGTCGGCCTCGCGGACGAACCGCTGCGCGAGGTGCTGGTCGTGGGCGAGTTCGGGGCGCAGGACCTTGACGGCGGCGGGCGCTCCGCCGCCGTCCCGGCCGACGTACACCTTGCCCATGCCACCCTCGCCGAGGACGCCGAGGAGCCGGTACGGGCCGAGTCGGAGCGGGTCGCCGGCGGCGAGGGGCTGTGTGGTCACGGGGTGTTCTCCGGGGCAGGGGGCGGGGCCGGTCGGTGGCCGGGGACGGGGCGACATGCCGGACGGGCGTCCGTCAGGCGTACGGGATGGCCATGACGGACGTTGCTCCCGCCCCGATGATCCTGGTCCGCTCCTTGTCGACGACGTAGCGGCTGGCGTCGGTCGGGAACACCCACTCCGAGCGTTTCGACAGCATCGGGACCGCGCTCAGCCCGCCGCGGACGGGGGCGTACACGTACGTGTCGCCGGCCACGGGGGTGGCGAAGTAGTCGGGGGTCAGGGTGCGGCCGGAGGGAAACTCCGCCCAGAACAGCGTGCCCTTCTTGCCCAGGACGGCCACGAGCCCGGGAGACTCCCTCCGCTCCTGGGCGTAGATGATGCCGTTCCGCCCGACGGCCGGCAGGCCGAAGTAGGTGGAACCGGAGCCGTACTCCCAGGCCGTTCCGCCGTCGGTCAGGCGCAGGGCGCGGAGCCGGTCGCCGCCGATGTACACGTGCTGCTCGTCGATCGCGAGCTGGCCGGGCTTGTAGTACCGGGAGTCGCTCAGGGCGATGTCGCGCTGCCAGAGCCGGCGGCCGGTGCGCAGATCCCGTGTCTGGACGACGAAGGTCTCCAGGTCGCCACTGTTCTTGCCGAGGACCAGCCGGTCGCCGACGACCCGGGAGAGCCAGGGGCGGACGCCGTCCCACTCGTACGCCTGGCGCCACTTCTCCTTGCCGGTGAGGAGGTCGACGGCGATCAGGTGCCAGCCCTTCTCGTTCGCGTCCGGGTCGGTCTCCTTCCTGCCCCGTCGCGAGGCCGCGAAGAGCATGCCGCCGGAAGCGGTGAGGAGTTCGGTGCCCGAGTACGACCCGTCGAAGCCCTTGACGACGATCTGCGGCGCCTTCTCCTTGCCGGTGCGGGGATCGAGCGTACGGATCTGCAGGGCGCCCGGCCCCTGGTAGGGGCCGTCGGACAGATAGAAGGACGTGCCGTCGGTGGTGACCTGCCGGGGCTCCGTGACCGCCTTGTCGGACCACAGCACGCGGCCGTCCTTCAGGTCCAGTGCCCGGAAGGAGACGGTCTCCGCGAAGCCCACGACATCGCCGGCGAGCAGCGGCGTGGTCGCCTCCTCGCGGTCGAGGGACGAACCCTTCCACAGGGCCACCGGCGACCCGTCGGCGGCCGTCGAGGCGGGGACCGCCGTGGGGCCCGCAGGGGTCGGGGCGCCGCCGTCGGCCTCCGGAGCGGTCCGCGACCCCAGCCACGCCCACACCCCCGCGCCCGCGCCCGCGAGCCCGATCAGCGCGGCGCCGCCCGCCGAGAGCAGACGGCGGCGCGAGAGCGGGGTGTCCGGGACCGTCTCCGTCGTCGCGGACCGCGCCGGTGCCGGCAGGCGGTGGGGCGTGTGCAGCCAGACGTCCGTCGCCCGGCGGGCGATGTCGGCGAGGAGGAGGGGCGGCAGGTGGTCCGCGAAGTCGCCGTGGCCGTCGTGGAGGTGGTCCGTCAGGGCGCCCGTGGTGGGGCGGGACGAGGGGTCCTTGGCGAGGCAGGCGGTCAGGAGCGGAAGCAGGGCCTCCGGGACGCCGGTGAGGTCGGGTTCGGCGTAGCGGACGCGGTAGAGGAGGTCGGCGGGGGAGCCCGTGCCGAAGGGACCGTGGCCGGTGGCGGCGAAGACGAGGACGCCGGCCAGGGCGAACACGTCGCCCGCCGCCGTGTGTTCCTCGCCGCTCGCCTGCTCCGGCGACATGAAGGCGGGCGTGCCGGCCGCCGCCCCCGTACGGGTGAGGCGGTCGTCGCCGGCCGCGCGGGCGATGCCGAAGTCGATGATCTTCGGGCCGTACGCGGTGACGAGGACGTTCGAGGGCTTCAGGTCGCGGTGGACCACGTCCGAGGAGTGCAGCTGGGCGAGGGCCCCGGCGAGTGCGGCGCCGAGGGCGCGGACGGTCGGTTCGGGGAGCGGGCCGCCGAGGGCGACGGCGTCGTCCAGCGGCGGGCCGAGGACGTACTCGGTGGCCAGCCACGGCGTCTCGGCCAGCGGGTCGGCGTCGACGACGGCCGCGCCGTGCCGCGCGCCGATGATCCGCGCCGCGTCCGTCTCCAGACGGAAGCGGCTGCGGAAGGCCGGGTCGGTCGCCAGGCGCGCGTGCACGGTCTTGAGGGCGACCGTACGGCCGCCGGGCGTGCGCGCCAGGTAGACCGTGCCCATGCCGCCGGAGCCGAGGCGGGCGAGGAGTCGGTACGCGGCGACGGCTACCGGGTCGTCGTGGGTCAGGGGCGACAGCATGAGGTCAGGTCCGGGGAGAGGTGTCGGTGGGGAGTTCGGCCGCGAGGAGTTCGGACGACTGGCGGGCCAGCGCCGCCACCACCCGGCCGGGCAGCCAGCCGGGGGTGAGCAGGGTGCCGGCCGAGTCGAGGACCGTCCGGTGCGGGGTGGGCGGCGCGAGGGCCGCCGTCAGGCCGGCGGCGGTCGGGCGGTCCGCCGGGTCGCGGGCCAGGCAGGAGGAGACCACCGGGCGCAGGCCGGGCGGGAGTTCGTCACGTTCGGGCACGGTGTGGCCGGTCGCGGCGTACGCGAGGACCGCCCCGAGGGCGTGGACGTCACCCGGTGGCCGGGGGCGGCCGCCGGTCGCCTGCTCGGGGGCGAGCGCGCCCGGGTCGAGGCCCGGCAGACCGGTGCGCGGCTCGCCGTCGGCGGAGGCGGCCCGCACCGCGCCGAAGCAGGTCAGCCGGGGGCCGTCGGCGGTGAGCAGGACCGCGGCGGGGGAGACCCCGGCGTGGGTGAGGTCCTGGGCGTGCGCGGCGGCGAGCGCCTCGGCGAGGGCGGCGCCCACGGCCCGTACGGTCGTCTCGGGCAGCGGCCCGCCGTGGACGGCGAGGGCCACGGGGAGGGGGAGCGCGGGGAGGTAGGGGGTCGCGTACCAGGGGGGTTCGCCCGGTGCGGCCAGGTCCGTCACCGGCGCGATCCAGGGGCCGAGGAGGCGGCGGGCCGCGTCGGCCTCCGTGGCGAAGCGGACCGGGTCGGCGCCGGGCAGCGGGGCGCTCAGGAGGACCGTGCGCTCCCCGTCGGCCGTACGGGCGACGAACCGGCGGCAGGGGACGACGGAACCGGCCCGGCCGGGCCGGGCGGGCGGGTCGAGGCGGGTGATCAGCCGGTACGGGCCGATCCGGCGCACGGATTCCTCCCGCGTGCGCGACTGCTCCACGTGTACGTCCCCCCGTTGTTCCACGGGGACGTTCCCCGCCGTTCCGGCCCCCCGTGACGACGGGGCGGGACGAGCCTACCGAGGGGGGAGGGGAGGTCCGTGTCCGGGAGAGCGGCGGCCCGGTCCGGGGCGGGCGGCCGCGGCCTGGAACGTCCGGGCTGTCCGAGTTGCGAAGGTGAAGTACGCGTGTGGGCGCCGTGACGATCTCGCGCATGCGGTATTTCCGGTCCAGGGCGCGCTCGAACGGGCGCCCGAAGGCTAGGATCGCGGTGCTTCCCCGGCCGTGAAACTTGCTGGGGCGAAGCCGGAACGATCAACGTGACGAGGTCGCGGAAGCAGCGGGGGGAGAACATGTCGTTCGAGCAGGAGTGGGCGTCCGTACGGACCGCGCCGACCGCCGACGTGAGCACGAGGCTCCATCAGGTCGCCCCGGAGCCCGGCGGTGGCGGCGGGGGCAACGCCGACCTGAGTGTCGACCAGGACAAGCTCGGCGCCATCGGCAGCGCCGCGTACGCCCTGCACGGCCGGCTGGTCAAGGACGGCAACCACGCCCGTACGAGCACGACGGAGGCGGGCGCGGGCCTGGCCGGTCACGGCTTCCTCACCGGCTCCGCGCTGACGACCGTCCAGGAGACGTGGAGCTCGCGGCTGAACACGCTGCTCGACGCCTGCGCCAACATCTCCAACCACCTGGACTACAGCGCGGCTTCGCACGCGAAGGAAGAGGCGGACATCGCGGCCGCCCTCTCGGCGTCCAGGATCAACGAGTACTTCACGTAGGCGGGGGACCTGCTGTGCTGACTTTCGACAACGTCTACCAGGCGCCGCTCGACAGGATGAAGACCGCGGCCGACGACTGGGCCGCGATGAAGGGCAAGCTCGACACCCTCGCCCAGGACGCGCGGTCGACGATGGCCGCGAAGGCCAGGGACGACTACTGGCGCGGGGTGAACGCCGAGGTCACCAAGCCCTTCGTGGACAAGACGGCGAAGGAGTTCGGCGACGCCGCCAAGGCGGCCGACGGCATCCACAAGGTCCTGGAGGACGGCTACACCGCCTTCAGGAAGGCGAAGGACGACCTCAAGGAGATCGTCGAGACGGAAGCCCCCGCCAAGGGCTTCCGGGTGAGGTCCGACGGCACGGTCGAGGCCGTCGAGCCGCTGTCGCAGACCAAGGACCAGGGGATGCGGCACGACCCCGACTTCCAGGAGATGGTCCGCAAGGAGCGCGCCGACATCGAGGCGATGCAGCGGCGGATCGACGCGATCGTCGAGACCTGCGACGACGCCGACGTCTCCTGCTCCAACGCGCTCAAGGCCGACATCACCGGCGACCGGCACGACTTCAGCGCCCCGAAGTACACCGGCCTCGACGCCGAGGAGGCGCAGCGCGCCGTCGACCTGGCGAAGAAGGGCCGGGACATCTCGCACGAGGAGCTGATGCGCCTCAACGAGCTGCTCAAGGACAACAGCGGCTCCCAGGAGTTCTCCCGGACCTTCTACGACGGCATGGGCCCGAAGGGCGCGCTGGAGTTCTTCGGCCAGCTGTCCACGGACACGTACGACTACACGAAGGTCGACAAGCAGCGCCTCGCCGACGTCCAGGAGCTCCAGAGGAACATGGGGCTCAACCTGGCGACCGCCACGCAGGGCGGCGACGCGTGGACCGAGAAGTGGTCCGCGGACATGCGCAGGCTCGGCACGGAGCGCATCCCGCTCGCCAAGTACGACAACAACCCGGCCTTCGGCTACCAGTTGCTCGGCGGCATCATGCGCTACGGCGACTACGACAAGAAGTTCCTGGTCCCGATCGCGGAGCACGTCACCCAGCTCCACGCGAAGGACCCGTACCTCTTCGCCGACAGCAAGCCGTTGATCGGCGGCGGCCTGCAGAACCAGTACAACCCGTCGGGCGTCAACGGCTCCGGCTTCGACCCGATGATCCCGATGCTGGAGGCGCTGGGGCACAGCCCGGAGGCGGCGAAGGACTTCTTCACGAAGGAGCCGACGTCGTACAACCAGGACGGCACGGTGGGCGGGACGGTCGACCTGGACCCGAAGAAGGAGGACAAGCAGGCCAATTACCTGGACTTCTTCGCGAACAAGGATTACACGTTCTTCCCGGACATCGAGGGACACAACCCGGACGACCTCACTAAGACCATGGGGTACATGCCGGACGCCCTCGGTCACGCCCTGGAGGCGGCGACGCTGGGCCACGCCTGGGACGACCCGACGCCGGAGCTGAAGCGGGACGAGACCACGGCCACGATCATGAAGGATGTCGTCGCGAAGTACAGCGAGGACGCCGAGCTGCTCAAGAAGTGGCAGCCGACGATGGCCGACAGCCTCGGCAACATCGGCGCCGGCTACATCGACGACCTCAACTGGGCCCTGGACAAGAACACTCCGGACAGCGCCTTCCACCCGACGAAGGAGACGGCGGCACACCCGGTGCTCGGGCAGGACGCGGCGATCAAGTTCCTGAGCACCCTCGGCCAGCACCCGGACGCCTACGCCACGGTCTCCACCGCCGAGCGCCTGTACACCACCAGCGTTCTCGAAGCGCAGGTCGGCCCGGACGGCAGGATCGACGAGGGGCACGCCCGGGGCGCCGCCTTCACGGGGGCCACTCTCCAGGGCCTGCTCGACCAGTCCCGCGGGGACCAGGTCGAGGCCGAGGGCATGAAGAAGCACGAGGAGTACGAGAAGGCGCAGGAGGCCAAGGCCGGCTGGGTGGAGTTCGGCGCCACGGTGGGCGTCGCCGCCGGCGTCGCCTTCCTGCCCGCGACCGCCGCCGTCGGTGCGGCCGCCGTTCTCATCCCCCTCGCGGTCGACTCCGGCTCCGGTGCCATGGAACAGCTGGCCGGGCAGGTCATCGGCGACTGGTCGGACAAGTCGATCGAGGATCACAAGGACAAGACCGAGGACCAGATCCACGACGACAACGCGGCCATGTACACGGCCGGTCGGTACAGCGCGGAGTCCCCGATGGAACGGTTCCTGTCCGAGCACCGCAGCCAGGTGAGCAGCGATTTCCGTCAGGACATGATCGAGTCCGTGAGCAACGGCTACTTGAAGGGCAACGCCCACGCCAGGCAGACCGGCAACGCCCCCGAGACCGGCTGATCCGCCGTCGCCCCGACCCCACCAGGAATCCCGAGGAACACGATGAGAAGAGTGTCCGCGTCCGTATCGACCGCGCTGGCCTTCGGGCTGCTTCTCACCGCTTGCGGAGGCGGAGGTGGTGGCGAGGACGAGCCGCAGGTCGCGCAGAAGTGCGACGGCACGCTTTCTCCGGCGGCGGTCGGAGAGCTGGAGACGGTGCTGGGCACGGAGGGGTACCACTCGGAAGGCATCGGCCTGGAGCGGACGGCGGAGGCGCTGATCGAGGACCGGGCGAGGGGGGGCCGTCCGCCGGGGCATCCGGCGATGTGCACGGTCGTCACCGACGCCGACTCCCGGCTCGGTGCCAGGATTGACGTCCTGCTGTCCGAGAACGCCAGCCTGTACGACGACGGCACCAAGTGGACGGCGGGGGGCCGGCACCTCTACGGGGTGGGCCGTGAGGCGAACACGGACAACAAGTCGGCGTACCTCTTCGTGGAGTGCACCAGCCCGCAGCTGAAGGGGTCGGACAAGGAACCGGCCCTCATCGGGGCCAAGTTCGAGTTCGAGAAGCCGGTGAAGACCGCCTATCCCCCCAACACCCCCGCCACCCGCCGGGCCTACCTCACCGTCCTCCACTCCGTGACGCTCGCCGTCGTGAGGAAGCTGGGCTGCGAGGGCGACGCGGGGCTTTCCGAGGAGCCCGTCCTCACCGAGAAGAGGTGGCGCGGCGAGCAGGAGCGGGGCGGCGGGCCCTCCGTCAGTCCTCGGCCGTCCGGGCGGCCGGGGACAGCTGGGACAGGAGCAGGGTCGCCGCGCGGGTGATCAGGGCCGCGAGGAGGATCGTCCCGAGGCCCTCGACGTGCAGGTGGCCGATCTTCGGGCCCAGCCAGGACAGCAGCCACCAGATCAGGGCGTCCTGGACGAAGCCGGCGAGGCCGAGGGCCAGGAGGACGGGGAGCGGGACGCGGCCCGAGGGGCCGATGGAGACCAGCTGGGTGAGGACCGTCATGACGAGGGCCGCCATCAGGACGGCGAGGACCGCGTCGACGGTCTCCGCGCCGCCCAGGGTGATGCCGGGGAGCAGGCCGCAGGCGAGGCCCACGCCGATGAGGACGCCCAGTCTGCGTCTGCCCTGATCGTTCATGGGCGGACTGTCGCACACCGGGCGGCGCGCTGTGAAGATCTCGTGAGCCCCGCGAAGGGACCCGCTCGGAGACCGTGATCGGAATCGAACCGACGTAACTCGCTTCGCAGGTTCGTCCGTGCTGGTCGGCAGGCGAGTCGTTGCCGTTCACCTTCGTTCGCCTCCGTACCACCGCCCGATGCGTGAACCGTTGTGAACGGCTTCGGACGGGGGTGAATGAGACGGAAACCGAGACGGAGTACCGCCCGGTTGACCTGTGCTCCTATCCCTGGCTTTTTCGGCGTTCGACGTGGGGCGGATCGCTGACCGTCACGACGGCGATGAAGTGATCCGCCCGGCGGAAGAAGTCCGCCGGCGCTCGACCAAGGTTGTCGAGATTGCCGGGAATGAGAGTAATCCCCTGAATCGGGGTTTATGGCATTTTTACGGGTAGGGGAAGGATAAGCACCGTTCCTTTGGAGGTCATCATGGCGTCGACCCATCACGCGCCCATCGAAGAGCATCCCGACCTGATGGAGCTGCGGGCCCGGCACGACCGCGCCGCCGCCACTCCGCGGGCCCAGATGATCGAGGCCCTGGCCCTCGTCACCGGTCTCTATCTCGCCGCGTCCCCGTGGATAGTCGGCTTCAACGGTTTCACCACCCTCGCCGTCACCAACCTCATCGCCGGCATTGCCTACATGCTGCTTCTCGGCGGCCTCGGCAACTCCTACGAACGCACCCACTCCATGGCATGGGCCGCCGCCGCCATCGGCATCTGGACCTGTGTGGCCCCCTGGGTCGTCGCCGGGGACGTCGCCCACACCCGCTCCATCACCAGCAACCTCATCACCGGCGCAGTCGCCACCCTCCTCGCCCTCGCCGCCGCCTCCGCGGCCCGGGGTCACTCCCGCGACGGGCGCGGCGGCTCCGGCGCCCGAGGACACCGCGGGATGCCCGGCGACCACTGACACCGTCGGCGGACGGCCATGATCACGGCGCCGGACCCACCATGAAAATGGAGAGGCGGATGTTGCGCCCGCGACCCCATTGCAACTCCGGCGCAATGCGTCAGCGGCTGACCAGTACCGCCGGCCGGGCACGTCCGCTGCCACGCTGCCGGCCGACTGAGACGGGACGGCCCAGAGGGCGGCACTCCCGAAGGAGTGCCGCCCTCTCGTTCTGCCCGGTCAGAAAGGTGGAGACCGTGGCGGGAATCGAACCCGCGTAACTCGCTTTGCAGGTTTGTCCGTGCTGGTCGGCAG
Organism: Streptomyces sp. NPDC107498; assembly: GCF_055582805.1. Taxonomy (NCBI): domain Bacteria; kingdom Bacillati; phylum Actinomycetota; class Actinomycetes; order Kitasatosporales; family Streptomycetaceae; genus Streptomyces; species Streptomyces sp. NPDC107498. The sequence goes on along the minus strand of NZ_JBVJPE010000025.1, from coordinate 11,458 downwards.
GCGAGTCGTTGCCGTTCACCTTCGTTCGCCTCTGTACTGCTGCCCGATGTGTGGACCGTCGTGAACGGCTCCGGACGGGGGTGAATGAGACGGGAACTGAGACGGAGTACCGCTCGGTTGGCCTGCGCTTCCATCCCCGTTCTCGGGAACAAAGCCAGGACTCCCTAGTGTCGGTGTCTCACATGTGAGACACCGACAGACGCGGTCTTTGGGGAGAATCGGGCTGTGAGTGTCGCACCACGCTGCCGGGCCCTCGGCTCCGGCCCCGACATTCCCGACCCTCCGCGACCCACGCGCCCTGACCGCCGCCGAGCACGCCGCGGCCGGTGAATGGACCGCCGCCCCCGCCCCCGCGCTCCTGGGGGCGCCTCGGCCCGCCCGGTGCCGTCTCGGTGGTGGGCCGACCGACCCGGCACCCCGCCGCGCCCGTGGGAGCGGCGGCAGTCCGTGCTGATACGGCGTGCGCGAGTGCGGCCCGGCGCCTAAGGGCACACCCCGGACAGTACTGCCGGGCCGCCCCGCTTGATGGTTCCGCCACGGCCTCTCACGTGCAGTCCAACCAGATCGGCATATTCCGGGGACTCTTGTCAGTGTTCACCCATACGATGCGCTCGTACGCCTCTACATGGAGTAAGGAGCGCGAATGCCGAAGCGTGTATTCGTCAGTTTCGACTACGACTACGACAAGTTCCTCAAGGAGGCGCTGATCGGGCAGGCCAAGAACCCCGACTCGCCCTTCGAGGTCCATGACTGGTCGATCAAGGAGGCGTCGCCGGACTGGAAGGTCAAGGCGCGTGCCAGGATCCGGGCCTCGGACATCGTCATCGTCATCTGCGGCGATCACACGGACAAGGCCGTAGGCGTGGCCATCGAGCTCGCCATCGCCCAGGAAGAGGGGGTCGACTACTTCCTGCTCAACGGATACAACGGCCAGGCCGGCAAGAAGCCGACCACCGCCAAGGCCAGCGACAAGGTCTACAACTGGACCTGGCCGAACCTGAAGACCCTCGTCGGGGGCGGTCGGTGACCGAACCGTCTGAGGCGAACAGACGAGCTGAGGTCCTGGAGCTGTACAAGCTCGCCGTCGAGATGGCCGACCGCATCTCCGCGCGACGCGGAACCGCTAACGCTTTCTTCCTGTCCGTACAGACCACATTCGTCGGCCTGATCGGCTTCGGCTTCCCCAAGCTCGCCGAATCCCCCTGGTGGGCATCTGTAGCCGTAGCCCTGGCCGGAGTCACTCTGTCGGCCACCTGGTGGCTGCAACTCCGAAGCTACCGGGAGCTCAACACCGCGAAGTTCAAGGGCATCAACAAGATCGAGGAACGCCTCCCGGTGAAGATCTTCGCGGACGAGTGGGAAGAGCTGAAGAGCGATCCGATCACCGGCTGGCGCAAGCGCTACGCAGAGCTGGGCGACTCCGAGCGAGTCGTTCCCGTGGTGTTCGCAGCGGTACATGTGCTGCTACTTGTGGGCACACTAACCACGTGACCTACCTTGATCCGCTCGCCGACCTGATCCGGTCCTGCCTGCCCCCCGAAGCTGAACCGCCGCCAGACTCAGATGATCTGTTCCGCATCTATGCCGTGCTGCTGAAAGCCAAGGGGGAACAGGTGACTGACGAGGACGTCCACAACGCCTGGTCCGCCTGGATGCAGTCGGTGGACAGCTCACACCAGGCACTAGTGCCATTCCACGACCTCCCCCCGGAAACGCGCCGCTTCGATGCCCCCTATGCACAGGCCATCCGAGTAGCGGCCCGCCAGATGCAGTAAAAGAGACCCCTGGACCGGGCACGGGGGTCGGGGAGAATCGACCGGTGAGCAACGCGCGACGCCGCCCCGGCCCCGACGTTCCGAGCCGGCCGCCCGCGACCCGCGCGCCCGGACCGCGCCGAGCATGCCGCCGACCTGCCAGTTCGCCAGAGGCTCCGGCCTCAGCCACCGGGGCTCGGCTCGATTTCACAGAAGTTGTGCCAGAGCCCGTTCTCGTGAACAAAGCCAGGAAGCGACTTGCTCAGCGTGGGCTTACACCTCTCCGAGAGCCGTCAGGTGATCAGCAAAGCTGTCTGTGAGACTGGAGAGAACCGCTTGCCCCTTCTCGGCCGTGGCTTGAGAGGGGAAGCCGATGACCCCGGACTTCGTGTACTCCTTCATGCCCAGCGTGAGCAGGAACGGACGGTCGCTTGCGTCGTGGTCGGCTCCCTCGTAGCCGGGGCGGACGAGGGCGGGCTCTGAGTGGAGCAGGATCGAGGTCTCGATCTCCCCGGCATGCATGTCGTCGTGGGCGCTGCTGGACAGGCCAGCGTGCTCGCGTGCTCGGTTCCACTCTCGGCCCTGCGGGAAGAGGCTCATCCGCGGCTCGGTGAGGTTGGCCTCCTGCACGATGTTGGACAGCACGTAGTTGCCGCCGTGAGCGTTGACGAGGACGAGCTTTCGCACTCCGGACGCCTCCAGGGAGGCGGAAATGTCGCTGATCACGGCATGCAGAGTGCGCGCGCTGATGCTGACGGTGCCAGGCCATGTCCCATGCTCGTGGCTGCACGCGATGGTGATCGGGGGCAGAGCGAGGACGGGATAGACGGCGGCGAGTTCGCGAGCGATGACGCAGGCGATGGCCGTGTCCGTGATGAGGGGCAGGTAGGCGCCGTGCTGCTCGTACGACCCGATGGGCAGCACGGCCACACGGGGGGCCTGGTTCTGTACATCGACGGTGGTGACGGTGGGAAGCAGGTTCACGGCTCTCCTCTGGTCGAGTCAGCTGCCTTTCATAGTGCCCAATAGGTGGTTGAGATCGGCAATCTCGACCAGCTTCCGCCAGCGGGCGAGGAGGGGCTGAAGCCGTAGAAGCTCAGCGAGGATCCGTGCGGATCCGGTGGATTGAGCGATCGCGGCGGCCTCTGATGCGGCGCCGTAGGCGCCCTCTACGTCTTCAAGTTGAGCGTATGCGGTTGCGAGGCGAGCCAGGGCAAGACCACGGTCACGCTGCTGTTCGGCCGGCCACCGGGCGAGGCTCGCCGCTAGTGTCCGCAAGGCCTCCTCCGGGCGCCGCAGCTGCAAGGCGCAGGTCGCCGCCTCCATGTCGATGTACGAGACGGAGCAGTACGGAGCCAGCCCGGCAGGATCCATCTCGTGATCAGCGAGCGTCCGGGCTTCGTCAAGCGCCCGCGCCGAGTCGTCGGGGTGTTCCAGCAGGGCCTCGGAGTAGGCGCGCGCCCGGAGGGCCACAGCGCGGACGTCGGGGGGTAACTTCTGTGCTTGCTTGAGGGCCGCGTTCGCCAACCCGACCGCGTATCCGGCCTGCCCGGCCTCCGCCGCGATGTTGCTGCGGCGCTGGAAGACGTACGCGCTCAAGGTCGGGTCATCCAGTTCGGCCGCGTAGTCCAATGCCCGGTTGGTCCAGAGCATGGCGGACTGGGAATCCCCCGAATCCTGATGGAGCCAACCGAGAAGTTCCGAGTACCGGGCACCTACGCGGATCGCCTCGTCCCGCAACGGACCTTGTGCCTCCTTGCAGAGCTCTTCGATGAGCGGCATCTGGCTCTGAACGGCCGGCACAAGGAACCGTGGCCCAACCACCGGTTCCGCCTGGATGTGCTGGACAAACACGGATTTCAAGTACTCGATGGCTTCAGGCGTGGCCTTCAGCGCTGCCGCTCGTGGAGCAGGCAGCGAGGGCAGCTGGTCCAGCTGAGAAGGCGCTGATTCCACCGCAAACCCAAGCTCCTTACGGGTCGCCTGGTACACCTCGCAGAACAGGGCCTGATACTCCGGGCCTGGGTCCCGTCGGCCGTTTTCGAACATCGAGATCTGTGTCTTCAGGCTGCTACGGGACGGGAGCTGGATCCCAAGTCGTAAGGCTGCGTCCGCCATCTCGTCCATGAGTACAGCTTGGGGCCACCCCCGCGCGGTTCGAGCTGCTTGCAGCTTCGTCTTCATCGCTCCCCCAAGTCAGGTAACGCGGCAGGCCCACATGATGCCCAATCGCGCCCCTGACGTGGGGAGTTAACAGGTAACAGCGGCTGACTGTTAACCCTGTCCGCTGTGGATCGACGCGAAATGCGGCCTACTGGTTCTTGTCAGACGGGCTGGTTGGAACGGCTTCGAGTCGCTCCACCCGGCCCTGAAGGTCACTGAGCTGGGAGGTGAGCAGAGCGACATGGTCCTGAAGTTCCCGCAGGCTGAGCGCGACGTCCTGGGCGGTCTGGCTGCCCTTTTCCGGGTCCAGGACGTAAGTCCCGCTGCCCTGCCGGCCCACGACGAGGCCGTCCTCGGCGAGCTGCTTGTAGGCGCTCTGGACAGTCATGAGCCCGACACCGAGATGCTTCGCCACCCCCTTGGCCCCGGGAAGCTGTGTGCCTGCCGGGTACACGCCGTCGCCGATGTCCTTGCGGAACTTGGCGGCGATCTCCTTGGCGTTCGGGGGCTTCTCCGGGTTCCAGTCCATACGTAGAGCCTAACCAACCTAGGTCATTCCCATCACGTGCCACGGGGAGCTTGACCCCAGGCAAGCTACCTAGGTAACTTCATCTCAAGCGAGTTACCTAGGTAACTCGAACGGGTCTCGTATGTCTGGATCCGCAGTTCAGGGCGGGGACGCTGCAATCCCGCTAAAGGCCAGGTGGAACAGGGTTTCGGCCCGTACTGGCGAGGTGGCCCGGTGACCGCGAGCAACGGCCGGAGAGTGGGGACACAGGTCCCCCTTGCAGTGCTTGTTCCTGTCCACCTGACCCGAGGGGGTGCTCATGTACCGACGAAGACCCCGGGGCGTCCGTCCGTGCCTGACCGGCATGGCGGCGATGCCCACCGCGTCCCCCTGATCCGCCGCTTCGGCGCACCGGGCTATCCGGTGATTCGCGGATGTCAGGTCACCTGCGCAGCGGTGCTGCGGCCGGTTGCCTCCTCCGCCCGTCCGGACCTCGTTCGCGGGGTGCCGTACGGGCGGGGCCGAGGGGAGCCGGAGATCCCTGGTTCCAACGGCGAGAGCCCCCGGAGCGGCTACTCCGGGGGCTCGGTTCGGGCCGTTCCTGTCTGAGAGGAACACACCCAATGAAGTCCATCATCACACTCCCCGCCACCAGCGGGGCCCTGGCGTTCGACGGTGAGCCGTCGGATGCGGAGCTGGACGCGGTCGAGCTGGAGATGCCGCTGATCCTGGCGGAGGTCGACCTGCTGGACGCGGAGATCAAGACGCTGGACCGGCCGGCCACGGGGCTGGACGAGCGGCGCATCCGCCGGGCCCGCAACCGGGTCCTGGCCGAGCGCCGGGACCTGACCAACCGCGCCGTCGCGCTGCGGGCGGGCGGTGCGGCGTGAGGGCCCGGACGCTGGCGGACCTGTCCGCCCCGCTGCTGGCGCTGCGGCTGCTGGCGGTGGAGTTCGCGCACCTGCCGGCGCCGTGCGTGGAGGTCTCGACGCTCTACCCGGAGCGGCTGGAGCTGACGTTCCACGACGACCTGACCGGGTTCGAGGCATGGCGCGAGGCCCTGAACATCGCGCCCGAGGGCGTCGTTCACCGCGTTCAGGCCGGCGGCCGGACCCGCGCCCTGCGCGTTCATGGGACGTTCGCCGGAGCCCAGGTGACGCTGGTCGGCTACGCGGAGGTCCCGGCCGTCGAGCCGGTGCTGGCGGGTTCGGGGGCGGTGTCGTGAACGGTGTTCAGATCCGTTCAGCGGAGCGCGCCCTGTCGGTCGGCACCTGGCTGATCGTGGCCGGGGCGATGCTCTACTCGATCCTCACGGTCACCCCGCTGATGCGGGCCCACACCCCCCAGGACTGGCGGTGGGCCGCCCCGATCCTGCCCCTCGTCGTGGACGCGGCGGTCGTCATTGTGGTCCGGCTGGACTCGGTCCTGGCCCGCCTGGGCGGGCACGGCGGCCGGTGGCCGGTGGTGCTGCGGTGGATGACCGGCGGCATGACCCTGGCCCTGAACATCGCCGACTCCGCCCTGGCAAAAGACCTGGTCGGGGTGGCGGTGCATGCGGTGGCGCCGCTGCTGCTGATCGTCACGGCCGAGACCGGATTGGCCTACCGCGCGGCCATCACCAGCGCGCTCACGGCCATCCAGGACCGTGAACGGGCCGAGGCGGCGGCGCGGGAGCAGGCCGCCGCCGAGCGTGCCGAGGCGGCCGAGCGCCGTGCCCGTGAGGCGCGGGAGTTCGAGGCCCGGATGGCCCGTGAACAGCGCGAGCACGAAGCCGCGCTCGTCCGTGAACAGGCCGAGCGGGAGGAGCGCGCCCGGCGCGAGGAGCGGGAGCGGCAGGAGGCGCAGGAGCGGGCGGAGCATGAGGCCCGTGAACGCGCTGAACGCGAGCGTGAACAGCAGCGGCTGGAGCGTGAACGCCATGAACGCGAGGCCGCCGCGCGGATGGAGAAGGAGCGCCGGGAGCGCGCAGAGCAGGCCGCGCGTGAACAGCGGGAGCGGGAGGAGCGGGCCGAGCGTGAACGCGCCGAACTTCTGGCCGCCGGGCCCGCCCAGGAGAAGCAGGGCGAGGAGAAGGCCCGCCGGACGGTAGCCGCGGCGTTCGCCGCCGGACTGCCGGTCCGGCAGGCGGCCGAGCTGTGCGGCTGGTCCACGGGCTGGGTCACCGCCCGCTACCAGGAACTGCGCGAGGCGCCCGCCGCCCGTGCCCTTGAGGCGGCCGGCCGGTGAGTGCGATCCCCGTCTACCGCTGGCGCCTCGCGCCGGAGGGGTTGGCGACGTTCCGGCAGCTGCGGGCGCTGGGGCTGCGGCCCGGCGGTCAGCCGGTGGTGGCCCAGCTCGAACGCCCCCGCCGCCGGCGCGGTCCGCTGGTCGCCTTCCTCTACCGCATCGACCTGGCCCGCCCGGTCCGTCCGATGACCCCGGCCCGGTGGGCGGCCCTGGAGCGGGCGAACGCCGCCCGCCGGATCTGCCCCGCCTGTGGGCGGGATGCCGGATATCGCATCCCGCCGTCGCTCGGCATGTGCGTCCCGTGCGCGGACGCCCCTCAACTCGCTGCTTGACCTGGAGGTTTTCTCGTGGAGAGCAACACCGCACAGGGCACGCACATGTACGTGCTGTCCCTGCAGAACCGTCAGATGAGTGCCTGCACGATCTCCGGCACCTACACCCCGGCCCCGTGGGACACCCGGTTCGACATCCTCAACCGGCTCCGGCTCGACGCGGTCCGCCAGTACCCGTCGATGGAGGGCTCCATCGTCGTCTACTTCGCTCTGGAGATGAACGAGCTGACCGGTCAGGGGGTGGACCGGTGACGGACCTCAGCACCGAACCGATCCTCACGGACCCGGCCCCGCTTCCCCCGGCCGAGCCGTCCCCCGGCCCGGCCGAGGAGACCCCCGCCCCCGTGGGAAAGCCGTCCGTGGAGCACACGGCGGGCGGCTGGCCGGTCGTCCCCCTCGCCCTGACCGGCGCGAACGCGACGGTGACGCTGCTGGCCGGGGCCGCGCTGGTCGGCGGACCGGTCGCGGCGGCCGTCGCCGTGACCGGCGCCGTCGTCCTGGGCACCACCACCGCCCGCACCAACAAGACCGCGAAGCAGGCCCGGCAGGCGAAGGCGGGCAAGAACAGCGCCGGCTCGGCGGGGAGGTCGGCCGGTGGCTCGCGCGGCGGGCGCGGCGGTGTCCCGGCCCAACCCCGGCGCGGCTCCGGCTCCGCCGCCGGGGGCAAGTTCGGGAAGCGGGCCGGAGCGTCTGCCGCGTCGGGCCGGAGTGCCCGGTCCGGTGCGCTGCGGTCCGCCGGCACACCGGCGGGCGTGGGCAGCCGGAAGACGGGCCTGTCGAAGAGTGCCGGGCCGCGTGCGGCCGGGACCGGCGCGTCGCCGTCCGGCGCCTCGTCCCCGGTGAAGCCGCGGGGCGGGATCGGGCAGGTCAAGGCGCTGCGCGAGCAGGCCCGTTCGGCGTCACCGTCGAAGGCGGGGCGACGGGCGGAGACGACGGCGGCCCGCCGTCAGATCGCCGACGCCCGCCGGGCCGCCAAGAACGATGCCCGCACCACGGCCGCTGCCAAGAAGGGCCCACTGGGCCGGGCGGTCGGCAAGGCCGCCGGCCGCCTCGGCACTGCCCGGGGCACGGCCGTAGGACGGCTGCGCAAGACCCGCGACCAGCAGGCGGCCGGAAAGGTGGCCGCGCAGCGCTCCGAGGTCCGCAAGGCCCCGGCGCGGGCGAAGGCCCGCAAGGCGCTGTGGAAATCGGCCGCCCGGTTCCAGGGCCGCCGCCTGCTCGCCGCGCTCCTCGCCGGGGCGCTCGGCCTCCTCGGCCTGGTCACCACCCCCCTCGGCCGGAAGCTCGGCTGGGCGTGGCTGCAGCACCCCGGCCGCCGCCTCTACGCCCGCCTCATGAAGCAGGCCCTCGCCGAGCGCGAGGACCGGGACGAGGCCATCCGCGAGCAGCGCGAGCAGGACGAGGCCGCCGCCGACGCGGCGGCCGAGCAGGACGGCGAGCAGATCGGGGACACCGCCGAGCGTCCGGCCGGCCTCGTCCCCACCACCCCCACCAGTGAGAGCACCGAGGGAGAGATCGTGTCGGGTTTCCGGTTCGAGGAGTACGCGGCGGAGATGGAAGCCGCCGCCAACAGCTATGAGCCCGAGAACGCCATGGAGATTCTCGCCATGGTCGAGGGCCTCCCGGCCGCGCTGACCAGCGTGGCGAACGTGATGAAGATCCTGGCCGAGCGCGCCGACTCCGAATTCCCGCTGGAGAAGGAGGTCGCCGACGGCTTCAACGACATCTTCGGCGCCCTCATGTCGGCGGTGGCGGTCGCGGAGGACATGGGGCCGCTGTTCCGCACCGCGCACGAGCAGGACATCGCCCGCCACGAGGACCCGCGCAACGGGCCCGAGGCCGAGAAGGGATGGAACGTCTGACCATGGCACCCACCACCGCCCACAGCACGGGGCCGGTGTGGGACTGGGCGGCCGGTCACGGACCCGTGACCGGCGCCCTGTCCGCCACCACCGGAGCCCTCGCCCTGGCCACCACCGGCGCCGCCACCGGCATGCCCGCCGGATGGGCCCTCGCGGCCGGCGCCGCCGGAGCCCTCGGCCACACCGTCACCAGCCTCCGCGAACGCCTGGCCGCCCGCACCATCGCCATGCGCGCCGCCTCCTGGCTCCTGGGCGCCGGCTGGACCACCTGGGCCATCACCACCGGCCCCCTGACCTGGACCGCCCTCGGCTCTCTCGCGACCCTCGGGGTCGGCATCGGCGCCGCCGCCCGCTCCACCCTCCTCCACGAGGAGGCCCGCGAACTCGAGTCCCTCGCGGCGGCCGAACGGCAGGTCGCCCGCGAGCTGTCGGCCGAGCGGCGGGCGATCGCCGCGGAGTGGGTCGACCGCGTCCAGCGGGTGTGCGGCGGCATCACCATCCGGGTCCTGGCGGTGGAGATGTGGCCGACCGGGACCGGCTTCACCATCGACGCCGAACTCCCGCCGGGCGGGGTGACCTACGAGCGGATCGCCCAGTACGCGCCGCAGCTGTCGGCCGACGCCCGGCTGCCGCACGGCTGCACCGCCACCGCCTCCCAGGGCATCGACCAGGGCCGCGTCCTCATCGACGTCACCACCGTCAACGTGCTGGCCGGGGAGATCGAATACCCCACCGACTACAGCCCCCTGTCGATCCACACCGGCCTGCCCTGGGGCGTGCGCCCGGACGGCCGGGAGGTGCGGGCCTACCTGCGCGAGCAGTGCGCCCTGATCGTCGGGCCGACCGGGTCGGGCAAGACGAACTTCGTCCACGACGTCCTGGCGTCCTTCGCCCGCGCCACCGACATGCTGACCTGGGTCATCGACCTCAACGCCGGATCGGCCGGCCTGCCCTGGGTCCGCCCCGCCCTCAACAACACCGGCGGGGAACCGGTGCGGCCCGGGATCGACTGGCTCGCCGCCTCCTACGAGGAGGCCATGCTCATGCTGGACGCGGCGCTGCGGGTCGGCAAGCACCGCAAGGTCGCCTACCAGGACCTCATGGCCCGCGCGAACACCGACCTGCTGCCCGTCTCCGCACAGATCCCGCAGATCATGCTCGTCATCGACGAGGGCGCCGAGATCCTCGCCAGCTCGGATCCGCAGATGCGCAAGCTCGCCGGGAAGATCCTGGAGGTCATCCGGCTCCTTCGCGCGATGGGCCTGCGCACCGTCCTGACCGCCCTGGGCGCGACCGGGTCGGTGCTGGGCAACCTGATGATCCGCCGCGAGGCCAAGGCCCGGGTCTGCCTGACCGGCGGGGAAGTCGAGGGCATGGACCTGTCCAAGGTCTTCCCCGGCGCCCGCGGCCTGAAGGTCACCCAGGCCCCCTACAAGGGCGCCGGGTTCATGGGCACCCCGGAGTCCCCGGCCGGCCTGTTCAAAGCCTGGCGGATCAAACCGAACCAGATCGCCGACATCGTCCGCGCCACCAGCTCGCTCCATCCCCGGCTGGACGAGGAGTCGGCCAAGGCGGCCGGACCGGACTACGCCCGCCGCTGGGACGCGGCCCGCATCGCGTGGATGGGCGACACCCTCACCACCGCCTCGGCCGCACCGGCCGTCACCGAGGAAGCGCCGAAGCGGCCCGGGCTCAACCTCTCCGCCCACCGCGACCGGCAGCCGCCCGCCCCGGCGGCCGAGCTGGACGCGGACGCGCTCGCGGCCAGGCTCATGGCCGAGATCGACGCCCAGTTCGGCACCACCCCCGAACCCGGCACCGAACCGGACGGCGAGCAGCCGCCCGCCGGGCTGAACCTCTCCGCCCTCCGCAAGGACCGCGAGGAGCAGAGCGGCCCGGACTGGCTGCCCACGGCGATCGCCGCGATCCAGGCCGCCGGGCCAGACGGCATGAAGCCGTCCGCCGTCGCCGACACCGTCGGACGCAGTCGCCACGCCGTCCGGGCCGTGCTCAAGGCGGCGGCCGAGCGGGGCGAACTCGTCTACCGCGACCGGGGTCCGCACTCCGTCTACGTCCACCCCGACCACGCCTGACCGCCCGTACAGAGAGCTACTGGACAGTGGCCACTGGAAACTTTCCACTAGCCACTAGAAAGGCCCTCTACTGGACAGCAGGGGCCTTGAACTGGGCTGTTTCCACTATCCAGTAGCCACTGTCCACTGACCACTAGACCCACACAGCGTCACCGACCCGAGCGGGCGGCACCTCACCGAGAGGCGCCGCCCGCCGCCGTTGAAGGGACCGCATTGTGCACGCCGACACCCCCTATGAGATCACCCCCACCACCCCCTACGCCGACCCGTACGAGCGCCCCGCGACGGTGCGGCGGCCGGTGATCCTCCCGTCGGAGATCCCGCCCGGCGTCGACTGGGTCACCCTCCCCAACGGGGTCCGCACCCTCGCCTACACCCACCCCGCCCCGGCGCTCGCCCCGGCCCTGGCCGGGCAGCCGATCCCGGCGTGGGCCAAGACCACCGCCCTGCTCGCCCCCACCGTCGGCGGCGGGATCGCCGCCGCCGGCATCGGACTCTCCTACGCCGCCCCGGGACTCAT